>NZ_JBHYVM010000008.1:196275-242096 GCF_042750105.1 Streptomyces sp. NPDC059443 | reverse complement strand
CTCCCCCGAAGATCCGGGGCCACCCCCCACCACCCCGTACAAAAACCCCCGTACGGCTTACGCGGGCGGGGCCCGTGCCTATTGCACGGGCCCCGCCGGCTGCTACTCGTCCGCCGGAGCGGCGGCCGCCTTCTTCGCCACCGTCTTCTTCGCGGTCGTCTTCTTCGCGACGGTCTTCTTCGCCGCCGTCGTCTTCTTGGCGGCCGCGGTCTTCGTCGCCGTCGCCTTCTTCGCGGGCGCCTTCTTCGCCGGGGCCTTCTTGGCCGTCTTCTTGGCCGGGCCCTTCGCGCGCTTCTCCGCGAGCAGCTCGTAGCCCCGCTCCGGCGTGATCGTCTCGACGTCGTCGTCCCGCCGCAGCGTCGCGTTCGTCTCGCCGTCCGTCACGTACGGGCCGAAGCGGCCGTCCTTGACGACCACCGGCTTCTCGCTCACCGGGTCGGTGCCCAGCTCCTTCAGCGGCGGCTTGGCCGCGGCCCGCCCGCGCTGCTTCGGCTGCGCGTAGATCGCGAGGGCCTCGTCCAGCGTGATCGCGAACAGCTGGTCCTCGGTCTCCAGCGAACGCGAGTCCGTGCCCTTCTTCAGGTACGGGCCGTAGCGGCCGTTCTGGGCCGTGATCTCCACGCCCTCGGCGTCCACGCCCACGACCCGCGGAAGGGACATGAGGCGAAGGGCGTCTTCGAGGGTGACCGTGTCCAGGCTCATCGACGCGAACAGCGAGGCCGTCCGCGGCTTGACCGCGTTCTTCCCGGTCTTCGGCGTGCCCTCGGGCAGGATCTCCGTCACGTACGGCCCGTAGCGACCGTCCTTCGCGACGATTTCGTTCCCGCTGATCGGGTCCTTGCCCAGCTCGAACTCGCCGCTCGGCTTCGCGAAGAGCTCCTCCGCGTACTCCACGGTCAGCTCGTCCGGCGCCAGCTCCTCCGGCACGTCCGCGCGCTGGTGGCCCTCGGCGTCCTTCTCACCGCGCTCCACGTACGGCCCGTAGCGGCCGACGCGCAGCACGATGCCCTCGCCGACGGGGAAGGAGGAGATCTCCCGGGCGTCGATCGCGCCCAGGTCGGTCACCAGTTCCTTCAGGCCGCCGAGGTGGTCGCCCTCGGCCGGTACGACCTCGCTCGCGTCCTCCGAGCCGAAGTAGAACCGCTTCAGCCACGGCACGGACTGGGCCTCGCCCTGCGCGATGCGGTCGAGGTCGTCCTCCATCCGCGCGGTGAAGTCGTAGTCGACGAGCCGCCCGAAGTGCGTCTCCAGCAGGTTGACCACGGCGAAGGAGAGGAAGGACGGCACCAGGGCCGTGCCCTTCTTGAAGACGTAGCCGCGGTCCAGGATCGTGCCGATGATCGACGCGTACGTCGACGGGCGGCCGATCTCGCGCTCTTCGAGCTCCTTGACCAGCGAGGCCTCGGTGTAGCGGGCCGGCGGCTTGGTCGAGTGGCCGTCGGCCGTGATCTCCTCGGCCGACAGCGCGTCGCCCTCCGCGACCTGCGGCAGGCGCTTCTCGCGGTCGTCGAGCTCGGCGTTCGGGTCGTCCGCGCCCTCGACGTAGGCCTTCATGAAGCCGTGGAAGGTGATCGTCTTGCCGGACGCCGAGAATTCCGCGTCCCGCCCGTCCGAGGAGCGGCCGGCGATCTTCACGGTCACCGAGTTGCCGACCGCGTCCTTCATCTGGGAGGCGACGGTGCGCTTCCAGATGAGCTCGTACAGGCGGAACTGGTCGCCGGTCAGGCCCGTCTCGGCGGGGGTGCGGAAACGATCACCCGAGGGGCGGATCGCCTCGTGCGCCTCCTGGGCGTTCTTGACCTTGCCCGCGTAGACGCGCGGCTTCTCCGGCAGGTAGTCGGCCCCGTAGAGCTGCGTGACCTGCGCCCGCGCCGCCGACACCGCGGTGTCGGAGAGCGTGGTGGAGTCCGTACGCATGTAGGTGATGAAGCCGTTCTCGTACAGCTTCTGCGCCACCTGCATCGTCGCCTTCGCGCCGAAGCCGAGCTTGCGCGAGGCCTCCTGCTGGAGCGTCGTCGTGCGGAAGGGGGCGTACGGGGAACGGCGGTACGGCTTGGACTCGACCGAGCGGACCGCGAACGAGGTCTCCGCCAGCGCGGCGGCCAGCGCCCGCGCGTTCGCCTCGTCGAGGTGCAGCACCTCGCCCTTGAGCTGCCCGGTCGAACCGAAGTCGCGGCCCTGCGCGATGCGCTTGCCGTCCACCGTGTTCAGGCGGGCGACCAGCGTCGAGGGGTCGGAGGCGTCACCGGCGCGGCCGGTGGAGAAGGTGCCGGTCAGGTCCCAGTACTCGGCGGAGCGGAAGGCGATGCGCTCGCGCTCCTTCTCCACCACCATGCGGGTGGCCACCGACTGGACGCGGCCCGCCGACAGCTTCGGCATGACCTTCTTCCACAGGACCGGCGAGACCTCGTAGCCGTAGAGGCGGTCGAGGATGCGGCGGGTCTCCTGGGCGTCGACCATGCGCTGGTTGAGCTCGCGCGGGTTGGCGACGGCGTCGCGGATCGCGTCCTTGGTGATCTCGTGGAAGACCATCCGGTGGACGGGGACCTTGGGCTTGAGGACTTCCTGAAGGTGCCACGCGATGGCTTCGCCCTCGCGGTCCTCATCGGTGGCGAGGAAGAGTTCGTCGGACTCGGCCAGCAGCTCCTTGAGCTTCCTGACCTGGGCCTTCTTGTCGGCGTTGACGACGTAGATCGGCGCGAAGTCGTGTTCGACGTCCACACCGAGGCGACGGACCTCGCCGGTGTACTTGTCGGGAACCTCGGCCGCGCCGCTGGGGAGGTCGCGGATGTGCCCGACGCTCGCCTCGACGACGTAACCCGGGCCGAGGTAGCCCTTGATCGTCTTCGCCTTGGCAGGGGACTCGACGATGACGAGTCGGCGGCCGCCCTTTGCGGTCTCGCTAGTCGGGGACAACTTGGCTCTTCTCTCCGGTCGGCACTCGGTCGCAGTACGGCGACGCTGCGGAGTGTGACGGTACAACCCGCCCCCGTGTCAAACGGCAGAAGCCCGCAACGGCCACTCGAACGGTAACCCGACAAGTGCCTTTTCTGCCGCCCGGATGCCACGGCGGACCCTCGGCGATCACCGGGCCGAGTGGCCGAAGGGCCGTCTGGCCCCGCCCCCGCACCCCTCTTCACGTCGGCCTTTACGGGCTGACGCGCACCTCGGAGGGAACCTCGGCACAACCCGGCGCGCCGCTCGCGAGCGTGCCCGCGGTGCGGCCGGGCCCGCGGGCGCGGCCGAGCCGGCGACGGCGGTCTGCGGTCCGGCCCCGGCTTCAGAGCCCCCGGGCCTCAGAGCCTCCGGGCCTCCGAGCCACCCGAGCTGCAGATCCGCCCGGGCGTCGGAACCCCCGGGCATCAGAGCCGCCCGAGGCACCAGACCCCGAGGGCCAGCGACACCGCGCCGGCGAGCAGCGCCAGCGGTACGGCAACGACGGGGCGCACGCCCTCGGCCACCGGCGCGCCGTGCAGGGCGCGCGCCCCCGTCCAAGCCAGCAGAGCGGCCCCGAACAGCAGGAACACGGTCGCCGCGAAGATCGCCGGTCCGTCTTCCATGCCGTTCCCCTCGAACCCCTGGGCCGCTCCCGGGATCCCCCCGGATCCCGCTGACCGGCAGCCTGCCAGCCGGGGGGATACACCAGGCGAACCCCGGGTTACATCCTGGTTCGGGTTACATCCCGCCCGGCTCCGTCCCAGGCCCCGTCACCGGCTCCAGGAACCCCTGCTCCACCAGCATCCGGATCGCCTCCGGCGTGCGGTCCCGCAGGACCACCGGGTCCTCCTCCATCAGCTGCGCGATGGCGTCCAGAATCCGCCCCGCGCTCAGTGATCCGTCACACACCCCGGCGAAGCCGGCGCCGACCGTGTCGACCTTGGTGGCGCGCCGCATCCCGCGGTTCTGCCGGAGCACCACGTGCTCCGGATCCTCCGCCCCGGGCGCCCCGACCTGCTCCTGCACGACCTCCTCGGTCAGCTGGAAATAGCCGGTCAGCAGGGCGGCGTCGTCATGGTCGCGGAGGTAGTCCTGCCGGGCGAAGTGCGCCACGACGGTGTCCCCGAGCGGCTGTTCCACCGAATGCGGCCACTCCTCGACGACGATCGACGGCTCGGCCGCGTCGCTGCGCCGCAGCGTGATCCAGCCGAAGCCGACCGCCTTGGTCTTACGGGCCTCGAACTCGTCCAGCCAGTCCTCGTACCGCCGCGCGTACTCGGCGGGATCGGTGCGGTGGTCGCCCGCGTCGCGCAGCCACAACTCCGCGTACTGCGTGATGTCCTGCACGTCACGCTGCACGATCCAGGCATCGCAGCCGCGCGGCACCCAGGCCCGTACCCGGTCGTGCCAGTCCTCGCCGTCCACGTGCTGCCAGTTGCCGAGGAACTGCGCGTACCCGCCCGGGTTGAGCCGGGCGCCGGCCTCCTGGACCAGGGTCCGGCACAGGTCGTCGCCGCCCATCCCGCCGTCCCGGTACGTCAGCCGGGCTCCGGGGGAGATCACGAACGGCGGATTCGAGACGATCAGGTCGTACGTGGCCGCGCCGACCGGCTCGAACAGCGAACCGGTGAGCAGCTCGGCCTCCGGGGCCCCCGACAGTGCCAGCGTCAACCGGGTGAATTCCAGGGCCCGGGGGTTGACGTCGGTGGCCGTCACCCGGGTGGCGTGCTGGGCCGCGTGCAGCGCCTGGATCCCGGAACCGGTGCCGACGTCGAGGGCCGAGCCGACCGGGACGCGGACGGTGATCCCGGCGAGCGTGGTCGAGGCGCCGCCGACCCCGAGGACGACACCCTCCTCGCGACTGCCGATCCCGCCGGCTCCGCCGACGGCGCAGCCGAGGTCCGAGACGATGAACCAGTCCTCGCCCTCGGGCCCCCCGTACGGGCGCACGTCCACGGTGGCGTGCACTTCATCACCCTCACGGCGCAGCCAGCCATCGGCCAGCGCCGCGTCGACGGGCAGCGCGGCCGAGGCGTGCACGTACGGCACCGGCTGCTGGAGCAGGAACAGCCGCACGAGGTTCGCGAGCGGCCCGTCGCCGCCGCTGCGCGTGGCGCGCAGCGCGGGGACCGTCTCGCTGCGGGCGAGCGCGGCGTAGGCGGGGGCGCCGAGCAGGTCGAGCAGCCCGTCGGCGGTGAAACCGGCGGCGAGCAACGCGGCGCGGAGCCCGGCGGCGTGGTCGGACGAGGGGAGGCGGGCGGGCAGGCCGGAGGGAAGGCTGGTGGTACTCACCCGCCCATTGTGGCCGCTGCCACCGGCATTCCCCGCGCCACACGGCCTTCGGCGTGGACGGCCGCCTCCGTCGGAGCCGCGGCGGGGGCGCGCCGCCGCGAAGGGACCCCGGGCGCGCGCAGTTCCGTACGGCCTGATCGCGGGCCTGCTCGGGGATGCGCGCACGGAGTTCGTGTACGAAGCTGCGTGCGCGGCCGGAACGCGGCGAACGGCCGGATCCCCGAAGGTTTCCGGCCGCCCTGGTGTGCGTACCGTCGTGCCGCCGGCAGCGGGGACGACGGCGGCCGCCGCTACGACTTCGACGGTGACGGGGTCGTCACCTGGCAGCCCTTCTGGCTGTTCATCGCCTTGTCCAGGCCGCCCGCCTTGAGCTGGTCGAGCGCTTCCTTGCCGCCCTTGGTCGCTTCCTCCAGGCCGCCCGCCACGTCCTTGAGGCCCTCGGCGAACTTGCCCTGGTCCTTGGGGTCGAGGGCGTCCATCTTCGTCTTCAGGGCCGTGTAGCCCTGCGAAGTCGCCTCGAAGCCCTTGACCGCGGCGGTCTGGGTCTTCTCGCCGTCCTTGACCGGCGGAACACCCGCCCCCTGCAAGGCCGTACCCATCGACTTGTACGACTCCGACATCGTCCCGAAGGCCGCCGAGTCGGTCGACTGGACCTCCTCGGGCTTGCTGCTCTCGGTCGCCACCCGCTTGATGTCCGCGTTGGCCTGCTCGATCTTCTTGAGCTCGGGCTGCCAGCTGTCGCAGACCTTCTTCGCCCAGGCGTCGGTCTTCTTGTCGCCGTCGTCCCCGCCGCAGCCGGACAGGACGAGCATCAGCACCGCACTGCCCGCCATGGCGGCCGCAAGCTTCTTGTTCACCGGATTGGTCCCTTCGAAGACTCTCGGCCCGGAAGATACACGCCTGCCATCCGGGAAACGCAAAGGCGGACGGACGGCGCGTCAGTCCGCGCCGCCTGTCCGCCATTCGGGCGTACGATCGAGTCCGCCCGTGAGCTTCCCGTGTCCGCCCGTGAACATCCGTCAGGCGTTCAGGCGTTCAGGGTCTCACGACCCCTCAGGAGGAGATCACCGCCGCCGGGTCGGCCTGCTGGCCCACCCGCTCGGCCGGAGTGCTCTCGCCCCCGCCCTCGCCTTCGCCCTCGTCGCCCACCGCGATGCCGCGGCGCTTGGAGACGTACACCGCACCGACGATGACGCCGATCGCGAGGACCGCGACGACGGCCCGCACGGCGGCGCTGGTGTCCGCGCCGTAGCTGAACTGCACGATCGCCGGGGCGATCAGCAGGGCCACCAGGTTCATGACCTTGAGCAGCGGGTTGATGGCCGGACCGGCGGTGTCCTTGAACGGGTCGCCGACCGTGTCGCCGATGACGACGGCCGCGTGGGCCTCGCTGCCCTTGCCACCGTGGTGCCCGTCCTCGACGAGCTTCTTCGCGTTGTCCCACGCGCCACCGGAGTTGGCGAGGAAGACCGCCATCAGGGTGCCGCAGCCGATGGCTCCGGCGAGGAACGAGCCGAGCGCGCCGACGCCGAGCGAGAACCCGACGGCGATCGGCGTGAGGACGGCGAGCAGGCCGGGCGTGGCCAGTTCGCGCAGCGCGTCCTTGGTGCAGATGTCCACGACGCGCCCGTACTCGGGCTTCTCGGTGTAGTCCATGATCCCGGGGTGCTCCCGGAACTGGCGGCGCACCTCGTAGACCACCGCGCCGGCCGAGCGGGCGACGGCGTTGATGGCGAGGCCCGAGAACAGGAACACGACCGCGGCGCCCAGGATCAGGCCGACGAGGTTGTTGGGCTGCGCGATGTCCAGGCTGAGGTTCATCGCCTTGGTGTCGGCGCCGACGGACTTGACCGCGTTGGCGATGGCGTCGTTGTACGAGCCGAAGAGCGCGGCCGCGGCGAGCACGGCGGTGGCGATGGCGATGCCCTTGGTGATGGCCTTGGTGGTGTTGCCCACCGCGTCCAGGTCGGTCAGCACCTGCGCGCCGGCGCCCTCGACGTCGCCGGACATCTCCGCGATGCCCTGCGCGTTGTCGGAGACGGGCCCGAAGGTGTCCATGGCGACGATGACGCCGACGGTGGTGAGCAGGCCGGTGCCGGCCAGCGCGACGGCGAAGAGCGCCAGCATGATCGAGGTGCCGCCGAGCAGGAACGCCCCGTAGACGCCGAGGCCGATGAGCAGCGCCGTGTAGACGGCGGACTCCAGACCCACGGAGATGCCGGCGAGGACCACGGTGGCCGCGCCGGTCAGGGAGGACTTGCCGATGTCCCGGACGGGACGGCGGTTGGTCTCGGTGAAGTAGCCGGTGAGCTGCTGGATCAGGGCCGCGAGCACGATGCCGATGGCGACGGCGACCAGGGCCAGGATGCGCGGGTCGCCGGAGTGGCCCGAGATCGCCGCGTCGTCGACGCCAGCGAGCTCCTTGTAGGTGGCCGGCAGGTACGCGTAGACGGCGATCCCGACGAGCACCAGCGAGATGATCGCGGAAATGAAGAAGCCGCGGTTGATGGCGGTCATGCCGCTGCGGTCGGTGCGCCGCGGGGAAACCGCGAAGATGCCGATCATCGCCGTGACCACCCCGATGGCGGGGACGATCAGCGGGAAGGCCAGGCCCAGGTCGCCGAAGGCGGCCTTGCCGAGGATCAGGGCCGCCACGAGGGTGACGGCGTAGGACTCGAAGAGGTCGGCGGCCATTCCCGCGCAGTCTCCGACGTTGTCGCCCACGTTGTCGGCGATGGTCGCGGCATTGCGCGGGTCATCCTCCGGAATGCCCTGCTCGACCTTGCCGACCAGGTCGGCGCCGACGTCGGCGGCCTTGGTGAAGATGCCGCCGCCCACACGCATGAACATGGCGATCAGGGCGGCTCCGAGGCCGAAGCCCTCCAGGACCTTGGGGGCGTCGGCGGCGTAGACGAGCACGACGCAGGAGGCGCCGAGCAGGCCGAGGCCGACCGTGAACATGCCCACCACGCCGCCGGTGCGGAACGCGATCCGCATGGCCTTGTGGGAGACCTCGGTCAGGTCCTTGGCGGGTTCGCCCTCGGCGGGGGTGGCCTCGCGGGCGGCCGCGGCGACGCGGACGTTGGCGCGGACCGCGAGGCGCATGCCGATGTAGCCGGTCGCGGCGGAGAAGAGGGCGCCGACGAGGAAGAAGGCGGAACGTCCCGCCCGCTGCGTCCAGTCGTCGGCGGGGAGCAGGAAGAGCAGGAAGAACACGACGACGGCGAAGATGCCGAGGGTGCGCAGCTGACGTCCGAGGTAGGCGTTGGCGCCTTCCTGGACGGCGGCCGCGATCTCCTTCATGGAGTCGGTTCCCTCGTCGGCGGAGAGGACCTGGCGGACCAGGATCTGCGCGACGACGAGTGCGGCGATGGCCACGCCCGCGATGACGATCACGATGAGCCGGTTCTCATCGGTGAGTACTGCGGATGCCAGGTCAGTGGTGCGACCGGGCGCAATGGGGGTGAAGAGCCCCGTCATTCGTCCTCCTTGACGTGATGAGCTCAAGATGTGGACGGATTGTAGGGAGCGCGACCCGATCAAAACAGTACGCGGGAAACGGAATTGGCCTGCACATGCTCCTCACCAATAGATCCGGTCACTCCATTACCCCCGAAATGAGTAATGGGGCAAAGGCATTGACGCCTCGTCATCGATCTAGGAATTTCCGGGAACCGGCGGCGACAATGATCTACGGCGACAGAAAAGGCCCTGCTCGGCAGGGCCTTGAATAAGATCAGAAGATACGTCGGCACGCGCGGCCGATCACTCCCGGAAGCCACCCGCCCGGGGCCTCCCCCGCTTTCCCGGCACCCACCCGGCCTCCCGCCGCCAGACGACCCCGCGCCGAAACTCACCGCAGCGCGGGGCGGGCTTCGCCTCATCGGGGCACGGCACGGGCATGGGCACAGGCACGGACACGGGCATGGCGAAGCCCGGACCGTGGCGCGACGGACCGGGGGGCGTGCTCTCAGTGCAGCTCGGAGGTCCCGGAAACGGGCCAGCGCATCCGGATGGTCCCGCCGGTCTCCCCGCTGATGACCTCGACGTCGTCGACCAGGCCGCTGATCACGGCGAGGCCCATCTCGTCCTCGCCCTCGGCGTCCGGGTCCAGGGCGGCGTCGATCCCGGGCACGCCGACGGACGGACCGCCGGCCGGTCCGGGCACTTCGTCGCCGACCTCGATGGAGAACACCTTCTCCTCCTCGGTCAGCACCACCCGGACGGGCGCGGTCAGCCCGTTGCTGCGGTGCAGTCCGACGGCGCGCGAGCAGGCCTCGCCCACGGCGAGGCGGACCTCGTCGAGGACGGCTTCCTCCACCCCGGCCCGGCGCGCCACGGCGGCCGCGACCAGGCGGGCCGTCCGGACGTGTTCGGGCTGGGCGCTGAAGCGGAGTTCAACGGTGGCCATGCGCGTCCCCCTCGGACTACGGGCGTGCCTTACAGGGGCCCGGACCGCCTGTGGCCCGGTGCCCCCCGCTCCTCATCGGCCGTTCGCCGCCGAGAGCCGTCGGTCGGTCAGTCGGTGGCGTTGACCGCTTCCTCCACCGAGGTGTGGATCGGGAACACCTTGGTCAGACCGGTGATTCGGAAGATCTTCAGGATGCGCTCCTGGTTGCAGACCAGACGCAGCGAGCCCTCGTGCGCGCGGACGCGCTTGAGGCCTCCCACGAGCACACCGAGTCCAGTGGAGTCGAGGAAGTCCACTCGCTCCATGTCGACAACCAAGTGGTAGCTGCCGTCGTTCACCAACTCGACCAACTGCTCGCGCAGCTTGGGCGCGGTATACACATCAATCTCGCCACCGACCTCCACGACCGTACGGTCGCCGACAGTGCGAGTCGACAGGGACAGGTCCACGGATCCTCCAGCACCTTGCTATCGAGCGGCGCCCCCCAGGGGCCTCCCCACCCGAAGGTAGGCGAGGGATTGGCTGCCGCGATGGCATTCAATCACTTACCGGCAGGCGCGCACGACGCCTTCCGACCATTGTCCCGCACGCCGGTGACACACTCGGTTCCAATGGCCAACACTCACCGTCCCGGTCAGCCCACGGCACCCGCGGACGCCCGACCCACCCCCGGCACGGTCCTGGACCGGCTGTCACGGGGGTCTTCCCGGGCTGCGCGCATCACCCATACGGAGCACTTGCCCCCTCGGGAGGGCCGTCATGCAGTCTGGCCGGATCGCATCCGAACTGATGTCGTAGCCGCCATCCAGGCCGCCGGAATCGAACATCCATGGGAACACCAGGCCGCGGCCGCCGAGCACGCCCTCGACGGCGAGTCCGTGGTCGTCGCCACGGGCACCGCCTCGGGCAAATCGCTGGCCTACCTCGCGCCCGTGCTCTCGGCCCTCGCGGACGGCGCAGAGGCCCCCAACGGACGCGGGGCGACCGCCCTGTACCTGGCTCCGACCAAGGCGCTGGCCGCCGACCAGCGGCGCGCCGTGCGGGAGCTGGCCGGTCCGCTCGGCAACGCGATCCGTCCGGCCGTGTACGACGGCGACACGCCGGTGGAGGAACGCGAGTGGGTGCGCCAGTACGCCAACTACGTCCTCACCAACCCCGACATGCTGCACCGCGGGATCCTCCCGGCCCACCCGCGCTGGGCCTCGTTCCTGCGGGCCCTGCGCTACGTCGTGATCGACGAGTGCCACACCTACCGGGGCGTCTTCGGCTCCCACGTCGCCCAGGTCCTGCGCCGGCTGCGGCGGCTGTGCGCCCGCTACGGCTCCGATCCCGTCTTCCTGCTGGCCTCGGCCACCGCGAGCGATCCGGCGGCCGCAGCGTCCCGGCTGACGGGCCTGCCGGTGGTCGAGGTCGCCGACGACGCCTCCCCGCGCGGCGAGGTCGTCTTCGCCCTGTGGGAGCCGCCCCTGACCGACCTCAAGGGCGAGAAGGGCGCGCCCGTACGCCGTACGGCCACCGCCGAAACCGCCGACCTCCTCACCGACCTGGTGGTCCAGGGCGTCCGTACGGTCGCCTTCGTCCGCTCCCGGCGCGGCGCGGAGCTGATCTCCGTCATCGCCCAGGAGCGGCTCGCGTCGGTGGACCGCTCGCTGCCCGGGCGGGTCGCGGCCTACCGCGGCGGCTACCTGCCCGAGGAGCGCCGGGCCCTGGAGCGGGCCCTGCACTCCGGCGAGCTGCTCGGACTGGCCGCCACGACCGCCCTGGAGCTGGGCGTGGACGTCTCCGGCCTCGACGCCGTCCTGATCACCGGCTACCCCGGCACCCGCGCCTCCCTGTGGCAGCAGGCCGGCCGGGCGGGGCGCTCGGGCCACGGCGCGCTGGCGGTGCTGATCGCCCGCGACGACCCGCTGGACACCTATCTGGTCCACCACCCCGAGGCCCTCTTCCAGCAGCCGGTGGAGGCCACCGTCCTGGACCCCGACAACCCGTACGTCCTGGCCCCCCACCTGTGCGCGGCGGCGGCCGAGCTGCCCCTGACGGAGCCGGACCTCGACCTCTTCGGCCCGGCGGCGCGCGAGCTCCTCCCGCAGCTCGAAGCGGCGAAGCTGCTGCGCCGCCGGGCGACGGCCTGGCACTGGACCCGCCGGGAACGGGCCTCGGACCTCACCGACATCCGGGGCGGCGGCGGCCGCCCGGTGCAGATCGTGGAGGCCTCCACCGGCCGGCTGCTGGGCACGGTGGACGAGGAGGCCTCCCACACGGCCGTCCACGACGGCGCGGTCCACCTCCACCAGGGCCGCACGTACCTCGTGAAGCACCTGGACCTGGAGGACTCGGTGGCCCTGGTGGAGGAGGCGAACCCGCCGTTCTCCACGACGGCCCGCGACACCACGGCCATCTCCATCCTGGAGACCGAGACGGAGATCGCCTGGGGCCGGGCCCGGCTCTGCTTCGGTTCGGTCGAGGTCACCAACCAGGTCGTCTCCTACCTGCGCCGCAAGCTGATCACCGGCGAAGTGCTCGGCGAGGCCAAACTGGACCTGCCGCCCCGCACCCTGCGCACCCGGGCCGTGTGGTGGACGGTGACCGAGGACCAGCTGGACGAGGCCCGGATCAACCCGGAGATCCTCGGCGGCGCCCTGCACGCCGCCGAGCACGCCTCCATCGGCCTGCTCCCGCTCTTCGCCACCTGCGATCGCTGGGACATCGGCGGGGTCTCGATCCCGCTGCATCCCGACACCCTCCTTCCGACGGTCTTCGTCTACGACGGCCACCCGGGCGGCGCCGGCTTCGCGGAGCGCGCCTTCCACACGGCCCGCGCCTGGCTGACGGCGACCCGCGACGCGATCGCCGCCTGCGAGTGCGAGGCGGGCTGCCCGTCCTGCATCCAGTCCCCCAAATGCGGCAACGGCAACGACCCCCTCCACAAACGCGGCGCCATCCGCCTCCTCACCCACCTCCTCAAGGACGCCCCGGGATAGGCCGACCGTGGCGCGGCCGGGGCCGTACGGGTGGCAGCCGGGGTCGGGGTGCCGGGCGGGGCGGGCTGCGGGCCCGGTGGACCCCTGTGGGTCGGCCGTGTGGGACTGGGCCGGGGCCCGGTGGCCGGCTCGGTGGCCGGCTCGGTGGCAGGCCGGGGTGTCGGTGGGGGGTCGTAGGGTCCCGCTGCGTGTTGTGATCCCGCCTGCCGGAGGAAGCCCGATGAACGACCAGTCCTCGCTGCCCACCCAGCCCGCTCTGCCCTCCCTGCCAGCCCGCCTTCTCGCCACGCTCACGGCGCCCCTGGACCCGGCCGAGGCCACCCGTCCGGGCGTGCGGCGGCTGGCGGACACCACGCTGCTCGTGCAGGGCTCGGACACCGAGCTGGTCACCGTCACCGGCGATGGCGAGGAGGTCCGCTTCCCCGCCCCCTGGCCACGCCGCTTCGGCACCGACGCGGTGGCGCCCGCCCGGGACCTCGCCGTCTTCGCCGGAGTCCACGCCCTGCGGGCCGTCGCACCGGACGGCACCACCCGGTGGGAGATCCGCCACGGCTGTTGGACCGGCAGCTGCGACGTCGTGCACGCCTCCTACGAGGAGTACGCGCACAGCCGGGACCACCTGTACCCCGACAGCGGCTCGGCCGTGTTCTCCGCCGACGGCACCCTGGTCTGGGCCCACATCCGCGGCCCCGTGGCCGGAAGCCCGGAGTTCCCGGACTCTCCCGACGAATGGCTGGTCATCAACGCCGCCGACGGCCGGATCCTCGGCCGCGCCGACGCCCAGACCGCCGCGGCCGGCTCGGACCACGTCCCGCACCCGGATCCCGCGCAGATGGGCCTGTCGGTCGGCGAAGGCCAGGACGGCGTGCCGCTGCGGTGGGGCCGGTGGGACGGCGAACGGCTCTCCGTGGAGTGCCTGGGCGACGAGGAACGTGTCCTGATGGCGGTGAGCCCTTCGGGCGACCGGCTGCTGACCGTGGCCCACTACCAGGAGGACCTGTCCCTGCTCCGGACCGGCGACGGTTCGGTCCTGGCCACGGTGGCGGCCGAGTCCGCCCTGCCGCGCCACCCCGCGACGGCCGAGGAGCACGAGGAGCACGAGGACCCCACGGACCCCAAAGAGTCCGAGGTGCACTGGGACTACGAGGGCGGCTTCCTGGACGAGGACACCCTCATAGCCGGTACCGCAGAGAGCGACGAGGAGTACGGCGACGTCCGCCACTGGCTGCTCGACGCGCACACCCTGACCGTGACCGGCCGGATCGCCTACCCCTTCCCGCCCGCCGGTGCCCCGAACGCCCTGGGTGACGGAACCTGGACCACCTCCTCCCCCGGAAACACCGCCTCCGTGCACCTGTGGACCCTCGCCTGAGCCACCGCCTCACCCGGGCTCCGCGGACAGCGGCGGGCCCGCTCGGGAGGTCAGCTCCGGGGCGAACGGGCCCGTCGGAGCGCGGGCCCGGACCTCCGCGACCTCGCCCGACACCACGCACCCGGTGACCCGCGCGCCCTGCGCCACCGCCACCCGTATCGCCGTGGCGCAGGCGGCCTCCGGGCCGTGGGCCCAGGTCGCCGCCGCGGCGAGGGCCGCCAGGTCCGCGGCCGCGGCGGCCCGGTGGCGGGCCACGACGGCCTGCCCGAGCAGGAGCACCCCGCCGAACACCGCCACCAGCAAGGTCGCCACCACCACGCCCCACACCGTCGCCGACCCCCGGTCCCGGCCCAGTCCCCGGCTCCGGTTCCGGTTCCGGTCCCAGCCATGGCGCCGGGCTCGGCCCTGGCCCGGCCCCCGATCCCGGATCATGGCGGCGGTCCCACGGTGTCCTCGGCCAACGCCGCCGCCCGGGCCGTGAGGCGGACCGGAAGGGCGGCCGGACCCGGGGCCGGGGCCGATACGCGGACCTGCCAGAGGTCGCCCGTGCGCGACAGGTCCACCCGCGCCCCGGGCGGGGCGGCCGCCTCGGCCACCGCCACCGCCTTGCCCGCCGGCTCCGACCGGGCCGCCGCCCGGGCACCGGCCCGGGCCGCGTCCACACACCGGATCTGCGCGGCGGCCGCCATCAGCGCCCACACCAGCAGCGTCGCGAACAGCACCAGCGCCGGAATCACCAAGGCTGCCTCCGCCGTCACGTATCCCCGGTCAGAACGGCGCATCGAGTGCCTTCCCGATGGTCGACTGAAGTGCCGTGGAGACCACTTCGCTCGTCACCACCTTGTACAGAACAGCCGCGAATGCACACGCCGCGATCGTCCCCATCGCGTATTCCGAAGTCGACATTCCCGCATCGCCCGCACGACCCCGCAGCGCCGCCCGCACGCGAAACCAGATGATCCTCATGACAAACCTCCTATTGATTGAACTTCTTGACGTGATCTCGGATTAGTGATCTCAGATGTTCATTTCCGTCGGCCATTTCAGCTGCCGGAGAGGAGACCGGAAGCCATGCCGATCACCACTGGTGCCACTCCGATCGCGATGAAGGCGGGGAGGAAGCACAGCCCCACCGGCGCGGTGACCAGTACCGCCGCCCGCTGCGCCCTGGCTCCCGCCTGCCGCGCCCGATCCGCCCGGAGCATCGCCGCGAGCCGGGAGACCGGTTCGGCCGCGGGCGCCCCCGTACGAGCGGAGCGCTCCAGGGATTCGGCCAGCGCCCGGGCGCCCGGTATCTCCGCCAACCTCCCCCACGCGGCGCCTGGTTCGCCGCCGAGCCGCAGCTCGGCCCCGGCCGTCGCCAGCCGCTCCCCCACCGGGCCGCCCAGCGACTCCCCCACCACCTCGGCGGCGTCCACCGGCCCGGCTCCGGCCGCCAGGCACGCGGCCAACAGGTCGGCGGCGAAGGGCAGCTGACGCTCCACCTCCCTCGGGTCCACCCCGGCGGGCGGCCGCGCCCGCGCCTGCCACCACCGGACTCCGAAGGCCGCCGCGCAGCCGGCCGTCACGCCCCCGAGCCCGCCGAGCAGCACCCAGGCCGCGACCAGCGCCCCGACCGGCCCGGCCCAGGCCGCCGCCGCTCCCCGCAACCGGGGGCCGCACAGGGGTGGCCGTCGCCTCGCCGGGTCCGGTGCTAGCAGGGCCGTGAGCCTGCGCCGGGCCGCCCGCTCCCGCACCCGCGCCGCCACCGCCGATGCCGTGCACAGGGCCGCCGCCGCGAGGCACGACACCATCCCCAGCCTGTGGATGGCGAAGCCGTCCATCACCGCTCACCCGCCCGGACGATCCGGTGGCACCACAGCAGTCCCAGCGCCTCCAGCGCCCCGCCCGCCAGCAGGCAGCCCCACCCGACCGGCGTGTGCAGCAGCACCCGCAGCGGGTCGGCCCCCAGCCCGGTGCCGATCAACAGCCCGGCCACGGGCAGCAGGGCCAGGACCACCGTCGTCGATCTCGCTCCGGCCAACTGGGCGCGCAGTGACTCCTCCCGGTCCCGCTCGGCCCGCAACGCCCCCTCCAGCCGGTCCAGTCCGGCGGCCAGGCCCGCGCCGCCGTCCACCGAGACCCGCCAGCAGGCCGCCATCCCGGCCAGCCCTTCCGCTCCGGGCTCCCGCGCGGCCTGGCGCAGCGCCCCTGGGACGTCCCCGCCGAAGGCCGCCGCCGCCAGGACCCCGGCCTCCGCGGGGCCCGGACCGCCCGGGCCCGCCACCGTCCGGCGCATGGCCGCGGTCAGCGCCTGGCCGGGCTGGGCGCCGGAGCGCAGCTCGCCCACCACCGCTCCGCACAGGGACACCACCTCGGCGGCCCGCGCCGACCGGGCCCGGGCCCGCTCCCGGGCCCGCAGCCACCGGCGGACCAGCGGCAGCGCCGCCGCCCCCGCCAGCAGCGGGATCACCGACCCGCCCAGCAGCGCCAGCGCCAGCCCGGCTCCGAGGCAGAGCAACTCCCGCCTGTGCGCGACCCGTAGCCGTACGGCTACGAGCAGCCGCTCCCAGCGCACCGACCCGCCCGGGGCCACCGGACCCGCCCCGGCCAGTACCGCCCTGGCCCGCCGGGACACCCGGTCGCCCCCGGCCAGCGCCCAGGCTGCCGCCCCGGCGCACAGCACCCCGGCGAACACCGGCAGCGGCACCGCGGCCGCCGTCTGGGCGCTCACCGGGCACCTCCGAGGAGCGGGCGCAGCCGCTCCCAGCCCCGCTCCCGCACGAATCCCCGCGCGGCCCAGCGCAGCGCCGGCACGGTGACCACGAGCCCGGCGGGATCCCGCTCCAGCACGTGCACCTCCGCGACCCGGCGCCGGCCGGCCCGGTCCCGTACGAGGTGGACCACCAGGGTCAGCGCGGCGGCCAACTGGCTGTGCAGGGCGGCCCGGTCGAGCCCTGCTGCGGTCCCGAGCGCCTCCAGCCGGGCGGGCACGTGGGCGGCGGCGTTCGCGTGGACGGTGCCGCAGCCTCCTTCGTGGCCGGTGTTGAGCGCGGCCAGCAGGTCCGCGACCTCGGCGCCCCGGACCTCCCCGACGACGAGGCGGTCGGGCCTCATCCGCAGCGCCTGGCGGACCAGATCCGCGAGGGTGACCAGACCGGCGCCCTCCTGATTGGCCGGCCGGGTCTCCAGCCGCACCACGTGGGGATGGTCGGGCCGCAGCTCGGCCGAGTCCTCGGCGAGCACGATCCGCTCACCGGGGCCGACCAGCCCCAGCAGGGCGCTGAGGAGCGTGGTCTTGCCGGTGCCGGTGCCGCCCGACACGAGGAACGACAGCCGGGCCTCCACCATGTCGCGGAGCAGCCGCTGACCGCCGGGCGGCAGTGTCCCCGCCGCCACCAGCTCCTCCAGGGTGAAGGCACGCGGCCGCACCACCCGCAGGGACAGGCAGGCCGATCCGACGGACACCGGGGGCAGCACGGCGTGCAGCCGGGTGCCGTCCGGCATCCGGGCGTCCACCCAGGGCCGGGCGTCGTCGAGGCGCCGTCCCGCCACGGAGGCCAGCCGCTGGGCGAGCCTGCGCACGGCCTCGGCGTCCGCGAAGGTCACCCCGGTGAGCTCCAGCCCGCCACCGCGGTCGACCCACACCCGGTCGGGGGCGGCCACCAGGACGTCGGTGACCTCCGGATCGGCGAGCAGCGGCTCCAGCGGGCCCGCGCCGACCAGCTCGGACCGTAACGCGGCGGCCACGCCGAGCACTTCCGTGTCGCCCAGCAGCCTGCCCTGGGCCCGCAGGGCCGCTGCCACCCCTGCCGGGGTCGGATCCACCCCGCTCTCGGCGAGCCGCTGGCGCACCGCGTCGAGGAGCACGGCGCTCATGCCGTCACCCCCTGGGCGGAGCCGAGCGCCCGCTGCCAGAAGCCGTCGCAGAAGCGGGCCAGGGAGCCCCGCGCGTGCGAGCCCGGCGGTTCCCCTCCGGCGACCCGTCCCGGGAGCCCCACCTCGACCCGTACCTCGCCGGCCAGGGGCACCCCCAGCAGTCCGGCGACGGTGTCCGCTTCGAGTCCGCCGGGCACGGGGCCCCGTACGACCACGCGGACGTCGCGGGCCACCATCCTGACTCCGGCCGCCACCCGGCCGGCCGCGGCCACCGCGCGCAGCTCGCCCGGCACCACCATCAGGACCAGGTCCAGCTGCGCGAGCACCTCGGCGACGGCTTCGTCGACCCGGCGCGGCAGGTCCACCACCACGACCCCGCCGCGGCGGCGCGCCGCGGCCACCACCGACCGCACGGCGGCGGGCGGCACCACGACCCGGTCCCCGCGGTCCCAGCTGAGCACCCGCAGGGCGTGCAGTTCGGGCAGGGATTCCGCGAGGGCTCCGGCGCCGACCCGGCCGCGCGAGCCCGCGAAGTCGGGCCAGCGCAGTCCTTCGGCGGTCTCGCCCCCGAGCAGGACGTCCATGCCGCCGCCGAGCGGGTCCCCGTCGATGAGGATGGTCCGCTCCCCGGCACGGGTGGCCCGCAGGGCCAGGGCGCACGCGAGGGTGGACGCTCCGGCGCCGCCGCTGCCGCCGATCACCCCGACCGTGAGGGCGGGCCGCCCGGCTCCTTCCACGACATCGGCGATGCGGTCGACGAGCCAGTTCTCCGCGTCGGGGAGGGTGAGCACTTCTTCGGCGCCGATCTCCACCGCGCGCTGCCATACATGGGGGTCGTCCGGATCCCGGCCGACGAGGAAGACCCCCTCCCGCCGGGGCGCCCCGCGCACCCGCCCGGCGGCGTCGTCCCCGACGAGGACGAGCGGCGCGGACTCCCATCCGACGCCTGCCGCACCGCGGCCACTCCCGTCGCCCCCGGCTCCGCTTTGCTCGGGCACCGCGTGGTGCACATGCGGCTCGGCTCCCGCAGCGGCGCACAGCCGCAGCAGATCGTCGAGCAGCAAGGGATCCTCGGTGATGATCAGTGGTCGTCCACCGCCGGGCGCGGGCCCACCAGCACCGGGATTCATCCTGTCCCCGCCCGCGACCACGAGATCCCGGACTTCACACGACTTCGATCCAGCCACGATCTCCGCCTCCTTCTCGCCGCATATCCAGCGCCGCGGACTTCGCGGCCGGAATCACCGTGACGCGATCGGAGAAAAGAAGTGGATCTTGGTCGAAAACTGTGGACACCCGGCCCATTGTGAATAACCCGCTCACCCCAACAGGTGAGTTCCGGAGCGCGCCGGAACCACTACGCACAGTCACGAGTTCGAGAGGGTGAGGGCCTTCGCCACGCAGGCCCCTGGAACAGGAAGGGGCCTGAGGGATGATCACTTGGGGCCGAAGGCTGGGGACGCGAACCGCGTCCGGACATGCGACGACCCCCGCCGGGGGGGAGAGCGGGGGTCGTCCCCACGGTCCGACTCGGGGGGGGAGGAGCCAGACCGGGTTAGCACGGTCGCGAACGATCCGTGACTTCCATGGTGTACCCGAGAGGCTTCCCAGGCAAACCCACGCGCCACACTTTACGCCGAATGGTGGGCGCATATGCTCGGGTCGTGGAAAATCAGCCCTTGCCGCACTCCGCGCCTCGTACCGCAGCCTTCTTCGACCTGGACAAGACGGTCATTGCGAAGTCGAGCACTCTGACGTTCAGCAAGTCCTTCTACCAGGGCGGCCTGATCAACCGACGGGCCGTGCTGCGCACCGCCTATACCCAGTTCATCTATCTGGCCGGCGGCGCCGACCACGATCAGATGGAACGGATGCGGGAGTACCTGTCCGCCCTGTGCAAGGGGTGGAACGTACAGCAGGTACGGGAGATCGTCGCCGAGACCCTGCACGACCTCATCGACCCGCTGATCTACGACGAGGCCGCGTCCCTCATCGAGGCCCACCACACGGCGGGCCGCGACGTGGTGATCGTGTCCACCTCCGGCGCCGAAGTGGTCGAACCCATCGGGGAGATGCTCGGCGCCGACCGGGTCGTCGCCACCCGGATGGTCGTGGGCGAGGACGGCTGCTTCACGGGCGAGATCGAGTACTACGCCTACGGACCCACGAAGGCGGAGGCGGTACGCGAGCTCGCGGAGTCCGAGGGGTACGACCTCGCGCGCTGCTACGCCTACAGCGACTCGGCGACCGACATCCCGATGCTCGAAGCGGTCGGGCACCCGCACGCGGTCAATCCCGACCGGGCGCTGCGGCGGGAGGCGGTGGCGCGGGAGTGGCCGGTGCTGGTGTTCAACCGGCCGGTGCGGCTGAAGCAGCGGCTGCCCGGGCTGTCGATGCCCGCGCGGCCGGCGTTGGTCGCGGCGGCGGCGGTGGGGGCGGCGGCCGCGACTGCCGGGCTGGTCTGGTACGCGAGTCGGCGGCGGGCGCTTGCGGCTGCCGCGTCGGCCTGATCCGGCCCGCCTGAGCCTGTCGACCCGCCTGCGGTCCGCCGCGGCCGGGGCCCAACGCCGGGCCCCGGCCCAGCGCGACCGCTGAGCCCCGCTGCGGCTCGGCAGCCGGCTCGGCCGTGTCGGGTCCCGGCGGGGCGGGCGTTGGGGCTGCCGCTGCGCGGGGCCGTCCCCTACCCGCCCTTCCACCGTTCCCCGGGCTCCGCCCGGACCCGGTCCTCAAGCGCCGGACGGGCTGGAGGGGGCCCCGGGCTCTGCCCGGACCCGGTCCTCAAACGCCGGACGGGCTGAAGGTGCCGGACGGGCTGGAGGCTCCGGGCGGGATGGAAGCAGGGCGCGGGCCCGCGCCGACCTCGGCGCGCAGGCGGGTGACCTGCGGCGATGGCAGGTGTCCGGTATGGGTGGAGATCCGATGGAAAGCAAAGAAATGTGGCCAGGGGTTTCGCTCGGGTCCGAAGCGGAGTACAAAGGAGTCAACGGCCCGCGAGACCAAAGAACATCCGAGAGGATCATCTTTCAAACGCAGTAAGGCCCACGGACCGAAGCATGAACGCCGAGCACCCACGCGACGTCGACCCGTCGATTACGGGCCAGCCGCACCAGGTAACGGGCAAAGTCCCCGACCTGATGGGCAACTATCGAGGACGCTTGGTAACTGGGCGCAAGTGCCAGCGGCGACACCAGAGCAGTACGGTGTCGCCGCAACCCATGTCCGGAGTAAACCCGCCTCAGGCCGCGCCGCGCTGGAGCGCCTCGCAGACCGCCGTCGATTCGCGGACTCCGAGCTCGATCGCGCGGCCGCAGTGCGCGATCCAGGCCGACATCCCCTCCGGGGTCCCGGAGACGTAGCCCTCGAAGGCCTCCAGGTAGGCCTCCCGGCCCTGCTCCGCGTGGCCGACCTCCGCCGGGCAGATCGCCTTCGGGTCCAGGCCGCTGTTGATCAGCACGATCCGTTCCGCCGTCCGCGCCACGAGGCCGTTGTACGAGGTGAACGGGCGCAGGGCGAGCAGTTCTCCGTGGACCACCGCCGCCGTGATCAGCGCCGGGGCGGAGCCGCCCGCGATGATCAAGCGGGAGAGTCCGTCCAGCCGGCCCGCCACCTCCTCGGCGTCCGGGGCGGGGACGTGGCCGAGCAGCGGCTCGTCGACGCGTTCGCCCGCCAGTCGCGGGCGGCCGACCACGTCGCCCTCGGCCGTGGAGCCCGACGCCACCAGGTGGAGCCGCGCCAGGACCCGTAGCGGAGACTGCCGCCAGATGCTCAGCAGCTGGCCCGCCTCGGCCGTCAGGCGCAGGGCGGCGCCCACCGTGCGCGCCTCCGGGTCCTGGCTGAAGTCACTGCGCCGGCGGACCTCCTCCAGTGCCCAGTCGGCCCCCGACAGGGCCGCGCTGCCGCGCGCGCCGCGCAGGGCGGCCTCCGAGGCGATCGCCCCCGAGCGGCGGCGCATGACACGGTGGCCGTAGACCCGGTCCACGGCCTTGCGTACGGAGTCCACCGACTCGGCGACGCCCGGGAGGGCACCCAACGGGGCGAGTGGGTCGGCGGCGGATGCGGGCCCGGAAGCAGAAGTGCTACTCATAAGTAGGGAGCCTACGCACTGCTTCCCCATAGCACCGACCCCTCCTTGGAGTGGTCTTCTTCACTCAGGGATGCAACACAAAGCCACTGACCCACTACGCTTTGTGAACATGAAGATCGCTTTCGTGGGGAAGGGCGGCAGCGGCAAGACCACGCTGTCCTCCCTTTTCATCCGCCACCTCGCCGCCAATGAAGCTCCGGTCGTCGCGGTGGACGCCGACATCAACCAGCACCTGGGCGCCGCGCTCGGGCTCAGCGACGACGAGGCGGCCGCGCTGCCCGCGCTGGGCGCGCACCTGCCCCTCATCAAGGACTACCTGCGGGGATCCAACCCGCGCATCGCGTCCGCCGACACCATGATCAAGACCACCCCGCCCGGCACCGGCTCGCGACTGCTGCGGGTCGACGAGGACAACCCGGTCTACGAGGCCTGCGCGCGCACGCTGCTGCTCGACGGGGAGCCCGTCCGGCTGATGGCCACGGGGCCGTTCACCGAGTCCGACCTGGGGGTCGCCTGTTACCACTCCAAGGTCGGCGCGGTCGAGCTCTGCCTCAACCACCTGGCGGACGGACCGGACGAGTACGTGGTCGTCGACATGACGGCCGGCTCGGACTCCTTCGCCTCCGGCATGTTCACCCGCTTCGACGTGACCTTCCTGGTCGCCGAACCGACCCGCAAGGGCATCTCCGTCTACCGCCAGTACAAGGAGTACGCGCGGGACTTCGGGATCACGCTCAAGGTGGTCGGGAACAAGGTGCAGGGCCCCGAGGACATCGAGTTCCTCCAGGACGAGGCCGGCGACGACCTGCTGGTCACGGTCGGGCACTCGGACTGGGTGCGGGCGATGGAGAAGGGCCGGCCGGCCGCCTTCGAGCTGCTGGAGGCGACCAACCGGCTGGCCCTGCAGTCGCTCCAGGACGCGGCGGACGACTCCTACGCGCATCGCGACTGGACGCGGTACACGGAGCAGATGGTCCACTTCCACCTGCGCAACGCGGAGAGCTGGGGCAACGCGAAGACCGGGATCGACCTGGCGGAGCAGGTCGATCCCGGTTTCGTCCTACGGGAGCTGCTCAGTCCTCGTTCTGACTCGCTTCGGCCGGCTCCGCAGCCGGCTTGACCCCGGCGGGGGCGGCCGGCTTCGCCGGCGGCCCCGCCGTCAGGAACTTGTTCCAGCCCTCCTTCGGCGCCTCGCCGACGTCGAGGGTGCGCATCCACTCCAGGGTCTTCGGGTCCTGCGCGTCCAGCCAGTCCGCCAGCTCGCGGAACGGCACGCAGCGGACCTCCTTCTGGGTGCACATGGTCTTGATGGACTCCTCGACGGCGTGCATGTAGGTGCCGCCGTTCCAGGACTCGAAGTGGTTGCCGATGATCAGCGGCGCACGGTTGCCCTGGTAGGTCCGCTCGAAGGCCTTCTGCAGGCCCTCGCGCATCTGCTCACCCCAGTACGCGTGCTGGGAGGGGTCGCCCTGCGTGGTCGTACCGGACTGGTTGACCAGGTAGTTGTAGTCCATCGAGAGCGTCTCGAAGGCGCGGCCCGGCATGGGCACCAGCTGGAGCGGGATGTCCCAGAGGCCGTCGGTCTTCTTCGGCCAGATCTGCTTGCTGATCCCGCTGGAGTCGTACCGGAAGCCCATGTCCTTCGCCGCCAGCATGAAGTTCTTCTGGCCTTCGAGGCAGGGGGTGCGGGCGCCGATCATCTCCTTGTCGTAGTCGAAGGGCAGGGCCTCCATGCCCTTGAGGTCCGGCGAGTTGGTCTTCCAGTTCTTGACGAAAGACTTCGCCTGGTTGATCTCGCTCTTCCACTCGTCGACGGACCAGGTGCCGACGCCGCCGTCGGGGCCGCAGAAGTGGCCGTTGAAGTGGGTGCCGATCTCGTTGCCCTCCAGCCAGGCCGCGCGGACCTGGGTGGCGGTGTCCTTGATGCCCTGGGGATCGCCGAAGCCGATGTCGGAGCGGCCCGCGGAGTGCTGGGGCGCCGTGTAGAGGGAACGCTTCTCCTCAGGGAGCATGTACACGCCGCTGAGGAAGTACGTCATGCGGGCGTTGTACTTCTTGCCGACCTCACGGAAATGCGAGAAGAGCTTCTGGCTGTCCTCGCCCGCCCCGTCCCAGGAATAGACGACGAACTGCGGCGGCTTTTCGCCCGGCTTCAGCTTCTCCGGCTTCGTCACGTTCGGCTGCCGCCCGGTGTAGGCGGTCGAGCCGTCGCCGATGAGCTGGTTGACGCTGCCCGGGGCCGGGGCTTCCGGGGCGGCGGGGCCCTTCTTGGCCGCCTGGCCTCCCGGTGACGGCTGCCGGGCGGGCTCCGAGGTGCTGCACCCGGCCACTCCCATGACCAGCGCCGCGGCGACCACACCGCCCGCGATCTTCTTCTTGGCGGCCTTCTTCGTGGCTGTCATCCGCACACCTCTTCCCTCGCTGTTCCGTCGCAGGACTTCCGCGCCGCAACGTCCCATGCGGTCCGTTTTTAGGAAGGTGTGACAAGCCGGACTAAATGCTTAATCACTCTTGAGCGCTAATTCCTAGGCCGTTTGCCCGTATTACCTACCACTGGCCTTTACTCTCCATTACCGTTCATTTACCGAGTGTTGAGACTCCCGCCGCTTCACCCCTCCCCCGAGGAGACGGGACCTATGAAAGTCACCAAGAACCTCTCCGCCGACCTCTCCGCCTCCCTCGCCGTCTTCCTGATCGCCCTGCCGCTCTCCCTCGGCATCGCCCTGGCCACCGGCGCCCCGCTCCAGGCGGGGCTCGTGGCCGCGGCGGTCGGCGGGATCGTGGCCGGGCGGCTCGGCGGGACCCCGCTCATGGTGAGCGGACCCGCGACCGGACTCACGGTCGTCACCGCCGAGTTGATCCAGCACTACGGATGGCGCACCACCTGTGCCATCACGGTGCTCGCCGGCTGCTGCCAGCTCGGCCTCGCCGCCCTGCGGACCGCCCGGTCCGCGCTGATGGTGAGCCCGGCCATCGTCCAGGGCCTGCTCGCGGGCATCGGCGTGACGATCGCGCTGGCCCAGCTGCACATCGTGCTCGGCGGCACCCCGCAGAGCTCGGCCCTGGCCAATGTCCGAGGGCTGCCCGGCCAGTTGGCCGAACTGCATCCCGCCGCGCTCGGTGTCAGCGTGCTCACGCTGGCCGTGCTGTTCGGCTGGCCCCGGCTGCCCGGCCGGGTGGGCCTGGCGCTGCGCAAGGTGCCGGCCGCGCTCGCCGCCGTCGCCGTCGCCACGGTCTTCGCCGCCCTCGCCGGACTGACCCTGCCCCGGGTGGACCTGCCGTCCTGGAGCGGCCACGCGCTCCCCGAACTTCCCGAGGGGCCGGTCCTCGGCATCATCGCCGCCGTGCTGACCATCACCATGGTCGGCAGCGTGGAATCACTGCTCTCCGCGGTGGCCACCGACAAGCTGATCGCCACCGAGCGACGGACGGGCGACCGCCCCGCGCGGGCCGACCTCAACCGCGAACTGCGGGGCCAGGGCGTGGCGAACATCGTCTCCGGGGCACTGGGCGGACTGCCCGTCGCGGGCGGCGCCGTCCGCAGCGTGGCCAACGTCAAGTCCGGGGCCGTCAGCCGCCGGTCGGTCATGCTGCACGGGCTCTGGGTCCTGCTCGCCGCCGGGCTGCTCGTCCCGGCCCTCGACCTGATCCCGCTCGCGGCGCTGGCAGCGCTCGTCCTGGCGGTGGGCGTGCAGATGGTGAGAGCCACGCACCTGCGCACGGTCACCCGGCAGCGCGAAATCCTGGTCTACGTCACCACGATCACGGCCGTGGTGCTCGGCGGGGTGCTGGAGGGCGTAGCCATCGGCATCGCGGTGGCCGTGGGCCTGGCCCTGCACCGCCTCGCCCGGACCCGGATCACCATCGAACAGCTCGACAGCGGGGTCCACCGGGTGTGGGCGCGCGGCCAGTTGACCTTCCTCGCGGTGCCTCGGCTGAGCCGGGTGCTGAACCAGATCCCGCACGACGGGCACGCGGTCATCGAGCTCGACGGTTCCTTCATCGACCACGCCGCCTACGAGACGCTCCAGGACTGGCAGACCTCCCACCTGGCCAACGGGGGCTCGCTGGAGGTCACCGGCCGGTCCGGGGCCAGGATCGCCGAAGCCGAGCGGGCCCAGCGGTCCGGGCACGCGGAGCGGGCCCACCGGGGTGAGCAGCCCGGGGACCACCACTGCTGCCGGCCCTGGACGCCGTGGCAGAACCACTGCGACCACCGGGCCACGACACCCCGTACGGCCGTCGCGCCCGCCCCCGTCCCCGCCGCCCCGAGCACTCCCCGCAGGCGTGGCGCCGGTCAACTGGCCAACGGGATCGGCGCCTTCCAGCGGGACACCGCGCCGCACGTGCGGGACGAGCTGGCGCGGCTGGCCCGTGAGGGGCAGCGGCCCTCCCAGCTCTTCCTCACCTGCGCGGACTCCCGCCTGGTGACCAGCATGATCACGGCCAGCGGCCCCGGGGACCTGTTCACCGTCCGCAACGTCGGCAATCTCGTCCCGCTCCCCGGCGCCGAGTCCACGGACGATTCGGTCGCGGCGGCCATCGAGTACGCGGTGGACGTCCTCCAGGTCGACAGCATCACCGTGTGCGGGCATTCGGGCTGCGGGGCCATGCAGGCGCTGCTCAACTCCTCGCCGGGGGCCCCGATGACCCCGCTGCGGCGCTGGCTGCGGCACGGGCTGCCCAGCCTGGAGCGGATGGCCAGCCGCCATCACGCCTGGGCCCGGATCTCGGGCAGGCTGCCGGCGGACGCCGTGGAGCAGCTGTGCCTGACCAATGTGGTGCAGCAACTGGAGCATCTACGGGCCCACGAATCGGTGGCCCGGCGGCTCGCCGAGGGCACGCTGGAGCTGCACGGGATGTACTTCCACGTCGGCGAGGCCCAGGCGTATCTGCTCTCGGAGGGCGAGGACTTCTTCGACTGCCGGGTCTTCGACACCGTTTACGCGGAGTCGCTGCGCGGCTGACCCCAGCTGACCGCGCCGGACCGGGACCGACCGGAGCCGCCATGGTCCTACCGGGGCGTACTGCGCTCCGCCGGACGCATGAACCGATACCCTCCCGTATCCGTGCCACTCAGTGGCCCCTTTCCGCGCCCCTGCCGCGGGATGGGGCCACTCGTGCGTCGGCCCAGCCGAATAATAGGTCTACACCAATTTCCGGCAACCCCTTGTCACCTGGGCCATTGACTGATGAGCTATGCCCGGGGACACAACGGACACCCTGGGAAAGGGAGATGTCGTGAGCAATGAAAGCCTGGCCAACCTGTTGAAGGAAGAGCGCCGATTCGCTCCTCCTGCCGACCTGGCCGCCGCTGCCAATGTGACAGAGGCTGCGTACGCCCAGGCCGACGCGGACCGGCTGGGCTTCTGGGCCGAGCAGGCGCGGCGGCTCAGCTGGGACACCGAGCCGACCGAGACGCTCGACTGGAGCAACCCGCCCTTCGCGAAGTGGTTCGCGGACGGCAAGCTGAACGTCGCCTACAACTGCGTGGACCGCCACGTCGAAGCCGGGAACGGCGACCGCGTCGCCATCCACTTCGAGGGCGAGCCCGGCGACAGCCGCGCGATCACCTACGCCGAGCTCAAGGACGAGGTCTCCAGGGCCGCCAACGCCCTGACCGAGCTGGGCGTACGGGCCGGCGACCGCGTCGCCGTCTACCTGCCGATGATCCCCGAGGCCGTCATCGCGATGCTCGCGTGCGCCCGGGTCGGCGCCGCGCACTCCGTGGTCTTCGGCGGTTTCTCCGCCGACGCCGTGGCCTCCCGCATCCAGGACGCCGACGCGAAGCTGGTCATCACCGCCGACGGCGGCTACCGCCGCGGCAAGCCTTCCGCCCTGAAGCCCGCCATCGACGAGGCCGTCGGCAAGTGTCCGCAGGTCAAGCACGTGCTGGTGGTGCAGCGCACGGGCCAGGACACCGACTTCACCGAGGGCCGCGACGTCTGGTGGCACGAGATCGTCGGGCGGCAGAGCGCCGAGCACGCGCCGCAGGCCTTCGACGCCGAGCACCCGCTCTTCATCCTGTACACCTCGGGGACCACGGGTAAGCCCAAGGGCATCCTGCACACCTCCGGCGGCTACCTCACGCAGGCCTCGTACACCCACCACGCGGTGTTCGACCTGAAGCCGGAGAGCGACGTCTACTGGTGCACGGCCGACATCGGCTGGGTGACCGGGCACTCCTACATCGTCTACGGGCCGCTCGCCAACGGCGCCACCCAGGTGATGTACGAGGGCACGCCGGACAGCCCGCACCAGGGCCGGTTCTGGGAGATCGTGCAGAAGTACGGCGTCACGATCCTCTACACCGCGCCCACGGCGATCCGCACGTTCATGAAGTGGGGCGACGACATCCCCGCGAAGTTCGACCTGTCGAGCCTTCGCGTCCTGGGCTCGGTCGGCGAGCCGATCAACCCCGAGGCATGGATCTGGTACCGCAAGCACATCGGTGGCGACCGCTGCCCGATCGTGGACACGTGGTGGCAGACGGAGACCGGCGCGATGATGATCTCGCCGCTGCCGGGGGTCACCGCGACCAAGCCCGGTTCGGCGCAGCGCGCCCTGCCCGGCATCGCCGCCACCGTCGTGGACGACGAGGCGAACGAGGTCCCGAACGGCGGTGGCGGCTACCTGGTCCTCACCGAGCCGTGGCCGTCGATGCTGCGCACCATCTGGGGCGACGACCAGCGGTACATCGACACCTACTGGTCGCGCTTCGAGGGCAAGTACTTCGCGGGCGACGGTGCCAAGAAGGACGACGACGGCGACATCTGGCTGCTCGGCCGCGTGGACGACGTGATGCTGGTGTCCGGCCACAACATCTCGACCACCGAGGTCGAGTCGGCCCTCGTCTCGCACCCCTCGGTCGCCGAGGCGGCCGTCGTGGGCGCGAACGACGAGACCACCGGCCAGGCCATCGTGGCCTTCGTCATCCTGCGCGGCAGCGCCTCCGAGACGGACACCCTGGTCGCGGAGCTGCGCAACCACGTGGGTGCCACACTCGGCCCGATCGCCAAGCCGAAGCGGATCCTGCCGGTGCAGGAGCTGCCGAAGACCCGCTCGGGCAAGATCATGCGGCGACTGCTGCGCGATGTGGCCGAGAACCGCGCGGTCGGTGACGTCACCACCCTCGCGGACTCCTCGGTCATGGACCTGATCCAGAGCAAGCTACCGGCCGCCGGCAGCGAGGACTGAGGTCCCGGCACGACCCGTAGGACCCGCAGGACCCGCAGGACCCGTAGGACACGGCGGGAAGGGGCATTCGGCGCGACGCGCCGGATGCCCCTTTCGCGCATAAAGTGATGATCGCCGGATGCACCCTTGCCTACGCCCTGTAAAGTATGAGAAACGTAAATAATTACTCCACAGGGTGCGCCGGGAAGTCTGGTCGGCAACGTGCTTCGTCATGCCGTCCAACCCACCCCGGAGGTGCCACCCGTGGCCGCGCCCAGCCCCACCGACAACCAGAGCCGCAAGTTCCTCGGCCGCCTCTCGCTGCCGGAGCGCCGCTTCGTGGCCGACGCCCTGCGCGCCGAGACGGTCGGCGGCGTACTGCTCCTCGTGGCCGCGATCGCAGCCCTCATCTGGGCGAACGTCCCGGCCATCTCGGCGGGCTACGACAGCGTCCGCTCCTTCCACATCGGCCCCGCCTCCCTCGGCCTGGACCTCTCGCTCCAGCACTGGGCGGCCGACGGCCTGCTCGCCGTCTTCTTCTTCGTCGCCGGCATCGAGCTCAAGCGCGAGCTCGTCGCGGGCGACCTGCGCGACGCCAAGGCGGCCGCCCTCCCGGTGATCGCCGCCGTCTGCGGCATGGCCGTGCCCGCGCTGGTCTACGTACTGGTCAACGTGCTCGGCGACGGATCGACCGGCGGCTGGGCGGTTCCGACCGCCACCGACATCGCCTTCGCGCTCGCCGTCCTCGCCGTCATCGGTACCTCGCTGCCGTCCGCGCTGCGCGCGTTCCTGCTGACCCTGGCCGTGGTCGACGACCTGTTCGCCATCATGATCATCGCGGTGTTCTTCACCAGCGAGATCAACTTCCTGGCGCTCGGCGGCGCGGTCGCCGGCCTGGTCCTCTTCTGGTTCCTGCTGCGCGTGGGCGTCCGCGGCTGGTACGTCTACCTCCCGCTCGCGCTGGCGATCTGGGGCCTGATGTACAACAGCGGGGTCCACGCCACCATCGCCGGTGTCGCCATGGGCCTGATGCTGCGCTGCCACCGCAAGGATGGCGAGGAGCACTCCCCCGGCGAGCACATCGAGCACCTCGTACGGCCCCTCTCGGCCGGTCTCGCCGTCCCCCTCTTCGCGCTCTTCTCCGCCGGCGTCTCCCTCTCCGACGAGTCCATCGGCCAGGTCTTCACCCGGCCCGAGACCCTCGGCGTGGTCCTCGGACTCGTGGTCGGCAAGACGGTCGGCATCTTCGGCGGCACCTGGCTCGCCGCCCGCTTCACCAAGGCCGAACTGAACGAGGACCTCGCCTGGCCGGACGTCTTCGCCGTCGCCTCCCTCGCCGGCATCGGCTTCACCGTCTCGCTGCTGATCGGCGAACTCGCCTTCACCGACGACCCGGTCCTCACCGACGAGGTCAAGGCCGCCGTCCTGATCGGCTCGCTCATCGCGGCGGTCCTCGCGGGCACCATGCTCAAGATGCGCAACCGCAAGTACAAGGCGCTCACCGACGACGAGGAGCGCGACGAGGACCTCGACGGCATCCCGGACATCTACGAGCAGGACAAGCCGGACTACCACCTGCGGATGGCGAAGATCTACGAGGCCAAGGCCGCCGAGCACCTGCGCAAGGCCGAGGCGGCCACGGTCGCGGCGGCCGTCGCGGGCGAAACGGCGGACCGAGCGGCGGCCGAAGCGGCGGGCGGGTCCAGCGCCGAGGGCAGCCGTCCGGCATGATCTGACCTGACGGAGGACAGCGACGGAGGACAGCCGTCGCCGACGGACGACAAAGGGAGAGAGCGATGAGCGCAGTGGACCAAGAGGCCCCGGGAGCCGAGCGCACACTCGGTCAGCTGGTCGCCTCGGCCACCGCCGAGATGTCCGCCCTGGTGCACGACGAGATCGCCCTCGCGAAGGTGGAGATCCGTCAGGACGTCAAGCGGGCGGGCATCGGCAGCGGCGCCGCGATCGTCGCGGGCGTGCTGCTGCTCTTCTCTCTGCCGGTGTTCAGCTTCGCCGCGGCGTACGGGATCCATAACCTCGGCGTCGGGCTCGCCCTGTCCTTCCTCTACGTCGGCTTGGGGTTCTGCCTGCTCGCGGTGCTGGTCGGAGTGCTCGCCGTGGTGAAGTTCAAGAAGATCAAGCCTCCGACCAAGACCATCGCCTCCGTGAAGGAGACGGCGACCCTCGTGGGCACGGTCAAGCCGCACGCCCGCTCGGTCAGTGACCAGGCCGTGGGTGTGGCACGCTCGTCTTCATGACAGCGCCCTCCGCGGACCCCGGCACACCTCCCACCACCGCCTCCGCGGTACGGCTCGCCATCCCCGGCGGGCGCGAGGTGCTCCACCGGGACGTCGCGGCCAACGGGGCCCGGTTCCACGTCGCCGAGGTCGGCGACGGGCCGCTGGTGCTGCTGCTGCACGGTTTCCCGCAGTTCTGGTGGACCTGGCGGCACCAGCTGACCGCGCTGGCCGACGCCGGGTACCGCGCGGTCGCGATGGACCTGCGCGGGGTGGGCGGCAGCGACCGCACCCCGCGCGGCTACGACCCGGCCAACCTGGCGCTCGACATCACCGGGGTCGTACGGTCCCTCGGCGAGCCGGACGCCGCCCTCGTGGGGCACGACCTGGGCGGCTACCTCGCCTGGACGGCGGCCGTGATGCGGCCCAAGCTGGTGCGCCGGCTGGTGGTCTCCTCCATGCCGCACCCGCGCCGCTGGCGCTCCGCGATGCTGTCCGACTTCGGGCAGACCCGCGCCAGTTCGCACATCTGGGGATTCCAGCGGCCCTTCGTGCCCGAGCGGCAGCTCGTCGCCGACGACGGGGCGCTGGTCGGGGAGCTGATCCGGGACTGGTCCGGGCCCCGGCTGCCCGAGGAGGAGGACCTCCGGGTGTACCGGCGGGCGATGTGCATCCCGTCCACCGCGCACTGCTCGGTCGAGCCGTACCGCTGGATGATGCGGTCCATGGCCCGGCCGGACGGGCTCCAGTTCAACCGGCGCATGAAGCGGCCGGTGCGGGTGCCGACGCTGCACCTGCACGGCTCGCTCGATCCGGTGATGCGGACGCGGAGTGCGGCGGGGTCCGGGGAGTACGTCGAAGCCCCGTACCGCTGGAGGCTGTTCGACGGGCTGGGGCACTTCCCGCACGAGGAGGACCCGACGGCCTTCTCGACCGAGCTGGTCAACTGGCTGAAGGATCCCGAGCCGGACCGCTAGGCCGTGGGCGGTTCATGCGGGCGCTTCGCGCGAGTGATTCATATGACAAGCATTCAATTGCCTGGCGCATAGGCCAATTGGCCGCCCCCAACGCGATTACCGACCTTGGGCCCCGGGCACAGCTCGGAGTATGGGTTGGACGCACGACCACGGTGACACCGCACACGAACGCCGCTCGACGAGCACGCCGGGCACGCACAGGGGGCACGGCCAGAGCGGCCACGACCCCAGACTGGGGATTCCGCGCATCCTGCGCCGACGGGCCCGCTGGGTCTCCGCCCGCCTGAGGCACCAGCGCACGTAGACCCGGCCGCTCCGGTGGGACCTACAGGGCGCAGCCCTGGCTGTCGGCCCGCCGGTCGGCCGTCTTCCCGGTCCGGATGTCGTCGCGGATCTCGTCCGCCGTCAGGGCGTAACCGGTGTTGGGGTCGTCGAGGGACTTCGCGAAGACGACCCCGTACACCTTGCCCTCGGGCGTCAGCAGCGGGCCGCCGGAGTTGCCCTGGCGGACCGTCGCGTACAGCGAGTAGACGTCCCGTCGGACGGTGCCCCGGTGGTAGATGTCCGGGCCGCTGGCGTTGATCCGGCCGCGGACGCGCGCCGAGCGGATGTCGTACGAGCCGTTCTCCGGGAAGCCGGCGACGATCGCGTCACCGCCGCTCGCCGCGCCCTTCTCGGTGAACTCCAGCGCGGGCGCCTTCAGCTTCGGCACGTCGATGACGGCGATGTCGCGCTCCCAGTCGTAGAGCACGACCTTGCCGTCGTAGAGCCTGCCCTCGCCGCCGACCTGCACGGTCGGCTCGCCGACCCCGCCGACCACGTGCGCGTTGGTCATCACCTTGCCCGGCGCGAAGACGAAGCCGGTGCCCTCCAGCACCTTGCTGCACGCGGGCGCCGTGCCGACGACCTTCACGATCGAGCGCTTGGCCTGCTCGGCCACGGGGCTGCGCGCGAGCAGCGGGTCGGGCGCCTTGACCTCGGTGATCGGCTCGTTGGAGAACGGGCTGAAGACCTGCGGGAAGCCGTTGCGGGCGAGGGTGGAGCTGAAGTCCGAGAACCAGGTGTTCGCCTGCGCGGGAAGGACCCGCGAGACGCCGAAGAGCACCTTGGAGTTGCGGACTTCCTTGCCCAGCGTGGGAAGTGACGTACCGGCGAGCAGGGAGCCGATCAGCCAGGCCACCAGCAGCATCGCGACCACGTTCACCAGGGCGCCGCCCGTCGCGTCGAGCGCGCGGGCCGGGGACCAGGTGATGTGGCGCCGGAGCCTGTTGCCCAGGTGCGTGGTCAGCGCCTGGCCGATCGAGGCACAGATGATGATCACGACGACGGCGATGACCACGACCGTGGTGGACGCCTGGGCGCCCTTGTCGGTGACCCGGTCCCAGATCAGGGGCAGCAGGGACACGGCGAGGAGGCCACCGCCCAAGAAGCCGATCACCGACAGGATGCCGACGACGAACCCCTGGCGGTAGCCCACGATCGCGAACCATACGGCGGCGAGCAGCAGCAAGATGTCCAGCACGTTCACGTGGGCCACCGTCTCATGCGCTCCAGTCGAGCGGGACTTCCCGGGACCGGTCCCAGGGGCGCTCCCAGCCCGCGAAATGCAGGATCCGGTCGATCACTCCGGCGGTAAAACCCCAGACCAGAGCCGATTCGACGGTGAAAGCCGGGCCCTGGAAGCCGCCCGGGTGGACGACGGTGACCCGGTGCGCCGGATCCGTGAGATCGGCCACGGGAACCGTGAAGACGCGGGCGGTCTCGGCCGGGTCCACGGCGCCGACCGGGCTGGGGGCCCGCCACCAGCCCAGCACCGGGGTCACCACGAACTCGCTGACCGGGATGTAGAGCCGGGGCAGCACCCCGAAGAGCTGGACCCCCGCCGGGTCGAGCCCGGTCTCCTCCTCGGCCTCGCGCAGGGCGGCGCGCAGCGGGCCGGTGGTGTGCGGGTCGCCGTCCTCGGGGTCGAGGGCGCCGCCGGGGAAGGAGGGCTGGCCGGGGTGCGAGCGCAGGCTCCCGGCGCGCTCCATGAGCAGCAGCTCGGCGCCGCGGGGGCCTTCGCCGAAGAGGATCAGCACGGCCGACTGGCGGCCGCGGCCGTCTTCGGGCGGCAGGAAGCGGCTGAGCTGCGTGGGCTGGACCGTCCGCGCCGCCGTCACGACGGGGTCGAGCCAGGCGGGGAGCCCGTGGACGGAGAGGTCGGTGCTCCCGGCGCCGCCGGGGCGCGCGGTCCCGTACGAGGCCTCGTGCCGGCTCCCGTACGGGGCCTCGCGCCGGCCCTGGCCCTGCTTCGGGGGCGTGGCCGCCTCCGCCACGCTCTCGTCCCGCGTTCCGCGCGTCATGGGCACCCCTGTCCGTGTTCCCCACACGGCCAAACGCGGTGCGGGTAGCGATTCGTTCCTTGCGGGTGCGGCTCCGCTGCCGGGGCTCCGCCCCGGACCCCGCGCCTCAAACGCCGGCGGGGCTGGCTTTCGCCGGGGCCGGGAGGCCCGGGTAGTCCGGGGGCGGGCTCAGGCGCTGGCCCGGCTGGCCGCCCTTCTCGTACTTCAGCAGCTTCGCCGCCTTCTCGGGGTCGGTTTCGCCCTCCCCGTAGGCCGGACAGAGCGGGGCGATCGGGCAGGCGCCACAGGCGGGCTTGCGGGCGTGGCAGATCCGGCGGCCGTGGAAGACGACGCGGTGCGAGAGCATCGTCCACTCGCTCTTCGGGAAGATCGCGCAGATCTCCGCCTCGACCTTCTCCGGATCCTCCTGCTCGGTCCACTTCCAGCGCCGCACGAGGCGGCCGAAGTGGGTGTCGACGGTGATCCCGGGGACCCCGAACGCGTTGCCGAGGACGACGTTGGCCGTCTTTCGGCCGACGCCGGGGAGCTTCACCAGGTCCTCGATCCGGCCCGGGACCTCGCCGCCGAAGTCGTCGCGCAGGGCCTGGGAGAGGCCGAGGAGGGACTTGGTCTTCGCCCGGAAGAACCCGGTCGGCCGGATCAGCTCCTCCATCGCCTCGGGGTCGGCCGCGGCCATGTCCTCGGGGGTCGGGTAGGCGGCGAACAGGGCCGGGGTCGTCTGGTTCACGCGCAGGTCGGTGGTCTGCGCGGACAGGACGGTGGCGACCAGCAGCTCGAAGGGGTTGCGGAAGTCGAGCTCCGGATGGGCGTAGGGGTAGACCTCCGCGAGCTCGCGGTTGATCCTGCGCGCCCGCCGCACCATCGCCAGGTGGCTCTCCGGCTTCGCCCCGGCCTTCCCGGCCTTTTTGACCTTGCTCTCTGCCATCCCCGAAGGCTACGCCGGACCGTGCGCCGCCCGTGGCCGGACTTGACCTTGCCCCCTAAACGGGTTTCTTGGCCGATTCTTTGCCTTGGGAGGTGAGTGGCGACTCCACGGGGACCTTCGGCAGGGTATGTTCGCCCACGGCTGAATTTAGGCTGCCCGTCACTCCGCCGGAGCCCTTGGCCTGTGCTCCCACCGGCCTGTTGGACACCCGGCGGGGTCGGGGCCGAGCGCCGAGGACCGCCCCGGACCTCAGGTAACACCACCCCGATCGGCCTCTCGCCGCACAGCACACCCGTACGTCCGGCATCCTTGTGATGAACGTGATTGATCGCACTGTTTGAGCCGTCCGGCAAAATGGGGGAGCGATCCCCTGGCTGGTCGACATAGGAGAGAGACTCGTGGACGACGTACTGCGGCGTGCCCCGCTCTTCGCGGCGCTCGATGACGAGCAGGCCGCGGAGCTCCGCGCCTCCATGGGCGAGGTGTCCCTCGCGCGCGGTGACGCACTGTTCCACGAAGGCGACCCCGGCGACCGGCTCTACGTCGTCACCGAGGGCAAGGTGAAGCTGCACCGCACCTCCCCCGACGGCCGCGAGAACATGCTGGCCGTCCTCGGCCCCGGTGAGCTGATCGGCGAACTGTCGCTCTTCGACCCGGGCCCGCGCACCGCCACCGCGACCGCGCTGACCGAGGTCAAGCTCCTGGGCCTGGGCCACGGAGACCTCCAGCCGTGGCTGAACGCCCGGCCCGAGGTCGCGACCGCGCTGCTGCGCGCGGTGGCCCGGCGCCTGCGCAAGACCAACGACCAGATGTCCGACCTGGTCTTCTCGGACGTCCCGGGCCGTGTCGCCCGCGCGCTCCTCGACCTGTCGCGCCGCTTCGGCGTGCAGTCGGAAGAGGGCATCCACGTCGTGCACGACCTCACGCAGGAGGAGCTGGCCCAGCTCGTCGGCGCGTCGCGCGAGACCGTGAACAAGGCCCTGGCCGACTTCGCGGGACGCGGATGGCTCCGCCTGGAGGCCCGCGCGGTGATCCTGCTGGACGTCGAGCGACTGGCGAAGCGGTCTCGCTGACGCTCGTCTGAGCCGGTTGAGGGGTCCTGCCCATGGGGCGGGGCCCCTTTGGCGTGCCCGGTGCTGCGCCGTTGCGGGGGCTCTGCCCCCGCGCCCCCGCGCCTCAAACGCGGGCGGGGCTGGATGTGGGCACAGTGGGGCCATGGAGCACAGAGGGCTGGACGCGTACGGGTACTTCGAGCGCGAGGGGTCGCTCGGGCAGGTGCAGGGGGAGTTCAGGGGGCTCGTGGCCGCCGCGCGGGAGCGGATCGCCGAGGCCTACGGGCGGCGGCTGCACAGCGCCTACCTGTACGGCTCCCTACCCCGCGGCACCGCCCGCCCCGGGCGCTCCGACCTGGACCTGCTGCTCGCCCTGCACCGCGAGCCCACCGGCGAGGACCGCGACACCGCCGAGGTGCTCGCGCGCGGGCTCGACGAGGACTTCCCGGTGATCGACGGGGTCGGCATCCTGCTGTACGGCAGGGACACCCTGCTGAGCGAGCCGGAACGCCACGACCTGGGCTGGTTCCTCGCCTGCCTGTGCACCCCGCTGCTCGGCGCCGACCTGGCCGAGCACCTCCCCCGCTACCGCCCCGACAGCCTGCTGGCCCGTGAGACCAACGGCGACCTGGCCGTCCTCCTGCCCAAGTGGCGGGCCCGGGTGCGGGCCGCCGCCACGCCCGAGGAGTACCGGAAGCTGTGCAGGGGCCTCTCCCGGCACCTGGTGCGGACCGGGTTCACGCTGGTCATGCCGCGGTGGGGCGGCTGGACCAGCGACCTCGTGGAGTCCGCGGAGATCTTCGGCCAGTACTACCCCGCGCGCGCCGCGCAGATGCGGGCCGCGGCCGCGGCCGCGCTGGACCCCGTGGACGACCCGGCCGTCGTGCGTGCGTACGTCGAGGACCTCGGGCCGTGGCTCGCGGACGAGTACACGGCCCGGCTCGGGACGAAGACGCCGCGCCCGGAGGGTGCGGAGCGGACCTAGGGCTCCTGGACCGGGCCTAGAGGGACGTCATTCGGGCCCGCCCGGGATCAGTCCGTGGTCCCGGAGGTATTCGAGCTGCGCCCGGACGGACCATTCCGCGGCCGGCCACAGCGAGCGGTCCACGTCCGCGTAGACGTGGGCGACGACCGCCTCGGGGGTGGTGAGGCCGTTCTCGACCGCCGTCTCGATCTGGGCGAGGCGGTGGGCGCGGTGGGCGAGGTAGAACTCGACGGCGCCCTGCGCGTCGTCCAGGACCGGCCCGTGGCCCGGGAGCACCGTGTGGACCCCGTCGTCAACGGTCAGGGAGCGCAGCCGGCGCAGGGAGTCGAGGTAGTCGCCGAGGCGCCCGTCGGGGTGGGCCACGACGGTGGTGCCGCGCCCGAGGACCGTGTCGCCGGTCAGGACCGCCCGGTCGGCCGGCAGGTGGAAGCAGAGCGAGTCGGCGGTGTGGCCGGGGGTGGGGACCACCCTCAGCTCCAGGCCTCCGGTGCGGATGACGTCCCCGGCGGCCAGGCCCTCGTCGCCGAGGCGCAGCGCGGGGTCCAGGGCGCGGACCTTCGTACCGGTCAGCTCGGCGAAGCGGGCGGCGCCCTCCGCGTGGTCGGGATGCCCGTGGGTGAGGAGGGTGAGCGCGACCCGCTGCCCGGCCCGCTCGGCGGTGTCGATGACCGCCCGCAGGTGTACGTCGTCCAGCGGGCCGGGATCGATGACCACGGCCAGGCCGGAGCCGGGCTCCGACACCAGCCAGGTGTTGGTGCCGTCGAGGGTCATCGCGGAGGCGTTCGGGGCCAGGACGTTCACCGCGCGGGCGGTGGCGGGCCCGGAGACGACCGTTCCACGGGGCTGGCCGGGCAGGGCGGCGGCGTCGGTCATGCGGAGGCTCCTGAGGCCCGGCCGCCGAGGCGGACGCGCTTGGTGAACTCGTCGTGCCCGGGCCAGCTCAGCACCAGCTCGCCGTCTTCGAAGGCGGCCCGGGCCAGGACGGGGGTCAGATCCTGCGCGGCGGCCGCGGCGAGGGCCTCGGCAGCGGCCGCGTACGGCTCCAGGGAGCGCAGGGTGGAGATGGTCGGCGGCATCATCAGCAGCTCGCCCTTGTCGTACCCGGCGGCGGCGTCGGCGGGCCGGATCCAGACCGTGCGGTCGGCCTCGGTGGAGGCGTTGCGGGTGCGCTGGCCTTCGGGGAGGGCCGCGACGAAGAACCAGGTGTCGTAGCGGCGCGGCTCGAACTCCGGGGTGATCCAGCGGGCCCAGGCGCCGAGCAGGTCGGACCGGAGCACGAGGCCGCGGCGGTCGAGGAACTCGGCGAAGGACAGCTCGCGGGCGACGAGGGCCGCGCGGGCGGCCTCCCAGTCCTCACCGGTGGTGTCGCCGACGACGGTGTCCGCGGACTCGCCGGCGAGCAGCACCCCGGCCTCCTCGAAGGTCTCGCGGACGGCTCCGCAGACGATCGCCTGGGCGGTGGCGGGGTCGGTGCCCATCCGTTCGGCCCATACGGTACGCGCCGGGCCGGCCCAGGCGATGAGGTGGTCCTCGTCGCGGGGGTCCACTCCGCCGCCCGGGTAGGCGTACGCGCCGCCGGCGAAGGCCATGGAGGCGCGGCGGCGGAGCATGTGCACGGTGGGGCCGGCGGGGGTGTCGCGCAGCAGCATCACGGTGGCCGCGCGCTTCGGTGCCACCGGGGTGAGCGAACCGTCCGCGAGCGCGCGGATGCGGTCGGGCCACTCCGGCGGGTACCACTGGCCTCCGGCAGGGGGCTCTTGCTGACCGTTCTGACCATTCGGCATGGCGGGATGCTACGGGCATCCGGCCCGATGTTCGAGGGGCACCAGGTGGCGGGCGCCGCAGAAGGGGGGAGCGGGGGCGGGCTGCGCCCGAGGCTCCCGGGGCTCCGCCCCGGACCCCGCGCCTCAAACTCCCCCAGGCTCCGCCCGGGGGGACCCCCGGGCGGGGCTGGATGTCCGCCGGCGTTCGAGCAGGGATCAGGCTCCCGGTACCAGCTCGACCTGGATCTCCACCTCGACCGGCGCGTCCAGCGGGAGGACCGCCACGCCAACCGCGCTGCGCGCATGGACGCCGCGGTCGCCGAGGATCTGGCCCAGCAGCTCGCTCGCGCCGTTCAGGACGCCCGGCTGGCCGGTGAAGTCGGGGGCCGAGGCCACGAAGCCGACGACCTTGACGACACGCGCGATCTTGTCGAGGTCGCCGATCACGGACTTCACCGCGGCCAGCGCGTTGAGCGCGCAGGTCGCGGCCAGTTCCTTGGCCTGCTCCGCCGAGACCTCGGCGCCCACCTTGCCGGTGACCGGCAGGCTGCCCTTGACCATCGGGAGCTGGCCCGCGGTGTACACGTAGGCGCCCGACCGGACGGCAGGCTGGTACGTGGCCAGCGGCGGCACCACGTCCGGCAGGGTCAGGCCGAGTTCGGCCAGCTTGGCCTCGGTGGCGCTCATGCCGACTTCTCGCGCTTCAGGTAGGCCACGAGCTGCTCGGGGTTGTTCGGGCCGGGCACGACCTGGACGAGCTCCCAGCCGTCTTCGCCCCAGGTGTCGAGGATCTGCTTGGTGGCGTGGACCAGCAGCGGGACGGTCGCGTATTCGAACTTCTTGGTCATGGAGGCGAGCGTAATGCCTGGCGCGCGGCGCCCCGGCCCCCCGCCCCCACCGTCACGGGGACGGAGGAATTAGGCTCGGGCCCTGTGAGCAGGCTCCAGGTGGTCAGCGGCAAGGGCGGCACCGGCAAGACCACGGTCGCCGCGGCACTCGCGCTCGCCCTCGCACGCGAGGGCAGGCGGACACTTCTGGTGGAGGTCGAGGGCAGGCAGGGCCTCGCGCAGCTCTTCGGCGCGGAGGCGCTCCCGTACGAGGAGCGGAAGATCGCCGTCGCCTCGGGCGGCGGCGAGGTGTTCGCGCTCGCCATCGACGCGGAGCGGGCGCTGCTCGACTACCTCCAGATGTTCTACAAGCTCGGCTCGGCCGGCCGCGCCCTCAAGAAGCTCGGCGCCATCGACTTCGCGACGACCATCGCGCCGGGGCTGCGGGACGTGCTGCTGACCGGCAAGGCCTGCGAGGCGGTGCGGCGCAAGGACAAGGCCGGGCGGTACGTCTACGACCACGTGGTCATGGACGCTCCGCCGACCGGGCGGATCACCCGCTTCCTGAACGTCAACGACGAGGTGGCCGGCCTGGCCCGGTTCGGGCCGATCCACAATCAGGCGCAGGCCGTCATGAAGGTGCTCAAGTCCCCGGAGACGGCCGTCCACCTGGTCACCCTGCTGGAGGAGATGCCCGTGCAGGAGACGGCCGACGGGATCGCCGAACTGGAGGCCGCGGGGCTGCCCGTGGGGCGGGTCGTCATCAACATGGTCCGGCCGCACCACCTCGACGAGGGCGCGCTGCGCGCCGCCGCCGGGGAGCGCCGCGCGGACGTGGCCAAGGCGCTGTCCCGGGCCGGTCTGGGCGGGTCCCGGCGCGGCGGGCTGGCCGAGCGGCTGGTGGACCCGCTGCTCACGCAGGCCGCGGAGCACGCGAGCCGGGTGGAGCTGGAGCGCGCCCAGCGGACCGTTCTGGAGGGGCTGCACGTGGCGACGTACGAACTCCCCCTGCTCGGCACGGGGATGGACCTGGCCGGGCTCTACGGGCTCGCCGCGGAGCTGCGGAAGCAGGTGGGCGAGGAATGAGCGGGGCCGTGAGCGGGGCCGTGAGCGCGGGCGTGGGCACGCCGCCGAGGCTGGACGTCGACCGGCTGCTGGACGACGCGCAGACCCGGATCATCGTGTGCTGCGGCTCCGGCGGGGTCGGCAAGACCACGACCGCGGCGGCGCTCGGCGTGCGGGCGGCGGAGCGCGGGCGCAAGGCGGTCGTCCTGACCATCGACCCGGCGCGCAGGCTGGCCCAGTCGATGGGGATCGACTCGCTCGACAACACCCCGCGCGAGGTGAAGGGCGTCAAGGGCCCGGACGGCGGCGAACTGCACGCCATGATGCTCGACATGAAGCGGACCTTCGACGAGATCGTCGAGGGCCACTCGGATCCGGAGCGGGCCCAGGCCATCCTCGCCAACCCCTTCTACCAGTCCCTGTCGGCCGGGTTCGCGGGCACGCAGGAGTACATGGCGATGGAGAAGCTGGGGCAGCTCCGGGCCAGGGACGACTGGGACCTGATCATCGTGGACACGCCGCCGAGCCGGTCCGCGCTGGACTTCCTGGACGCGCCGGGGCGCCTGGGGTCCTTCCTGGACGGGAAGTTCATCCGGGTGCTGATGGCTCCGGCGAAGGTGGGCGGCCGGGCGGGGATGAAGTTCCTCAATGTCGGCATGTCGATGATGACGGGCACGCTGAGCAAGCTGATGGGTGCCTCGCTGCTGAAGGACGTACAGACCTTCGTGGCCGCCATGGACACCATGTTCGGCGGTTTCCGCACCCGCGCGGACGCGACCTTCCGGTTGCTCCAGGCCCCCGGTACGGCCTTCCTCGTCGTCGCCGCGCCCGAACCGGACGCCCTGCGCGAGGCGGCGTACTTCGTCGAGCGGCTGGCCGCGGAGAAGATGCCGCTGGCCGGGCTCGTACTGAACCGGGTGCACGGTAGTGGCGCCGACCAGCTCTCCGCGGAGCGGGCGTTGGCCGCCGCGGAGAATCTTGAAGAGCCCGGCATTGTCGATCAGGAGTCCGGGAAAGCTGGACTTCGTGACCCCTCCCACGCCGATACCGAAGACGACGCGGACACGGACACGGACGACGGCGGGGACGCCGATGTAGACGCCGACGCGGACGCCGCTGCGAACGCCGATGTGGACGAGATCACGGCAGGGCTGCTGCGCCTGCACGCCGAGCGCATGCAGGTGATCGCGCGCGAACAGCGCACGCGCGACCGCTTCACCTCGCTCCACCCCGAAGTGGCGGTGTCCGAAGTGGCCGCCCTGCCCGGCGATGTGCACGACCTCGCCGGGCTGCGGGCCATCGGAGAGCGACTCGCGACCGGGGTACCGGCCGGAGCGTAGGCGTCCGTACGCTGCCCCCTGGCCGGGGGCGGGTCCGTACGCGGGATGGCGCGGGTGATCTACCCGGCCGCCGCGTAGGTCTCGTACGGGACGCCGATCTCCCCGTCGACATCCACGGTGAGGATGCCTGTGCTGCGCTCGTACTCCGTACGGGCGGTTTCGAGCAGTCGCCGCCACGAGGTGACGGTGGGACGCCGGCGCAGCAGCGCACGTCGTTCCCGCTCGGTCATTCCGCCCCAGACTCCGAACTCGACACGGTTGTCGAGCGCGTCGGCCAGGCATTCGGTCCGCACCGGACATCCGGTGCACACCGCCTTGGCCCTGTTCTGTGCCGCTCCTTGAACAAACAGTTCATCCGGATCGGTAGTGCGGCAGGCTGCCTGCGCACTCCAGTCGGTAACCCAGCCCATCCCGGCGCCGTCCTCTCCCGAATCGAGGCTCCCCCACGGCGGTAGCGGCATATTCACCGCTGCCAGTTGAGGACGTTACGGAAGGCGGGCACAGTGCAACACCCCCGACGGGCCCAATCTTGAATGGCCCGAACGGACTATGGGTAAGCGGCAGATCACCCGACGGAGTGATCCTGCGACATGCCCGACCATTCCGGCGATTTGGGTGAAATCGGCGGCACAACGCGATCACAGGGGGCTTGATTCGGACATGCGTCCACCCCATTCGGGAAGGGTGAAAAACAAGCCGAGGGGTTGATGTCCCACCACACTGCTGTGACAGTTGAGGGCAGCTTAGGCCAAGGCATTCGCGTGTGTCCGGCGAATGAGAACGTAGGCTGCCCTCCATGGGAAAGAAGCGCTCGGGCGGCGGGCTCACGGGGCCACAGCAGGCCGCCAAGTTCCTCGGTGTGTCCGTTCTCTCCGGAGTCGTGCTCGCGGGCATCGCGATCCCGGGCGCAGGCGCGCTGGGACTCGCGGCCAAGGGCACGGTCGAGGGATTCGATGAGATCCCGGCCAATCTCAAGACCCCGCCACTGAGTCAGCGCACCACGATTCTGGACTCCGAGGGTGGCTTGATCGCCACGGTCTATTCGCGTGACCGGCAGGTGGTCCCCCTCACGGCCATCTCCCCGTACATGCAGAAGGCGATCGTCGCGATCGAGGACTCCCGCTTCTACGAGCACGGGGCGATCGACCTCAAGGGCATCCTGCGCGCGGTCAACCGCAACGCGCAGGAGGGCGGCGCGGCGCAGGGCGCCTCGACGCTGACCCAGCAGTACGTGAAGAACGTCTTCGTCGAAGAGGCCGGCGACGACGAGACGAAGGTCCGCGAGGCCCAGGAGAAGAGCCTCGGGCGAAAGATCCGCGAGCTGAAGTACTCGATCCAGGTCGAGGAGGAGCTCGGGAAGAAGAAGATCCTCGAGAACTACCTCAACATCACCTACTTCGGGCAGCAGGCGTACGGAATCGAATCCGCCGCCCACCGGTACTTCAGCAAGCCGGCCAAGGACCTGACCCTGGACGAGTCGGCGCTGCTCGCGGGCGTCGTGCAGTCGCCGAGCCGGTTCGACCCGGTCAACGACTCGCAGGAGGCGATGAAGCGCCGCAACATCGTGCTCCAGCGCATGGCCGACATGAAGGACGTCTCGCAGGCGGAGGCGGACGCGGCGAAGCTGAAGCCGATCCAGCTGAAGGTGACCAAGCCGAAGAACGGCTGCATCACCGCGGTCAAGGGCGCCGGCTTCTTCTGCGACTACGTGCGCAACACGTTCCTGGACGACACCGCCTTCGGCAAGACCCGCGAGGAGCGGGCGAAGGTCTGGAACCAGGGCGGCCTCACCGTCCGCACCACCCTGGACCCGCAGTCCCAGGACTCGGTCAACGACTCCATCAAGGACCACGTCGACCAGGACGACAAGGTCGCGACGGCCGTCACCCTCGTCCAGCCCGGCACCGGGCGGGTCCTGGCCATGGGGCAGTCGAAGCCGTACGGCTTCGGCAAGAACGAGACGCAGATCAACTTCTCGGTGGACAAGAAGATGGGCGGCTCGAACTTCGGCTTCCCGACCGGCTCCACCTTCAAGGCGTTCGTCGCGGCCGCCGCCATCGAGCGCGGCACGCCGCCGACGCAGTCGTACCCGTCCCCGAACGAGATGGACTACCCGAGCCCGGTGCAGACCTGCGGCGACAAGCCCTGGGTCAACACCGCCCAGGACCAGGTCAAGAACGAGACCGAGTCCGAACGCGGCCCGTACGGGATGAAGGAGGCGATGGCCAAGTCGGTCAACACCTACTTCGTGGAGATGATCTCCGACACGGGCCTGTGCCCCGTCACCGAGATGACCACCAAGCTCGGCGTGATCCCGGCCAACGGCACCAAGCTCCCCGAGGTCCCGGCCATCGCGCTCGGCACCGAGGGCATGTCCCCGCTGACCATGGCCAACGCCTACGCCACCTTCGCCAACCGCGGCGTGTACTGCACCCCGGTCGCCATCGAGTCGATCACCGACTCGCACGGCAAGGCCCTGACGGTCCCGAAGTCCAAGTGCGACCGCGCGATGACCGAGAAGACCGCCGACACCATCAACACGCTGCTGCTCGGCGTGGTCGACTCGGGTACGGGTCAGCAGTCGGGTCTGACCGACCGCCAGAGCGCGGGCAAGACCGGTACCACCGACAGCCGTTACAACGCCTGGTTCGTCGGGTACACGCCGAACATGGCCGGCGCGACCTGGGTCGGCTCCGGCGGCGCCAAGCAGGTGTCGATGGAGAACATCACCATCGGCGGCCAGTACTACGACAAGGTCTTCGGCGGCGGGCTCCCCGGCCCGATCTGGAAGCAGGCGGTCTCGGGCGCGCTCTCGGGCCGCGAGGCGCCGAGCTTCACCACGGTGAACATCCCCGACTCCGCGAGCCCGGCCGCCGGCGGCAAGCCCAACACGGGCAAGCCCAACAAGCCCGGCAAGCCGGGCCGCGACGGCAAGCCCGGTGACGGGCAGCCCGGCGGCCAGCAGACGGCCGGCGGTGCCACCGCGGCCGGAGCCACGGCGGCAGGGGGCACGGGCAACGCGGGCGGGACGAACCCGTTCCCCGGGATCAGCATCCCGCCGGGCCTCATCGGCGGCCGCGAGCAGTAGACGTAGGCGGGCAAGACACAAGGGGAGGGGGGGGGGGCGCGGGAGGTGCGGCGAGTGTGGGCCGCCGGCGGGTGTGTTTTGTGGTGTGGTTTGGGGTGTGTAGTGGGGGTCG
>NZ_JBHYVM010000008.1:100129-196265 GCF_042750105.1 Streptomyces sp. NPDC059443 | reverse complement strand
CGCACCGCCCCTCCCCCTCCACCCCTCCGCGCCGCCGCCCGCGCGGGGCGCGGCCGTCTTCTCCCGGGCGGCCCACACCCCGCCCCGGCCCCCTCCCGCGGCTCTCCGGCCCGGCGCCCCCCCCCCCCCTTTGTGTCTTGTTGTGTCAGGAGAGGTGCTTCTTGACGGCGGCGGCGACGCGCCCGCCGTCCGCCAGCCCGGCGACCTTCGGGTTCACGATCTTCATGACGGCGCCCATCGCCCGCGGGCCCTCGGCGCCGGCCGCCTTGGCCTCCTCGACGGCCTGCGCCACGATCGCGCCGAGCTCCTCGTCGCCGAGCTGCTTGGGGAGGTAGGTGTCGAGGAACTCGCCCTCGGCGGTCTCGCGCGCGGCCTGCTCGGGACGGCCACCCTGCGCGAAGGCGTCCGCGGCCTCGCGGCGCTTCTTCGCCTCCTTCGCGATCACCTTGAGGACTTCCTCGTCGGAGAGCACGCGGGCTTCCTTGCCCGCGACCTCCTGGTTGGTGATGGCGGAGAGGGTCAGGCGCAGCGTGGACGAGTGCAGCTCGTTCCGTGCGCGGATGGCGGTGGTGAGGTCTTCCTGGAGCTTGGCCTTGAGCGTGGTCATGCGCCGAGTCTGCCAGGTACCACCCCTCCGGCGCCCGCCGGTTTCCCCGGAGGGCTGCATCCTCACCGGGTCAGGATGCCCACCGGGTCTGCGAACATGAGGACATGCGTGCGCGTTACGGAGTACCCCTGAAGGTCACCGCCGGGATCGCCGCGGCGGGGGCCGCCGGCGTGGCCTATGCCGCCGGCTTCGAAGCCCGGTCATTCCGCCTGCGCCGGGTCATGGTCCCCGTGCTCCCACCGGGGATGCGCCCGCTGCGGATCCTGCAGGTCTCGGACATCCACATGGTCGGCGGGCAGCGCAAGAAGCGCGCGTGGCTCCAGTCCCTGGCCGGTCTGCGGCCCGACCTCGTCGTGAACACGGGCGACAACCTCTCCGACACGGAGGGCGTGCCGGAGGTGCTCGACGCGCTCGGCCCGCTGATGTCCTTCCCCGGCGTGTACGTCTTCGGGTCGAACGACTACTACGGCCCCCGGCTGCGCAATCCCGCCCGCTACCTGCTGGAGAAGGCCCAGGGGCGGCACGGGCTGAACGGCAACGCGCCGGTCGTCGGCGCCGTCCACAACCCGTGGGAGGGCCTGCGGGACGCCTTCGACGCGGCCGGCTGGCTCAACCTCACCAACACCCGGGGCCGGCTCAAGCTCGACGGGCTGGAGCTGGCCTTCACCGGCCTGGACGACCCGCACATCAAGCGCGACCGCTACGAGCGGGTCGCGGGCGGTCCGGACACGGACGCCGACTTCTCGATCGCCGTCGTCCACGCCCCGTACCTGCGCGTCCTGGAATCCTTCACCGCCGACCGCTACCCGCTGATCCTGGCCGGCCACACGCACGGCGGGCAGCTGTGCATCCCCTTCTACGGGGCGCTGGTCACCAACTGCGACCTGGACACGAAGCGGGTCAAGGGCCTGTCGACGCACGAGGCGGAGGGACACCGCTCCTACCTCCACGTATCGGCGGGCTGCGGCACCAACCGCTTCACCCCGGTGCGATTCGCGTGCCCGCCCGAGGCGACACTCCTCACGCTGACCCCGAAGGCGTAACGAAGCCCAGTACGTTGACCCGATGCCCGCACTCAACACTCCGCTCACTCCGCTCGCTCCGCGCCTGCCGACCGCCGCCTTCCGCGCGCTCATAGCGGCCGCCGCCTTCACCGGCCTCGCCATCGAGTGCGCGTACGGCAGCGTGCCCGTCGTCCTGAGCTTCTTCACGATCTGGACGAACATCCTGGTCGCGGTCGTCTTCACCCTCTCGGCCGTCCGCACCTACCGCGGGGTCCCGGACGTGGCCCCCGTCTGGCGCGGCGGGGTCCTCCTCTTCATCCTGATCACCGGGCTGGTCTTCCACCTGGTCCTGGCCAACCCGTCCAGCCCCTTCAACGTGATCGAGGACCTGGACAAGCTCGCGGGAGCCCGCGCCGTCTCCAACCAGCTCCTCCACACGGTCACCCCCGTCGGCGCCGTCCTGGACTTCCTCCTCCTGACCGCCCCGCGCCGCCTGCTCCCGCGCCACGCCGCGCAGTGGCTGGCGTACCCACTGGCCTACGTGGTCTTCGCGCTGATCCGCGGCGCCCTCCTCTCCCCCGGCGCCCCGGCCCGGTACACGTACCCCTTCATCGACGTGGCCCAGTACGGCTACGCCCGGGTCGCCGTGAACTCCGTGGTCCTCGGTCTCGGCTTCTACGCCCTCGGCCTCGCCCTGGTCACGGCGGACCGCTACCGCCCGCCCCGCGAAAACCGGATTTCGTCTCCGGCCGAGGGTCCGCTAAAGTAATCGATGTCGCCAGGGCAGCAAGCGCTGCAAGGGTGGACATCGGGGTGTAGCGCAGCTTGGCAGCGCGCTTCGTTCGGGACGAAGAGGTCGTGGGTTCAAATCCCGCCACCCCGACTTCGTAAGACCAGGTCAGGGGCCTGATCCGCATCGCGGATCAGGCCCCTGTTTGGCGTTTGGCCTAGCCCTGCTGCTCCGGGTCGTCGTGTGTCAGGAGACCGCGAGTGCGCAGGACGCGCCGTTCGAGTGGGCGGAAGACGGATGCCTCTGTCACGACGCCGACGAAGAGGATGAGCGCCGTGGCTGCCAGTACCAGGCTCAGGCTGCCCGTCTTCTTGCCCGCGTCGAGCATCCGGCCGATACCGGGAAGCGGTGTGCTGGTGATCAGCTCGGCGGTCATGAGGGCTCGCCAGCCGAAGGTCCAGCCCTGCTTGAGGGACGTGATGATGCCCGGCATGGCGGCGGGGACCAGGATGCGGCGCGCTCCGGTGAGTCCGGTCGCGCCCATCGATCTGCCGGCCCGCAGCAGCAGGGGCGGGACCTGGTCCAGGGCGGAGAGGATCCCGACCACGATGGACGGGACGGCGCCGAGCAGCACGACGCAGAACACGGCGTTCTCGGAGTTGCCGAGGCAGATGACGGCCACCGGTACCAGCGCGGCGGCGGGCAGGGACTGGATGGCGTTCAGGACGGGGCGCAGGGGCAGGCGCAGCGCGGTGAACCCGAAGAGCAGCAGCGTCAGGGGCGCCGCTACGGCCACGGAGCAGAGGAAGCCGAGCAGGCAGCGCCGAATGCTGTGGAACAGGGCCGGAGCCAGCGTGCCGTGCCGCCAGGCGGTGGCGATGTCGTGCCATACGGCCGCCGGTGTGGGGAGGGTGGCCGACCAGTGGAGTGTGCAGGCGAGCTGCCAGGCGCAGAGCACCATGGCGAAGGCAGCCAGTGGTGCCGCCGCCTTGAAGGTGAGGTGGCGAAGGCGTGGTCCGGTGACTCGCCGCGTGCGAGCGAGGGGTGCGAGGGGTGTGGGTGTGCCGGCGGGGGCGGGCGGGGCGGCGGTCACGGCAGCGGGTCCTGCGGGGACCATCGTGAGCGTGCGGATCGGCCGGGGGATGGTGTCAGTGGCGGGCATCGCGGCCGATCTCCTCCTGTAGGCGGTCGGTGATTTCATGGGCGAGCGTGGTGACGGCGGGGTCGTCGGCCCGCCGGGGCCGGGGGGCGCCCACGGTCCATTCGCGGGCGACGCGGCCGGGGTGCGAGGACAGCAGCACGACGCGGTCCCCGAGGCGTACGGCCTCGTGGACGTCGTGGGTCACGAACAGCACGGTGAGCTGCCGGTCGGCCCAGACCCTGGTCAGTTCGCCGTGGAGCAGCTCGCGCGTGATCGGGTCCAGGGCCGCGAACGGCTCGTCCATGAGCAGGACTTCGGTCCCCTGGGCCAGAGCGCGGGCCAGCGCCACCCGTTGGCGCATGCCGCCGGACAGCTCGTGCACCCGCTGCCCGTACGCGTCTCCCAGCCGTACGAGGTCCAGCAGTCGCCCGGCCTCCGCGACCCGGTCGGCCTTCGCCACGCCGCGCAGCCGTAGCGCGAGCTCGACGTTCTCGCCCGCGGTCAGCCAGGGGAAGAGGGCGTGGTCCTGGAAGAGCATCGCCGGGCGGGGGCCGCACACGCGCACGTCGCCCGACGACGCCCGTTCGAGTCCTGCGACCAGGCTGAGCAGGGTCGACTTGCCGGAGCCCGAGGCGCCGAGGAGGCAGACGAACTCTCCTGCCGTCACCTTGAGGTCGACGCCGTCGATCACCGTCCGGCGCGTGCCGGCCGGACCGTACGCCTTGGACACGGTTCGCAGGTCGATCGCGATGCTGCTCGCCGTCATGTCAGAAGTCCCAGCTGTCATCGCGGACGGTGGTGGTGGCGGTGGTGGCTGCGAAGGCCTCGCCCGACATGCCCGCCGCCAGGGTCGTGCCGTCGGCCGGGTCGATCAGCAGGAAGGAGCCGGTGCGGCGCGAGTCGGCGTACGAGTCGAGGGCGAGCGGCTCGGCGGTGCGCACCAGGACGCGGCCGATGTCATTGGTGACCAGCTGCCCCGGGTTCGGGTGCTGGGAGAGGTCGTCCAGGGTCAGCCGCGAGGGGATCTCCTTGACGATGGCCTTGACCGTGCGCGTGGTGTGCTTGAGCAGCACCCGCTGCCCCACCGACAGAGGCCGGTCGGCGACATGGCAGACGGTCGCGGCCACGTCCTGAGTGGTGGCGGGCGCGCCACCGCTCGGCACGATCAGGTCGCCGCGCGAGATGTCGATGTCGTCCTCGATCAAGAGGGTGACGGACTGGGGGGTCCGGGCCTCGTCCACCGGCTCGCCGAGCAGGTCGATCCCGGAGATCTTCGAGGTGCGGCCCGAGGGCAGCACGGTCACCGGCTCGCCGACCCGGAACGTCCCGGCGGCGATCTGCCCGGCGTAGCCCCGGTAGTCGCGGTGCTGGGCGGTCTGCGGCCGGATCACGTACTGCACGGGCAGCCGGGCGTGGGCCCCGGTGAGGCCGTCGCTGACCGGAACCGTCTCCAGGTGCTCCAGAACGGTCGGGCCGCCGTACCAGTTCATGTGCGCGGAGGGCTCGACCACGTTGTCGCCCGCGAGCGCCGAAACCGGGATCGCGGTGATCTGCGGGATGCCCAACTCGCCCGCGTACGCGGTGAAGTCCGACACGATGTGCGCGAACACCTGCTCCTCGTAGCCGACCAGGTCCATCTTGTTGACGGCCAGGACCACGTGGGGGACCCGGAGGAGGGCCGCCACGGCGGCGTGCCGGCGCGTCTGCTCGACGACACCGTTGCGCGCGTCGACCAGGATCACGGTGAGGTCGGCGGTGGAGGCGCCGGTGACCATGTTGCGGGTGTACTGCACGTGCCCGGGGGTGTCGGCCAGGATGAACCGGCGCCGCGTGGTCGCGAAGTAGCGGTAGGCGACGTCGATGGTGATGCCCTGTTCCCGCTCGGCGCGCAGGCCGTCGGTGAGCAGTGCGAGGTCGGGGGTGTCCTGGCCGCGCTGGGCGGACACCGCCTCGACCGCGTCGAGGGTGTCGGTGAGGATCGACTTGGAGTCGTGCAGGAGGCGTCCGACGAGCGTGGACTTGCCGTCGTCGACGGAACCGGCGGTGGCGAAGCGCAGCAGGGTGGTGGCCGACAGGTCGGCGAACTGCTCGGTGGCGGTGGTCATTTCTAGAAGTACCCTTCGCGCTTGCGGTCTTCCATCGCGGCCTCGGACATCTTGTCGTCGGCGCGGGTCGCGCCCCGCTCGGTGAGGCGGGAGGCGGCGATTTCGGTGATCACGGCGTCCAGCGTGGTGGCGTCGGAGTCGACGGCGCCGGTGCAGGACATGTCACCGACGGTGCGGTAGCGGATGAGGCGGACTTCCGGGGTCTCGCCGCTCTTCGGGCCGCCCCATTCGCCGGCGGTCAGCCACATGCCGTTGCGCTTGAAGACCTCGCGCTCGTGGGCGAAGTAGATCTCCGGCAGTTCGATCTTCTCGCGGGCGATGTACTGCCACACGTCGAGCTCGGTCCAGTTGGAGAGCGGGAAGACGCGCACGTGCTCGCCGGGTGCGTGGCGGCCGTTGTAGAGCTGCCACAGCTCGGGGCGCTGGCGGCGCGGGTCCCACTGCGAGAACTCGTCCCGGAGACTGAACACCCGCTCTTTGGCTCGGGCCTTCTCCTCGTCCCGGCGCCCGCCGCCGAACACCGCGTCGAAGCGGTGGCTCCGGATGGCCTCGGTCAGCGGCACGGTCTGCAGCGGGTTGCGGGTCCCGTCCGGGCGCTCGCGCAGCGTGCCGGCGTCGATGTACTCCTGCACCGAGGCGACGTGCAGCCGCAGTCCGTGCTCGGCCACCACCCGGTCGCGGTAGTCGATGACCTCGGGGAAGTTGTGCCCGGTGTCCACGTGCAGCAGCGAGAAGGGGACGGCCGCCGGGGCGAACGCCTTCAGCGCCAGGTGCAGCATGACGATGGAGTCCTTGCCGCCGGAGAACAGGACCACCGGCTTCTCGAACTCGCCCGCCACCTCGCGGAAGATGTGCACGGCTTCCGATTCCAGGGCGTCCAGGTGCGGGATCCCCCGTGCCGCCGTGACGGGTTCGTGCCGGGTGAGCATCGCGACCGCCGTCATTTCCGTTCCCCTTCGTGTACGAGTCCCCGCTGGGTGAGCAGGGCGTGGAGGGCCTCGACCGAGTCGCGGAGGCTCTCCCTGTGCGTCTCGATCCGCAGATCCGGCGCCCCGGGGGCCTCGTACGGGTCGTCCACCCCGGTCAGGCCGCTGAGCTCGCCCGCCGCCTGCTTGGCGTACAGGCCCTTCACGTCGCGCGCCGAGCAGACGTCCACCGGCGTCGCGACGTGCACCTCCAGGTACGGGGTGCCCTCGGCCCGGTGGCGCCGGCGGACCGCCTCGCGGCTGTCGGCGTACGGGGCGATCACCGGAACCAGCGCCAGCACCCCCTGGGAGGCGAGCAGTTCGGCGACGAAGCCGATGCGCTGGACGTTGGTGTAGCGGTCCGCGCGGCTGAAACCGAGGCCCGCCGACAGGAACGTGCGGATCTCGTCCCCGTCCAGCACCTCGACCCGGTGGCCCTCGGCGCGCAGCCGGCCGGCCAGCTCGTGCGCGAGGGTGGTCTTGCCCGCGCTCGGCAGCCCGGTCAGCCAGATCGTGGCCCCGGTCTCTCGCTGCGCAGTCATCTCTCAGCCCACCGGAAGCGTAGTCGCGAGTGAATTGGCCATCTGGAGGCTGATGTTGAGCCCGGCTGCCGACGGGTCGTACGACCAGGGCTGGACCTTGGCGCTGGCGGTGAGCCTGCGCAGCGCGGTGGCCGGAGTGCTGCGCGGGGCCAGCCGGCCCGCGCGCCACGCCTCGCGGAACGCGATGCCCGCGCCCTTGCTGTTGCGGTGCGCGACCCGCAGCGCCGGTACGAAGAACACCCGGCCGCCCTGTTCCGCCAGCCGCTCCACGAGTCCGTTGTCGCTGGCCGTGACGACGTCCGGGAAGCCGTCCGCGGCGCGGAACAGGTCGGTCCACACCGCCGAGTTGCCGCCCGCGAAGAAGGTCACCTCGCTGTGGGCCGGGTGCTGGGCGTAGCGGACCTCGTAGCGGTACTGGCGGGCCCGTGCCACCACCCCGCTGTCGAAGGGGAGCACCCGGCCGGTGACCGCGGCACGGTCCTCGGTCAGGGCCTCGTCGAGGACCTCGAACCAGTCCGGCAGCGGGCGCGCGTCGTCGTCCAGGAAGGCCAGGACATTGCCGGTGGCCTCCTGTGCGGCCAGGTTGCGGCTGGCCGCGGCGCCCAGCCGGCGTGCGTTGCGCAGCACCCGTACGGGGAACGGGTGCTCCGACGCGTCGGCCCGCAGGGGGACGTCCGAGGCGTCGTCCACCAGCAGCACCTCGTGGACGGTGCCGGTGTCGCAGGCGGCGATCGCGGTCAGCAGGCGCTCCACGTCCGACGGCCGGTTGCGGGTGGCGATCACGATCGAGGTCCGCTTGTGGCGGCCGGTCCCCGCTGTTGTGCTCATTGCCTTGCTCCTTGGAGAAGTTCGTAGGGGGTCAGGACCGTGACGCCGGACCGAAGGGGTCCAGCACCTCGTCGACTTCGTCGAGGAGGTCGCCCAGGGTGGCGCGCGAGGGCTCCGGCGCCGGTTCGGTGGCGATCACGACGCGTTCGGCGGCCTCCCGGGCCAGCCGGATCGCGGTGGGGGCATCGGCGGCGTGCGTCATCACGTAGCCGCAGCGGTCCTCGGACCAGCGCAGCTCGTGGACGGTGTCGCCCGGGGCGACCTGGACGTCGATCTGTACGACGCCCTCGGACGCTTCCGCGTCATCGGCCCCCGTCACGGTCGTGACGATGCCGGGTGCGGCGGTCAGGAAGCGGATCGCGGCCGCGCCCTGGGCGGTGGGAGCGCCGGGCAGGGGGGCGGACTCCCCGGCCAGCCGGTAGGTGGCCTCTTCCAGGTCCACCCCGTGGACGAGGCGCACCAGGTCGTTGATGCGGTCGCCGCCGCGCCTGCTGTGCGCCTCGACCACCCGGGGGCCGTCGGCGGTGAGGATGATCTCGGTGTGCGCCGGGCCGTCCACGAGCCCGACCGCGTCGAGCATGGCGACCACCACGTCCCGTAGGGCACCCGCCTCTTCGGCGGCGACCGACGCGGGAACGACGTGGCCCAGCTCGACCACTCCACCCCCGGTGTCCTTCCCGGTGACGGCGATGATCTCGTGCCGGCCCGCGACCGAGAAGCTCTCGACGCTCAGCTCATCGCCGACGAGGAGCTCTTCGGCGAAGAAGTCGGACATGGCCAGCTCCTCCCGCCAGGCCCAGGCCTCGTCCACCTCGCCGACGGAAGCGATCTTGCGCACGCCCAGGCTGCCGGAGCCCATCGTCGGCTTGATCACGGCCGCGCCGTGCGTCTTCACGAACGCGCGCAGCTCGTCGAGCGTGGGGGCGAGCGCCGTGGCGACGGGGCTGATGCCCTTCTCGTTGAGCAGCGCGCGCAGCGCGGGCTTGTCGTGCAGCAGGCGGGTGGTCCTGACGCCGTTTCCGGGCAGCCCCAGTGCGTCGGTGAGGTGACCCGCGACGACCTGGGCCGCCTCGGTCTGGGTGAACACCCGGGAGAAGGGCTTCTGTTCGTGCAGGGCGGTCACCAGCGCGGTCACCGTCGGCACGTCCTGGTAGTCGACGATCAGCAGCTCGGCACAGTGGGGCACGACGGCCGGGTCGAAGGCGGACGGCTTCTGGACGTGCACCACCTCGAAGCCGAGGTCCGCGGCTTTGCGGACGATGCCGGCCTTGCCTCCGAGAACGAGAATGCGGGGTCCGTGCACGGGGGTCACCTCGGGGTGGTCGTGGCGAGCAGGGGTACGGGGGCGGTCGCGGCCAGGAGCGCGTCCCAGACGGCAGCGGTCCGCTCCGGGAGCCCGGCTTCGAGCGGGGCGGCCGGAGTGCGGGGGTTCAGCCCGGCCAGGTAGGGGCGCAGGTCGAGCCCGGTGAACTCTTCGAGGCGTCGGGTCTCCTCGCCCCGGCACAGCGCCTGGTACTCGATCACCAGCCGGCGCCCGGCCGGGATCCGGTCGGCGAAGGCGAGCCATTCACGGTTCCAGGACGTCCACTTGGCCAGCGCCGCCTCGCGGGTGACCGGCACCCACGGCCGGTCGCCGGTCCACCGGAGCATGGACCTGGCGGCCTCTTCCGGGTGGCGTACGAGCATCACGTACCGGGCGTCGGGCAGCACCGCGTCCAGATGGGGCAGGTGGAGCAGGTACTCGTTGTACTTGTCGCCCCAGTGCGGAAGGCCCTGAGCGGCCTCGGTGAGGATGCGCCGCGCGAGCGCGACCGGGTCGTCCCCGGCCGTGCCCTCGGCGACCTCGCGGGCCGCTGCCCGCAGGCTCCGCTCGACGCGCTCGCGCCAGCGGTCGGCGCCGGCGCCGTCGGCGGGCCGCCGGTCCAGGGCGTACAGGATCTCGTCCGCACGCAGATGGCGGTGGGCCAGGTCGTCCGGGCCCAGCCAGCGGTGCAGCAGGTAGGGGAGCTTGCCGTTGACCGTGAAGTGGCCGCCGGCGTCGTGGAAGGCGAGGTTCATGGCGTAGGCGAGCGCGGTGGTGCCGCAGCGCTGGCCGCCGAGCAGGATCACGGGCGATGTGGTCATGCGACGGCCTCCACCATCTCGCGCAGCAGCTTCATGCAGATGCCGCTGGCCTCGAAGCCGCCGCCGGTGAACTCCTCGCCCCACGGCTCGTCGCGCTGCCGCTGGGTGAGCGGCGGGCGTCCGATGCGCCAGTGGGTCTCCAGCGAGATCCAGCCCCGGTAGTCGTCCTCGGCCAGCGCGGTGAGGATCGCGGGCCAGGGGAGGTCGCCCTCGCCCAGTCGTACGTAACTGTCCTGTCCGTCGGGGTCCTTCACGTGGACGTGCCGGATCCGGTCCCGGCCCGCCGCGTAGTCCTGCGGGAAGGGCGCCGGGTCCCAGCCGCTGAAGACGCTGTTGCCCGGGTCCCACAGCACGCCGAGCCGGTCGTCGCCGAGCTCGTCGAGGAACTCCAGGGTGTGGCGCATGGTCGGGCTGTTGGTGCGCATCCCCGTCTCCACGAGCAGGGGGACACGGTCGGCGGGGACCCCGTCGAGCACCTCGCGGGCCGCCTTCGCGGCCCCGCGCGGATCCGGGTCACCGTCGCGGTAGAAGGTGAAGATGCGGACGAAGGGCGCACCCAGCACTTCGGCCCGGCGGACCGCGTCCACGACCAGTTCGCGTACGGAGCCGATCTCGGCGTCCGTGCGGGGCAGCGCGCACTTCAGGGCGGGCGGATCGAAGCCCGCGACTTCGAGGCCGTGCGCGGCGACGGACTCCCGGAGGGAGCGCAGCTGGTCGTCGCTCATCCGGTGCGGGGCCACGCCGCCCGAGGAGCGGAGTTCGAGGCCGGCGAATCCGAGCCGGGCGGCTTCGGCCGCGGCCGTGTCGATGTTCTGCGACAGCTCGTCGTTGATGACGGCGAGTCTCACGTCAGGGCCTTTCGCTGAGAGCAGGGGAAGAAGCGGGGGCGGGGGCGGGGGCGGGGGCGTACCAGTCCAGGAGCAGGGCCATGTCCTCGGCCAGCGCTCCGGCCTTCGACTCGACGGTGACCGCGCGCAGCGGGCCGGCCGCCGCGAGCAGCTCGCGCGTCGGCCCGGCACAGGAGAGCGCGAGCGGCAGGTGCCCGTTGGACCCGGGAGAGGCCCAGTCGAAGCCCTTCACCTGGGCGTACGAGGTCCAGGGCGCGAGCCGTGCGGCGGCCGCGGCGGGATCCGGGTGGATCCTGGCCAGACCCAGGGAGTCGAGCAGGATGCGGACGCCGGTCCGCTCGCACAGTTCGAGGAGTTCGGGCACGGGGGCGTAGCCGTGATGCGTCTCGACCAGTACGCGTTCGGTGCCGCCGACGCGTGCGGCCAGCTCCTGGATCTGCTGTCGCGTCCGGTCGAAGGCCTCGGGCGCGGTGCAGCCCTCGGCCGCGAAGACCTTCACCGGCAGACCCGGCTCCAGCTGGTCGAGGTCCGCGGCGGCGGGCAACGGATGCGCGGCTCCGCCGAGCACGGTTCCGATTCCGACGAAGCAGACGCCGACCCCGGCTGCGCGCAGCCCGGCCAGTCCGCCCTGCTCCCAGGCGTGTCCCTTCCCGGCGCGCACATCGACGGCGGTGCCACCGAGCTCCAGGGTCAGCCGTGCCAGCTCGGCCGCCCCCAGGGCGGGGGCCGAACCCGAGGAGAGCCCCACCAGGGTGGTCATACGATCACCACCGGTTCCCGGGTGACCGAAGCCAGGATCTCGGTCACCCCACGGGCGCCGTCCAGGTGGCAGCGGCGCGGCGGCCGGCCGGTCGCGACGGCCTCGGCCATCTCCCGGTAGACCGCACCGCGCAGCTCGGCGGTCGGAACCGTCGGCCAGGTCTCCTCCGTATCCCCGATCCGGGTGTTCACCAGGCCGTCGACGACGGTCAGGCTGCGGTCGGGGCCCAGTACCTGGAGCCGCTCGGTGCGGGTGGCCGACTCCGCCGTCACGGTGAAGGCCAGGGTGGCCCCGCCGTGGAACTGGATCACGCCGGTGACGCGGGCGTCGATGCCCGGGGCCAGCTCCCTGGTGGGGGCCAGCTGCACGGTTTCGGGGCGGCCGAGGAGCTGGCAGGCCAGGTCCAGATAGTGCACGCCCAGGTGCGCGGCGATGCCGCCGAAGGCCGACGCGGGGTCGCTGCGCCAGCCGGCCCGCCGGTAGTGGGCCGGCGGCCGGAACCGCGACACCTCCAGGACGGCGGTGACCGCGGGATCCGTCCAGTCCGCGGCGAGCGCGGCGTCGGGCAGCCGCAGCCGGTGCTGGAGCATCACCCCGACCGGCTTTCCGGCCCGCGCGGCGGCGGCCGCCAGCTGGTCGATCTCCGCCCCCGAAACGGCGGGCGGCTTCTCCAGCAGTACGGCCTTGCCGGCCTCCAGCGCCTCCACGGCGAGCCGGGCACGGCCGCCGGGCGGCACGCACAGCGCCACGAGACCGACCCGCGGGTCGTCGAGCAACTCGGCCCAGGAACCGGCGCGTGGGATCGCTCCGGTGTCCAGGGAGGCGTCCTGCTCAAGGACGGCGACCGCGCTCGCCTCGGTCAGCCCCTCCAGGGCCGCGGCATGCTGGCGGCCGGCCACCCCGTACCCGACGATCCCCACACCTAGGCTCATCGCTCGCCCGCCGTGGTGGTCAGGGCCCGGTCGGAGATCCAGCCGAGCTGGTCGGCGACGGAGGCCGGGACGGGCACACCGTGTTCGCGGGCCGCCGCTTCGGCCAGCTCCTCCTGCTGTTCGGGGAGATGGACCGGTGGAGCGCCGTGCGGATAGCCCGCGGAGATCGCCCCGGACAGCACCGCCAGCAGCTCGTCCACCGGCGGGTTGCCGAAGGCCGCGGGCGAGAAGGCCAGGAACAGCTGCGAGCAGTCCATCGACCGCTCCGGCTCCGCGCGCTGCTTGTGGACCAGCGGGCTGACCGTGCCGCCCGCCAGAATGCCGGCCAGCACCTCGGTGATCACGGCGACGCCGAGTCCCTTGTGGCCGCCGAACACCGGCACCGCGCCGCCCCGGTCCAGCTCCTCCGGGTCGGTGGTGGGCCTGCCCTGACGGTCCACCAGCCAGGTGTCGGGCACCTGGTCGCCCCGGTGCGCGGCATGGCGGATCTTGCCGCTCGCCACCGTGCCGGTGGCGAAGTCGACGACGAGGGGCCGCTCGTCCGCTCGCGGAACCACCATGCACACGGCGTCGTTGCCCAGGGTCGGGCGCCCGGCTCCGGGGGCGGCCACGCTGGGGCCGGAGATGTTCAGGACCAGCCCGATCACGCCGTGGCGGACGAAGTGCTCCCGGTAGGCGGCGAGCATGCCGATGTGGTTGTTGCCGCGCACCGCGACGGCGGCGAGACCCGACTCGGCCGCCCGAAGGGCGCAGGTGGCGGCGGCGAGTTCGGCGGCCACCTGGCCGAAGCCCCCGCGTGCGTCGAGCACCTGGACGGGGCCTTCGTCGCGGACCCACACGGGTTCGGCGGCCGCGTCGATGCCTCCCTTGGCGAGCCGGTCCAGGTACATGGGCAGCAGCCCGACGCCGTGGGAGAAGTGGCCTCGCACATCGGCGTCGACCAGGATCCCGGCCACCAGTGCCGCGCGCTCGGCGTCGACTCCGGAGTCGGTGAGGGAGCCCGTGGCGGCGTCGGTGAGCGCGGCCACGGTGAAACGTGCCTCCGGCTCCTCCGGCTGCTTCGCCCGTACGGGAGCGTCCAGCGCTACGACGCGGTCGGCGGTCCGGGCCGTTTCGGCGTCGGCGGTCACCAGCAGCACGGCGTCGCCGTGCCGGGCGGCCGTCCGCGCGAGCTCAGCGGGCGCATCGTCCGTCAGGTGCGGACCGGACGCGTCCACGACCACCACGCGGGGCGAACCGGCGGCAGCCGGCCGGCGCTGACCGGCCCGCGGAACGGCCTTCTGACCGACCCGCAGGACGGTCACGCCGGCGGGGCGGGCCGGAGCCACGCGGCGGGGGGTTCCCTGGGAACCCGTGGTGATCGCCCCGTACTGGGCGCGCCGGCGCCCGGCGAAGACGTCCGCCAGCGCGGACGCCGATGCGGCGTCCTGCGCCTGTACCGCGACGATCTCACCGGCGGCCACGGAAACGGTCAGGCCCGGTATCAGGATGCGCTCGGCGCCCTCGGGCCCCTCGGCCACGATCAGGTCGGCGACGCGAAGCGCGGGCTTCCTGGTCGGTGTTGGGGTCATTGCTGGCTCCTCGGAGTGCGGTGGGGGGTTACGTCAGGACGCGCTCTGCGGCTCAAGGAACTCAAGGCGGTTGCCGAACTTGTCGAAGGCGTAGAAGCGGTCGTGGCCGGGGAAGTTGTCGTCCCACACCACCTCGTGGCCGTGGGCCTCCAGGCGCTCGGCGAGGCCGCGCAGGGAGCGGACGAGGATGCCGGGGTGCGCCTTGGCGGAGGGACGGAAGTCCTGCTCCACGCCGAGGTGGACCTCCAGGCCGCCGCCGCGGAACCAGCAGCCGCCGCGGGCGGCGAGGACCGGGGGCTTCTGCAGTTCGGTCATGCCGAGCGCCTCGCCCCAGAACGCGCGGCACAGGTCCTCGGAACCGGCCGGGATGGCGAGCTGGACGTGGTGCAGGCCGCCGAAGGAGTAGTCGGCGGTGTTCTCGGTGGTCATGACGTTCTCTTTTCTCTCGCTGTCAAAGGAAGTTGAGGGGATGTGAGCTGATGCTTCAGGAAGCCAGCGTTTCGTGCCGGGCCGCCATGCCGTCGGTGCGCACGGTGAAGGAGAGCCGGCGAACACCGTCCTGGGCGCGCTTGAGCGCCTCGTCCTGGGTGGCGCCCACCGCGCAGACGTGGGCGGCGCGGGCGAAGGACCCGGTGACGCCCTTGAGCCGCTTGCCCGGCTCGCGCAGCACCTCGACGTCGGTGACGCCCTCCAGCGCGCGGACCTCGTCCTCGCCCGCGACGGAGACGATCTCGCCGACGGCGTCGGGGCAGGCGTACCAGATCGCCGCGCAGCGCGGCCTCTCCTTGCCGTCGGCCAGCGCGGCCCGGACCTCGTCGAGGACCTTGAGCCCGACGGCCTGACGGGCGACCACGTCGATCAGGTCGACGCCGGAGACACGCGCCCACAGCTCGGGGATCTCGTCGCCGGCCGGGCGCAGGTGGGTCTCGACGATGTGCACGGCGTCGGCGGAGACGATGACCTCGGTGTGGGTGACGCCGGTACGGACGCCCAGCGCGGCCAGCATGTCCCGTACGGTCGCGGCGATGCGATCGGTGTCGGCGGCCGGCAGCGGCGCCGGGACGACGTGTCCGACCTCCACGAAGTGGTCGTGCTCGGAGATCTTGCGGGTGACGCCCACGACCAGGTGCTCGCCGTCCTCGCTCACGCACTCCACGCTGTACTCGTCACCGCTGAGGAACGGCTCCACCAGCAGATCCGCCGAATCCAGGTCGCCGGCGCCGACGGCGCCCCAGTCGAGGGCGCGCTCGATGTCGGCGGGCCCGTCGATCCGGGTCACGCCCTTGCTGGCGACTCCCCGCACCGGCTTGCAGATCAGCGGGTAGCCGGTCTTCTCGGCGACCTTGAGGATCCCCTCCGCGTCGTGCACCAGCTCGGCGATGGTCTCGCTCACCCCGGCCTCGGCGAGCACCCGCCGCATGGCGCACTTGTCGGCGACGGCCCGTACGGTCTCCGGGCTGTGCCACTCCAGTCCGAGCGCGCCCCCGATCGCGGCGGTCTTCTCGGTGTCCTTCTCGGTGAAGTTGGTGAGCCGGTCCACCGGGTCGACGGCGTGCACGAAGCGCGCCGCCGCCACCCACTCCTCCACCGGCGCGTCCTCGCGCAGCACGATCAGCCGCTGGAGCTTCTCGCGGCTGCGCAGCCGGGGCACGACCTCGGGCCGGCAGATCACCGTGGTGCGCAGACCCGGCCGGGCGTCGCGGGCCCGGTCGGGCAGATCGCGGCCGCCGCTGACGATCAGCAGGTGCATGGTGTCGGGTGTGTCGGACATGGATTCCTCCGTCGGGCGGGATACGAGGGTCAGGAGCCGGTGGCGGCGGGTACGGGAGCGGAGTGGGGCGCGTGCTCGACGGCCTCGACGGCCTCGGCGGCGGGCTCGACGGCCTCGGCGGCCTCGTCCCTGGGGCGGGTGCCGGCCCAGCTGAGGGCCGCGGCGAACGGGAAGCACACCGCGAGGGCCAGCCAGCCGGCCGGACCGGCCTGGGCGAGCAGCCACAGCACCACGGCGGGACCGGCGATCTCCGCCGCCGAGAAGCCCACGTTGAAGAAGGCGAGGTAGCGGCCCTGGGCGGCCTCCGGCGACAGGGCGAAGGAGATCTCCCAGGAAGAGGCCGAGTGCAGCAGCTCGGCCACGGTCAGCAGGAGCAGGGCAGCCATCAGCGCGATCGCGGCCCACCACGCGGACTCGGCGAAGCCGCTCGCGGCGAAGGCGAGGCAGGCGGCCGACAGCAGGACCGCGGAGCGGTTCGTGGCCCGTGCGGCGGTGGCCAGGCTGTCGATGTGCTTGGTGACCCGGACCTGGGCCAGCACCGTGATGACGGTGTTGGTGGTGATCAGGACGGTGATCATCCAGATCGGGGAGCGGGTGTGCTCGGCCACCCACAGCGGGAGCACGGTGATCAGGATCGCGTCGTGCAGGAACAGCACGCCGTTCGAGGCGGTCGCGGCCACGAACCGCCAGTCGCGCAGCGGCGGGATGACCGGGCCCGAGGGCTTCTCCTCGTCCGCCTTCTTCGCCGCGACGGGCGCGACGCGGGGCAGCATGCTGATGCAGGCGAAGACGAACAGGAAGCTGATCGCGTTGCCGATGAACAGCCAGCGGAACGCGGTCGCCGACCCGGTCGTCAGCGCGATGCCGGCGACGGAGAACCCGACGGTGAAGCCGAGGTTGCGCAGGGAGCGGATGAACCCCATGGTGCGGTTGCGTTCCGTGCCGGTGATCAGCTGCCCGACCATGGCCTGGTTGAGCGGCTGACCCGCCCGGTCCATGACGAACAGCAGGGAGGCCGTCACGACGAACTGCGTGAAGTCGTGGACGGTCAGGTAGGCCAGGTAGCCGACGCACCGCCACACGCAGACGATCAGCAGCATGTTGCGCGGGCCGAACCGGTCCGCGAGCCGCCCCATCGGGACGGCGGTGATCAGGCCGACGATACCGGCGATGGCGAGGCCCAGGCCGAGCTGCGTCTCGCTCAGACCCGCGAAGCGGGTGAAGTAGAGGGCGGAACCGGCCAGGAACATGCCGGTGCCGACGGATCCGACGAGTGCGTTCACCGCGATGATCCGGGATGCCCGGGTGGCGGGCAGCGCCCGGATGAACCGGTCGCGCAGGGTGGTGTGTGCGGACATGGGTTTCCCCTTGTGGAAGTGGTCAGGACAGAGCCGGGCTCGGCTCCCATTGGCCGCGCCAGTGCCGCACCAGGCCGTCCCAGGTGCCGGCCGCCCCGGAGGGCAGGTAGGTGCGGCGGATCGCCTGCGGGCTCGCGCTCCACGGTTCGGCCGGCGAGCGGACCGTCCCGAAGGCCAGGACGTCGCCGGGCAGGCCGGGGTCGTCGGGAATGCCGCCGTACGGGTAGGCGAAGAGGCGGGCCGGACCGGGTCCGTACCAGCGCGAGATGGTTTCCAGCGACTGGACGGACTCCCGCCGCGCCGCCTCGACCGGCAGCGTGTCGAGGTGGGGGTGGGTGCAGGTGTGACCCCCGATCAGATGACCGTCGGCCGCGAGCCCGTCGCACTCCTCCCGCGTCATGTAGTCCTCACGGGGCCGCTCACTGCGCTGTCCCAGCAGGCCGGTGCAGGCGAAGAACACGGCTCGTACCCCGAGCTCTTCGAGCAGGGGACGCGCGTACGTCGTGTTGTCGCGGTATCCGTCGTCGAACGTAACCAGGACGGTGGGCCGTCCGGGCTTGACGGGACCGCCCTCGGCGAGCAGATCCGAGGGCTCGTACGGATCGAAGTCCTCCAGCACCCGCTCCATCCCCCGCCGGAACTCCTCCGGTGTCAGCGCGGTGTAGTGCCGCACATCGGGGTGGACGTGGTGGAAGTACAGGACCAGCGGCCAGCCGGGAGCACTGCCCGTCGCGGGCTGGTGCTCGGCCGGGATGCCGGGGACGTACGGAACGGCGGCGGCGGGCATGCTCATCGTGCTCATCGGGTTCATCGCGCGACCGCCGTTACCAGGGGAGCGCCGGCCTGTGCCAGGACCTCCGTCATGACCTGCTGGATCTCTTCGCCCAGCGCTTCGATCTGCTCGGGCCGCCAGTGACCGGTGGAGTACTTCAGGCTCATCTCCAGCTCGCCGTCGATGATGTCGCCCTCCACCATCAGCAGATAGCGCTCCTGTTGCAGCGGTGAGCGGTGGGCGCCGAAGCTCTCGGTCGCGGCCGTGAGCGCGGCGCCGGGAGCCCGCTGTTCGAGCCGCAGGAGGTGTCCGCGGAAGTTGAGGCGGACGGTCGGGCGCGGACACGACTGGAGGGCGTCCCGCTCGGCCGGGTCGGGGGAACCGAAGCGCAGCGCGTCGAACCCGTAGCGCCTTTCGGGCAGTCCGCAGAGCCCGGCGAGGGCATCACGCAGCGCGTTGATTCCTTCGCCGCGCCAGGTCAGCACGGCGGGGAAGGTGCTCTGTACGTATCCGACGGAGCGCGACAGGTCGAGATCCCCGGCCGACACGTCGCGGCTGTGCGCGTAGACGTCCACGCCGTGCACGCTCTCGCCGGTCCACCTGGCCAGCCCGCCCACCAGGCAGCCGAGCGCGAAATCGTGCGGAGCCAGCCCGGACCTGGGCAGCTCGTGGGTGACGAGGAGGGTGGCGTCCGCCGTCAGACGGCGACGATGGGTGCGCAGCGTCGGCAGGAGGGCGGGGCCGTCCAGCGCGGGGCGCAAGGCGGTGAATCCCTGGACCTCGCGGGCCCAGTCGGCGGCGTCCTGCCGCGCCTGGGCACTGCTCGACCAGGAACGCAGCGCCGTACCGACGGCCCGTGGGCCCGTCGCGGACGGCTCCGGCGCGCGGCCGTCGAGCAGTGCCTCCAGGTCGTCGACGAGGAGCCCCATCGATACGCCGTCCAGCACGAAATGGTGCACGGTCATGAGCAGGCGGGCCGTGCCGTCGCCCAGCTCGGCGTACAGCAGACGGAACACCCGGCCGTCGGCGAGCGACATGGTCCTCTGGGCGGCGGCCAGCGCGTCCTCCAGACGGTCGGTCTGACGGGCGCCCGGGACCTCGCGGAGGTCCAGACGCTCCACCGTGCGCGTGGCATCCGGCTCGGCCAGGGAGACCGTGCCGTCCTGGTGCAGCACGGTGCGCAGGGCCGGGTGCAGCCGCAGCAATTCCCGTACGACCGAGGCGAGGTGACCGTGATCCAGTCCCGGCGCCACGGCGAACAGGGCGTTGAGGCAGAAGTGGTCGCGCTCCGGCAGCTCACCGTCGTACAGCCAGCGCTGCTGGGCCGGCAGCAGGTCCAGCGGTCCGTCCGGCTCCTGGCCGCTCGCGGGGACCGGCGCCGATCGCTGTGCGGCCCGGTCGACGGCGGCGCGGGCGGTGCGCAGGGTCAGCAGGTCGGCGGGGTGCATGGCCAGGCCGCCGGCGCGCATCCGGGCGCAGACGCGCATCGCCATCAGCGAGTCACCGCCGTAGGCCAGGAAGTCGTCGTCGGGGCCGAGGGCGGGGGCCTGGAGCAGTTCGCGCAGCACGCGTACGACCGTGTCCAGCGGGGAGAGGGCGGAGTCCGTCTCCACGGCCGCGTCCACCGCCGCGTCCACGGTGTCGAGCAGCGCGGCGGCCTCCGAGGCGGCTGCCCGCCGGTCGATCTTGCCCGAGGTGGTGAGCGGCAGCCGGTCCACCACGACGATGCGGCCGGGCAGCAGATAGCCGGGCACGCGCTGCCGCAGATGGGCGCGGACGGCCTCCGGACCCGGGCCGTCGCCGGTACGGGTGAGGGCGGCGGCGAGCAGCCGGCCGCCCGCCCCGTCGTCCAGGGTGAAGCAGACGGCCGCCGTCACGCCGGGCGTGTCCATCAGGTGCCGGTCCACCTCGTCGAGCTCGATCCGGTGACCGCGCACCTTGACCTGGTTGTCGACCCGGCCGAGGAACTCAAGGTTCCCGTCCGGCAGTTGCTGTACGAGGTCTCCCGTGCGGTACATCCGTGCAGCCGGGGCCTGCGCGAAGGGGTCGGGCCGGAAACGCTCCGCGGTGCGGTCCGGGTCGTGGAGGTAGCCGTCGGCGAGCAAGGGGCCGCCGATCCACAGCTCGCCGGGTGCGCCGGGAGCGCAAGGGGACCGGCCTTCGTCCAGGACGTACAGCAGGCGCTCCCCGACCGGGCCGCCGATGGGCAGACCGGCGGTGCCGGGCACCGGCCCACCGGCCGGGATCACCAGAGCGGTCGCGGTGACGACGGTTTCCGTCGGCCCGTATCCGTTGACGAGCACGGTGTGCGCGAGCGGGGTGCGCTGGTGGGCGCGGGCGTCGGCGGCGGTGGCGTTCTCGCCGCCGATCACGACCGTGCGCACCCCCGTGAAAGCGGGGCCCGCGGCGCCGTCGAGCTCGGAGCAGAGCATCCGCCAGTAGGCGGTGGGGAGTTGGAGCACCGTGACGCCGAGGTCGCGGACGACGGCCGAGAGTCCGTCCGTATCCAGGATCCCGCCGTCGCGGAAGGCGAGGGTGCCGCCCGCCGCCAGGGTGGGCCAGATCTCCTCCTGTGCCACGTCGAAGCCGATGCTCGCGAACTGCAGGACGACGTCGCGCCGGGTCAGCCCGAACAGTTCGACGGAGGCGGCGACATGCCCGGCGAGTGCCTCGTGGCCGACCAGGACACCCTTGGGGGTCCCCGTGGAACCGGAGGTGTAGATGACGTACGCGGGGCCGCCGCCGGCCACCACCGGCACGGACTTCGCGGTCTCGCCGCCGGTCAGGGACCGGACTCCGCCCCCCGCCCCGATGTCGATGAGCGCGACCGCACCGGAATGCGCGAGCAGGTAGGAGCGCCGCTCTTCGGGCGTGGCCGTGTCGATGGGCAGGAACGCGGCGCCGGACAGCCAGGTCCCCAGCATGGCGGTGATCGCATCGGGGCCGGAAGGAAGGTGGACGGCGACGACGTCCCCGGGCGAGACCCCCGCTCCGCGCAGCTTCCGGGCGGTGGCCGTGGCACGCTGCCACAACTCGGCGTAGGTGACGGTGCCGTGTGCGGTCCGCAGTGCGACGGCCGACGGCTCGGCCGCGGCATGCGCACGGATCAGCTCGGGTACCTCGGGTACATCGGGTACATCGGGTACATCGGGTACATCGGGTACGCCGACGGTGTGTGTCTCCATGGTCCTTTGCCTGTCGGCGGGTCGGTGACGGTTCACGAATGCGCGGTCTCGACGGTGGTGGCGGGTCCGCTGGGGTCGAGCAGCAGCCGGGCCTCGGCGAGCAGGTCGTCGCCGTACAGCCGGTGGCGCTGGACGACCACCGTGAGGTCGGCCTCGGCCAGGGCGGCGCGCAGGTCGGGGCTCGCGGGCACGTCGAGGCCGCGCGCCGAGAAGGTGTCCACGTAGGGGTCGTGGAAGGTGACGTTCGCCCCGAGGCCGAGGAGCTCCGCGGCCAGCGGCTCGGCGGGCGAGTGGCGGATGTCGGCCACGTCGGGCTTGTAGGTGACGCCGAGGAGGAGCACGCGGGCTCCGCGGACACCGATGCCGCGGCGCACCAGCAGGTCCCGGGCGCGCGAGGCGACCCACACCGGCATCGAGTCGTTGACGCGCTGGGCCTGCTCGGCCATCCGGAACGGCACGCCCTCCTGCGCGGCCCGGTGCACCAGGTAGAGCGGGTCGACGGGGATGCAGTGGCCGCCCACTCCGGCGCCCGGACGGAACGGGGTGAAGCCGAAGGGCTTGGTCGACGCCGCGTCGATGGTGTCCCAGACGTCGACCCCGAGTCGGTGACAGATCTGCGCGAACTCGTTGATCAGCGCGAGGTTCACCTGGCGGTAGGTGTTCTCCAGGATCTTCGCCGCCTCGGCCTCACGGGTGGACCGGGTGACGTGGACCTGTGCGGTGAGCTCCCGGTAGAAGGCGGCGGCCCGGGCGCGGCACTCGTCCGTCAGCCCGCCGACGACCTTGGGGGTGTTGTGGAAGCCGAAGTTCTGGTTGCCCGGGTCGACGCGCTCGGGCGAGAAGGCGAGGAAGAAGTCCTCGCCGGCCACGAGACCGGACTCCTCCAGGGTCTCCCGGACCACTCCGTCGGTCGTGCCTGGGCTGACGGTGGATTCGATGATCACCAGTTGTCCCGGGACGAGGTGGTCGCACACCGTGCGGGTCGCGGCGAGCAGCGGCCGGAGGTCCGGTACGCCATGGGCGTCCACCGGGGTGGGAACGCACAGGGCGATCACCGAGCAGTCGCGCAGGAACGCCGGGTCCGTCGTCGCGTCCAGCAGACCGGCCACGGCGCTCAACTGGGCCTCGGTCACGGTGTCGACCGGCGGCCGGCCGATGTTGACCTGGGCCACGAGGAGGTCGTTGAGGTCGAGTCCCCGGGTGCGGTGTCCGGCGCTCGCGGCGGCCACGGCCAGCGGCAGCCCCGCGTAGCCGATGCCGACGACGGCGACTTCCGCGGTGCGGGTACGGGCGCGGTCGCTGCTGCTGGTGCTGCTGGCGCTGCTGCTGTGGCGAACGGCGATCCGACGGCCGCCGGGGGCGGTCGGCGCCTCGCATACGGGTGGCACGGTGGCGATCAGATCCATCACAGGCTCCTCAAAAACGGTGGGCGGTGCGCTGCTCGACTGCGGCGCGTCCTACCACCAGCCGTTCTCCGCCAGGGTGGTGGCCACCACGACGCTCTGCGGGGCGGCGGCCCGGCTCTCACCGGCGGCCGGCTTGGCGTCCGAGGCGGAGAGGGCGATTCCGGCCAAGGCGAGGGCGGCGACGGCGGCGGTACAGAGGGCGCGGACGACTGCAGACATGGGTATCCCCCGGAATGTGCGTTTGAAGAAGAAAATGCTGGTCAGAGCGGCCTCGGCGGGTGAACCCCGGCCGGGCTCGCACGACCATGCTGCTGGGCGCGATCCCGCTGATCAACGATTCGGGGCGGCGATGACCAGCCATGGCAGGCGGCCGACAGCACATCCGATCGTCTCGGCATATGAGACGCGCCGGGTGGGGGGAAACGGAACCGGCGCCACCGATGCCCACAACGCCAGGAGGCGGGCCACCCGGTCAGGGGCGGCCCGCCTCCTGGCGGTGATGGCGCGGGTCAGCCCAGCAGCCCCGACTCGGCGATCCGAAGAGCGGCCTGGAACCTCGTCTGTACGCCGAGTCGCTCCAGCAGACCGGACACGAGCCGGCTCAGCGTCCGGGGGGAGACGCCGAGATGGCGGGCGATCGTCTCGTCCTTCACCCCGTCGGCGAGCATCCTGACGATGACGAGGTCCTGGCTGCCGAGCACGGGCTCGGCCATGGAGATCTTCTGGGCCTGCTGCACCGGTGTGGCGTTGTGCCAGCAGTAGTCGTACAGCGCGTGCAGCGACCTGACGAGTGCCTCGCCGTGGATCGCGAAGGCTCCCTGGCTGCTGTCCTGCGGATCGATGGGCAGCACGGCGAGGTCGTCGTCGAAGAGGATCATGCGCAGCGGCAGGTACTCCGCCGTACGCGCCTCCCGGCCCGGGCGCACGGCGTCCACCAGGTAGGCGCTCATGTAGGGGATCTCGGCGGTGCGCCGCAGGTACAGCCCTTCCACGCTGATGCCCCGGCCCTCCATCTCCTTGTCCCTCAGCAGCATGTCGTCCATGAGGTCCTCGGGCGGCGGCCCACCGGGATGCATCGCGCGCAGCCGCGTCCTGGCCATGCTTCCGGCATCGTCCAGGAAGGCGTTGACCAGAGCCGGGGTGGCCAGCGTCTCGATCTCGACGGCCTCGCGCCGCTCACCGCGCAGCTCGGAGAAGTCGTGGACCAGGGACGAGATCGAGGACCGGATGTCCGACAGGTGCCGCAGATGTGCGGCGGTCTGCCGCTCCTCCGCCGAGAAGAGGCGGGCCAGGGCGGCATCGGGGTCGACGGTCGCGTAACCGCAGGGTGAGGCGGGCGCCGGCGAGAGCAGCCCCATCCCGCTCAGCCGGTCGCACACCTGCTCCGCCTCGGCGACCGAACACCCGGCCTCCGCGGCCACTGCCTCAAGGGCCCAGGCGGGATTCCGGTAGATCAGCCCGTAGACCTTCCGGTCCGTCGGGCTCGTCCCCTTGTTCACGCGCATGGCCACCCCCTCATGGTGCAGTTACGAATCGCTGCAGGTCAACACGTGCGGACGCGGACCGGCACACCGGAAAGCGTCCCATGTGCCCGCCCATGAGGACCTTCTGGACAGCGCCGGTTGCCGGCTGGCAAGTAGCCTTCCGGGGGAAGAAGGTGGTGACGCGGTTGCCAAGCACCCACGAGCATGCTAAATGGCCAGCCGGGAGCCGGGAGCCGGGAGCCGGGAGCCGGGAGCCGGGAGCCGGGAGCCGGGAGGCCTCTGACCTGGTTGTGTGCCATCCTGCCCTCGGGCGGAGGTACGCGATGGAGTCCGACGAGCGCATTCTCGTCCCCGTGGGGCCCGACGCCGCACGCTGGCGGACCTTCGGTGGCGAGCGGACGGTCGTGGTCGCCGCGCGGACGGTGACGTCGCTGGTGCGCGTGCTGGACGTGGTGCCCGAGATCCTGCACGACGATCCGCGGATCACAGTGGTGTTCGCGTACGACCCCACGTCCGCTTTCAACGACGGCGTGCTCGACCTGCTCCGGTCGCTGGGCTGCCGCACGCTCCCGTGGCCCCAACTCGCGGAGATCGCGCCCGACCTGCTCATCTCCGCCTCCGAGAACATCAAGGTGCCGCCCGGCGACTATCCGGTGCTGGTGCTTCCGCACGGGGTCGGGTTCCAGAAGCAGGTTCCCGATTCCGCCGGACCGGGCACCCGCCTCTCCGGGCTGGCGCACGACGACTTGCTGGCGGCCCGGCGGGCTTGGCTCGCGGTGTCCCATCCCGACCAGGAGTCCCAGCTCGCAGCCGCCCATCCCGGCACGGCCGGGAGGACGGTGCTGGTCGGCGACCCGTGTCTCGACCGGATCCGGGCGAGCGTCCGGTGGCGAGAACGCTACCGTGCGACCCTCGGCCTGGTTCCGGGGCAGCAGCTGGTCCTGGTGAGTTCGACCTGGGGCGAGGAGTCGCTGGCAGGGTCGTCGCCGGGGCTTCCGGCGGATCTGCTGGCCCAACTGCCGGCCGACGAGTTCCGGGTGGCGCTGGTGCTGCACCCGAATGTCTGGTCGGGGCATGGAGCCTGGCAGGTCCGGGTCATGCAGCAGAGCGCTCTGGAGGCCGGACTGATCGCCGTCGATCCCACGGACGGCTGGCAGCAGGCCTTGGTGGCTTCGGACTTGGTGATCGGGGACCACGGGTCCGTGACGCTGTACGGAGCGGCGCTCGGACGTCCCGTACTGCTCGGCGCGTTCGGATCGGAGGCCGTTCCCGGGACCGCCGGGTACGCGCTGCGTACGGCCGCGGGGCGGCTGGAGGAGGGCCGGCCGCTGCTCGCGCAGGTGGAGGCGGCGGTGGCTGATCACAGGGCGGACCGGTACGCCCTGGTCAGCGCGGCGGCCTTCGCCGAACCCGGCCGGGCCCTGCCGAGGCTGCGGGGGCTGGTCTACCGCCTCCTCGGCCTTCCCCGGCCGAAGCAGCCGAGCCGTGGTCCGCGCGCCTTCCCGATCCCGGCCCCGGACATCCGCCGGACGCGGTCGCTGATGGTGCACACCTCCGTCGTACGGGGCGCCGAGGGCGAACTCCGGGTGGAGACGCGCCGCTTCCCCGCCGCGCTGGCCGGAGAGACGTCGGAGAGCGCCACCGCGTTCTGGCACCTGGCCTGCGATGTCGACGAGCCGGACACGCGTCTCACCGAAAGCGCCACCGTCGTCTGCTCGGCGTCGGAGGTCCTGCCGTCCGACGCGGGACGGCAGCGCCTGGAGTCCCTCCTGGACGAGTTCCCAGGGGCTCGGATCGCCGCGCTGCCCGTTGAGGACGGCTGCGCCGTCGGGATGCGCGACGGGCGGCTCATCCAGGTCAGTGCTGCGGAGGGGCCGAGCACTGACCCCGGTACGGCCGCGGCGGCGGTCTACGTGTGCCTGCGGCTCGGCGTTCCTCTGGACGCCACCGCGGTCGTCGTGGTCCACGGCACACAGAGGCAGCGGCTGTTGCTCCGTACGGCGCCGCCCGCCGCGGATCAGCCGGCGGTGAGCCGGGCCAGGACCGCCGTGGCCCGGGGGCTGCCGCCCTCTTCGTAGACCGCGAGAGCACGGCGCAAGCAGCTCCTGGACTCTTCCGGATCGTCCAGCAGGTCTGCCAGGTCTTCCAAGGCCCGGGCCTCGTAGTGCGAGGCCTCACCCTCGTGCAGGTCGGCGGCGGCCCGGGACAGGGCGGCCGCTGCCTCCGCGCGCGCACCGGTACGGGCCAGGACCCGGCCGGTGTCGGCCAGGGATCGCGCCGCCATCCGCTCGTCGCCCAGGGAGAGGAACGCCTCCCGGGCCCGGGCCAGGGCGGTGAGGGCCGTGGCGTGGTCGCCGGCCGCGCTCTGCGCGCAGCCCAGGAAGTACCGTGCCAGGGCCTCGCCCCGCTTCTCCCCCGCCTCGGTGTTGAGTGCGAGCGACGTGCGGTACGCGTCCACCGCACGGGCCGGGTCGTGCAGGTCCCAGTAGCGGCCGAGGAACTCCTGGACCGAGGCCTGCAGGACCAGATGACCCGACTCCACGGCGAGCTGCTCGGCCGTGTCCAGTTGTGCCTTGGCCGCCTCGTCCTGACCCAGGTCGAGGAGCGGTCGGGACAGGAGGCTGCGCAACCGGGCCTCGGCGGCAGGATCGCGGTCGCGCCGGGCCGCTTCGGCACCCAGCTCAAGGGATTCGCGCCAGTCCGCAAGGTGGCGGTGGTGGAGGAAGAGGACGGTGAACGCCTCGGCCGTCTGCCACACGGGGCGGTCGAAGCCGAAGCCGGACGCCGCCCGGAGCACGGCGAGGATGTTGGCCCGTTCCGCCTCCAGCCAGCTGACCGCGTCACGGCCGGGGTCGGTCGCCCCGGCGAACGGCCCGGTGTCGGCACCCGGGCCGCGGGTCCCGGCCGGTTGGGCGATCCGAAGGCGGTCGGCACGCACCGCGAGGTCCGCCGCGGCGGTCAACGCGAGGTAGTGGGCCGCCACCTTGCGGACCGTCTCTCGCTCCGTGTCGGGCGGATCGAGGGCGCGCGCGGTGTCGCGGGCGTGCAGCCGGACCAGACCGTGCAGGGCGTACCTGCGGTCGTCCGTGACCGAGAGCAGGCTGGCGGCCTCCAGTACGTCCAGTGCCTCTTGGGCACGGCCCGTCGTGGGCAGTCCGGCCGCCGCCGCGGCGACGGCGGTGTCGAAGCTCAGGCCGGGCAGATGTCCGAGGATCCGGTACATGCGGGCGGCGGCCTCGGGGAGTTCCCGGTAGGCCAGTTCGAGGGCTGCGGACACGGTGCGCTCCTCGTGGGCTGAGGACACGGAGATGCGACGGAGACGGCTCTGTTCATCGGACAGTTCCGAGACCAGCGCGCTGATCGTGAGGCGGCGGTGGGTGAGCAGCCGCGCGCCGCAGATGCGCAGGGCAACGGGCAGGCCGCCGCAGAGTTCGACCAGCCGGGCTGCGGACTCGGCTTCTTCGGCGATCCGCCGGGCGCCGCAGAGGGCCGACAACAACTCCAGGGCACTCTCGGAATCGAGCACTTCGAGCTGGAGCAGGGATGCGCCGTCGAGGACGAGCTCGCCCAGGCGCCACGTGCTGGTCGCCAGCACGGCACTTCCCGAACCTTGCGGAACGAGGGCCGTGACCTGTGCCGGGTGCGTCACGTCGTCCAGCACGACCAGCATCCGGTGCTTGGCGGACAGGTCCCGGTAGAGGGCCATGCGGTCGGCACGTCCTGCGGGCAGGTACTCCTCTCGTACGCCGAGGGCGCGCAGACAGATGGCGAGGGCTTCGGAAACGTCCCCGCCGACGCCCGCACGCAGGCCCGCGAAGTCGACGAAGATCTGTCCGCCGGGAAACCGCGGCTTGTTGGTGTGGGCCCATTGGCAGGCGGCGGCCGTCTTACCGATCCCGGGGAGACCGCTGAAGACGCCGATCGGGCAGCCGACGGTATCGCCGGACGCGAGTAATTCGTCCAGTTCGGCCAGCGGCTGTTGGCGGTTGACGAAACCACGCGGCGGCCGCGGGACCTGGTCGGGGCGCCGGTCCGGCTGCGCATCCTGCCCTGCGTGGTAGTTGAAGGTGATGTCACCGTGGACCACACCGGCCTGAACCAGCTGCCCCTCGACATTGCCGGGGAGGTTGTTGGTGATCCCCGGCGGCCCCGGGCGCTGCGAACCGTCGTGCGCGCTCATGAACCACCGCCTCTTGGGATCTCCAGCCCTTGGTCACCGTACTGGACCCGGGCCGATGAAGGAGGGGTTCCGCGCCCGCCGCGAGTCCGAAGGGAGCAACAGGACGGGACGGCCGTCCTGACGTGGTTGTGCCGGAACCACCACGGGAGGCCGTGAGGCCGACCTAGGGTGGGACGACCCGTCACCGACCGAGGGAGTCCCGGCATGGACCCGATCACCGCAGCGGCCCTCGCCGCGCTGGCCGGCAGTCTCGGCGGCGAAGCCGGACGCCAGGCGTGGCAAGGACTCGCCGCGCTGGTGCGGCGCCCGTTCGGGCGAGCCACGCCTCAGGTCAGCTCCGGCGAGCTGGAAGTCGCCGCGCTGGAGACGGACCCCGCCGACCCGATGCGCGCGCAGGCACTGGCCACCGCCCTCGGCGTACGAGCGGCCCTGGACGGAGAGTTCGGTGCGCTGCTGGAAGAGTGGTGGCAGCGGGCACGGGCCGGCTCCTCGGGCGGCGACGTGCACAACAGCATCGGCGGCAACGTCGAACGCGGCGCCACCGTGGTCCAGAGCCGAGACGTCTCCGGCGGCCTCACCTTCAACATGACACGCACCACGGACTCCTCCGACAGGGACTGACCGGCAAGGGCTCACCGGAGCTCCGACGATCGGACGTCGGCTTCCTTCCGTGCGCTCGGGCATGGCCGGATCTTGCAGAAGGGTGTCATTGCAGACACCCGCGCGGGGGGCGGATATTGGGGGCATGAACTCCCCTCTCTCCGGGCCCCACTTGGTCGTGTTCGCGATGTTTCCCGGGATCGACGCACTCGATGTGACCGGTCCCGCCGAGGTCTTCGCGATGACGAACCTCGTCCTGGCGGGTCGGCGCCCCGGGTACGAGGTGCGCTTCGCCGGCGAGCGGATCGGCCCGGTGAGTACGTCCGCCGGGGTACGGCTGCACGTGGAGGAGCTGTTCGACGCGACCCGGGGGCCGGTCGACACGCTGATCGTTCCGGGCCGGATACGGGTGGGCCCCGACGGGCCGGAGCCGCACGTCGACCCCGTGGTGGTCGAGTGGGTGGGCAGGGTGGGGGCGCGGGCCGGGCGCGTGGCCTCGGTCTGCGTGGGGGCCCACGTCACGGCCGCGGCCGGACTGCTCGACGGACACCGCGCGACCACCCACTGGGCCACGGCCGGACGGCTCGCGGCCGATCATCCCGCCGTGGAGGTCGACCCCGATCCCATCTTCGTCAGGTCGGGGCGGATGTGGACGAGCGCGGGCATCACCTCGTCCATGGATCTGGCCCTGGCGCTGGTGGCCGAGGACCACGGTGACGAGACGGCCCTGAAGGTCGCCCGCATCCTGGTCATGTACCTCCAGCGGCCCGGCAGCCAGAGCCAGTTCAGCGTTCCCCTGTCCATGCCGGCCGGCAGCCGCGAGGACCTGCGGGACCTGCGCCGCTGGATCGGCGAGCACCTGGACGACGACCTGTCCGTGCCCGCGCTCGCCGCGCGGATGTCGATGAGCGAGCGGCACTTCGCGCGGGTCTTCCGCGCCGAGACCGGCTCCACCCCGGGGGCCTTCGTCGAGAGCATGCGGCTGGAGGCGGCCCGGCGGCTCCTGGAGCGCACGTCCCGGCTGGCCCCCGACATCGCGCGTGCCTGCGGATTCGGCTCCGTGGAGTCCCTGCACCGCGTCTTCCGCGACCGTCTGAACACCTCTCCCGGCGAGTACCGCAGCCGGTTCCGCACCGCCGCCTGACCCGTCTGACCCGTCTGACCGTCCCGTACTCCTTCCGTACTTCCTCCGCCTGATTTGGAGCACTCCCGTGAAGTTCACCGTCACCCACATCGGCACCGCCACCGTCCTGCTGGAGATCGGCGGTCTGCGCCTGCTGACCGACCCGGTCTTCGACCCGGCGCCGGCCGAGTACCGCATCGGCCCCGTCGTCCTGAACTCCACCGTGGGCCCGGCGGTCGCGATCGAGGACCTTCCGGAGATCGACGCGGTGCTGCTCAGCCACGACGACCACCCCGACAACCTGGACGACACCGGGCGCACCCTGCTCCCCGGCCGCCCCGTCCTGACCACCGAGAGCGGCGCCGGCCGCCTCGGCGGGCAGGCGGTCGGGCTCGCGCCCTGGGCCACGTACGAACTGACCGTGCGCGGGACCACCTTGCGGATCACCGCCACCCCGGCGCTGCACGGCCCGATCGGCGACGTCGTCGGCTTCGTGATCCAGGCGGAGGGCGAGGACGAGGCCCTCTACATCTCCGGTGACACCGTCTACACCGAGGAACTCGACGAGATAGCCCGCCGGTTCACCATCGGCACCGCCCTGCTCCACCTCGGCGCCGCCCGCTTCGCCGCCTTCGGGGGCGGCCGGCTCATCTCCATGGACGCCGCCCAGGGCGCGGCCCTGACCCGCTCCCTCGGCGCCCACACCACCATCCCGATCCACTACGAGTCGTGGGAGCACTTCGCCGAGGACCGCGACCAGATCACCGCCGCCTTCGAAACCGCCGGCCTCGCCGACCGCCTCCAGTGGCTGACCCCGGGGACCCGGCAGAACCTGGGCTGAGCCCGCGCGGCCGCCCGGGCAGATCGATCGCGGTCCCCCGGGAACCGGCGGGGTCCGTCCCGCGACTACGTCCCCGCGCGCGGCACACGGCCCGTGCGGGACGGAAGGGCGCGGGATGGGCGGACTGGACGTGCGGATGGCGGGGGTGGGCTGCCGGCACGGCCGGGTCGAGGCCGTGACCGGCGTGGATCTGGAGATCGCGGCCGGTGAGCGCGTCGCGCTGACCGGCACCAACGGCTCCGGCAAGACCACGCTGCTGCGCGCCGTACTCGGCCTGCACCGGCAGGTCACCGGCTCGATCCTGGTCGGCGGCTCGGTCATGACCGGCGGCTCGGTCATCGCCGGGTCCAAGCACGCCGACGCGGCCTGGCGGCGCCGGGCGTGCGCGTGGATCCCGCAGAAGCCCGCCGCCGGGCGGTTCCCACTGCTCGGCGGCGAACTGCTCGCCAGCGGCGGGGACGCCCTCGCCGCCGCCGAGGCCGCGGACCGGCTGGGCGTCGGGGCGCTGACCGGGCGGCCGCTGCACACCCTGTCCGGCGGGCAGCTCCAGCGGATGTACCTGGCGCGGGCCATCGGCTCCGTGGCCGCCGGGGCAGGAGTGCTGCTCGCCGACGAGCCGACCGCCGCCCTCGACTTCGCCGGTCAGGACGAAGCGGCCGACGTACTGGCCGGGCTGCCCGTGACCCTCGTCGTCGTCACCCACGACCGGGCGCTCGCGGAGCGCTGCGACCGCGTCCTGGAGATGGCCGCCGGACGGCTGCGGGAGGTCCGGTGAGCACCGTGACCCTCGCGGGCGCCGACCTCGGCACCCTGCTGGAGCTGGTCCCCGTACAGCGGGCGGGCATCGCGCTGCTGCTGGCCGCCCTCGGACTGCCCGTGATCGGGGTGGTCATCGTCGGGCTGGACATCATGCCGGTGCGGTTCGCGATGATGCACGTCGCCCTGCTCGGCATCGCCGTCGGCCTGCTCACCGGGCTCGACCCCATGCTGTGCGCACTGGTGGCCTGCGCCCTGGCCGGAGCGGGGGTCGCGCCGCTGGCCCGTACCCCGGACGGGCTGTCGGGGGCGATGGGGCTGCTGATGAGCCTGGCGATCGCCGCCGCGCTGCTGGTCCTCGCGGTCTCCGGGGTCAACGCCTCCGGTGCGTTCGCGCTGCTCTGGGGGTCGATCCTCTCCGTGGGCACCGCCGATCTCGTGGTGCTCGCGGCGCTGGCCGTCCTCGTACCCGGCCTCTTCTGGTGGCGGCGGCGCGAAGTGGCGCTGCTGCTGTACGACCGGGAGCTCGCGCAGTGCTCGGGCGTGCCGGTGCGGGCGCTGACCGCCGTACTTCTCGTACTCGTCGCGGTCGCCGTCGCCGGAGCCATCAAGCTCACCGGCGCCCTGCTGGTCGACGCCCTGACCCTGCTGCCCGCCCTGGCCGCGCGCCGGCTGGGCACCTCACTGAAGTCCATCACCGGGTGGGCGGTCGGGATCGGGGTCTTCGTGAACCTGACCGGCTTCCTCATCGCCCTGCGGCTGGACTGGCCCCCGGGGCCGGTCCTCGTCCTGACCGCGGGGATCCTCGTCCTCGCGGTGCACCTCGTTCCCGAACGGAGAATTAGCTCATGGCGTCGCGATCCCGCGTCCGCATCCCTGCCCGTGTCCCCTTCTTCCTCGCACTGAGTACGGGGCTGGCCCTCATGACCGGCTGCGGAGCCAGCGGCGGTGGCCACGATGGCGGTGCTCACGGCGGTGAGGCCTCCCCGCATTCCGGCAAGCCGCCGGTCGTCGTCGTGACCACCACCTGGGAGGGCGCCTTCGCCAAGGCCGCGGGCGCCGAGGACGTCAAGGTGATCGTGCCGCAGTCCGTGCGGCACGCGCCGGACTACGACCCCAAGCCCTCCGACCTCGTCGCCGTCTCCAAGGCCGACTTCGTGCTGTACGCGCCGTTCGAGCCCTACGCCCCGAAGATCAAGGAAGCCGCGGGCTCGAAGGCCCAGCTGGTGGAGGTGGGCCTCGACAACGACCCCGACAAGGTCAAGTCCGAAGTCACCCGCCTGGGCAAGCTGTTCGGCACCGAGGCCGCCGCGGCGAAGTGGACGGCGTCCTTCGACACCGAGTACGGCCGGGTCTCGAAGGAGGTCCAGGCCTCCTGGCCCGGCGGGAAGAGCCCGGCGGTCATCAGCCAGGTCTTCTCCACCTGGTCCGCGAAACTGGCCGGCGCCACGACCGTGGGCACCTACGGCCCCGAGGCGGTCACCCCGGCCCAGCTGGCGGACCTGTCGGCGAAGAAGCCCCTGCTGGTCCTGGACAACGCCCACATGTCGACGGGGCCCGTCCTGCCCGGCTCGGGCGCGAAGCAGGTGGAGATCGTCAACTACCCGGCTGAGGATCTGGACTTGCTCCCCGTCTACCGCAACGCGGGCGCGGAGCTGAAGAAGGCCATGAGCGGATCCTGAGGCGGGGCGGGTTCCTTGGCCAGGGGCCGGGCGGTGACGCCCGGCCCCGCGTGCGCGCCTACGCGCTCAGCCTGGCCCGGGTCCCGGCCCCCGACCGCGCGAGCTGCTCCCGCAGGGCCGCGCGGTCGGGTTTGCCCGCCGGGGTCAGGGGCAGCTCCGGCACCACCAGCAAGTGCTCGGGATGCTTGCGCCGTTCGAGGCCGCGCCGGGTGAGGTGGGCGCCCAGCGAGTCGAGCGTGGGGCTCTGCGCACCGCGCGGGACCACGCAGGCGGCGAGGCGTTCGCCCATCAACTCGTCCGGTACGCCGACGCACACGACATCGCGCACCTGGGTGTGCGAGGAGAGTTCCCGTTCGACCTCGGCCGGGCTGATGTTGGCTCCCCCGCGGATCACGATGTCCTTGAGGCGGCCGACGAGGCGCAGGATCCCGTCCTCGTCGATGAAGCCGAGGTCTCCGGTGCGGACCCAGCCCCCGGAGGTGCGGTAGCGGGCGTCCAGGTCGGGGGAGGCCACGTAGCACATGGGTGTCATGGGGCCGCGGGCGATGATCTCCCCGACCTGACCGTCGGGGAGCGGGGCGTGCGTCTCGGCGTGGGCGATGCGGATGTCGGCGACCCGGGGGTCGGGCCGCCCGGCCGCGATGCCCGCGCCCGATCTCCCGCCACCACCACCGCCCCCGCCCGGGGTGTCGCCGGTCGCGCCGAGGCCGGTGTGGCAGTTGACCCCGTCGGCCGAGCCGTAGAGGTTCACCACCGGGCAGCCGAAGGCGCGGCCCGCGCTCTCGGCGGTGGTCTCGTCGAGGGGCGCCCCGCCGAGGATCACCGCGGTGGGGGCGGGCACCCGGCCCGCGCCGCGCCCGTCCGCCGCCCCGACGTCCCCGTCCGCCGCCCCGGTGTCCCCGTACCCCCGTTCCGCCTCCAGGCGGTCGACCATCATGCGGATCATCGTCGGCACCCCGAGGATGTGGGTCGGCCGGTGCTCGCGCACCGCCGCGAGGGCCGCTTCGGGCGTGAAGTGGTCCAGGAGCACGAGCGTTCCGCCGTGCCGGGCGAGGGTGACGGCCGTGCCGCTGGAGCCGAAGGCGGAGGCGAGCGGAACCAGGAAGAGACAGCGGGGCCGCGTCCCGCCGGGCATCAGCGCGGCGAGGAAGTTGCCGCGGCCGCCGGCGAGCGCGTTGTGGGAGTACGCGATCATCTTCGGCTCGGCCTCCGAGCCCGAGGACACCAGGATCCGGGCGGCGCTGTCCGGATCGGGCCGGGCGGGCGCGAAGGCGGCCGGGTCGGAGCGCAGCAGCGTGGAGAGACGAATCGTTCCTTCAGGCTCCGTGCCGGCCCGTCCCGCCGCGATGACGTGCCGCAGCGCGGGCAGCCCGGACGCCAGGTCCCGCAGCTCCGCCGCGTGGTGGCTGCCGCGGTGCTCCACGGCGGCGATGACCGCGACGGCCTCCGCGCGGCGCAGCAGGCACCGGGCCTCCCCGCCGCCCCGGCCGACCGGGAAGGGCAGGGCCACCGCGCCGAGGGCGGCCAGGGCCAGGTCCGCGATGACCGCGCCGCGCCCGCTGGGGAGTTGGACTCCGACCACGTCGCCCGGCCCGATCCCGAGCTCCCGCAGACCCGTGGCCAGACATCGCACCTTGCGGTCCAGCGCGGTGTAGCAGAGCGCGCCCTTGGCGTCGATGATCGCGGTGTGGTGCGGGTCGGCGATCCGGCGGGCCCGGAAGAGGCTGTAGAGGTCGAGGTCGGGGCAGGTGCCGTCGGCCGCCCAGGAGCGGCGCAGGCCTGCGGGCAGCAGATCGTGCAGTGCGACGGTCATACGAAGCTCCAGGGGTCGGGAACGGCAGGGGCACCGTGCGCGTCGCGGCTGATCGAACCGGCGAAGCGCGGGTCGTGGTGCAGGTCGGCCAGGTCGGTGGTGACGGCGGTGGCGCTCAGGCCGCGCGCGCGAAGCCCTCGTAGGGCCTCTTCGGTGGACAGGCCCGCGAAGCCGGGGGCGGCGGCCGCCGCCGCGCAGGCCTCGGCGTCCGCGTCGGCGGGGGCGATCCAGCCGTCGGCGGTCCGCAGGGGCGTACGGAAACCAGCGGGCCGGCGGGCGCGTTCCCCGCGCCGGGACCGGCTCAGGGCCGGGCCGGTGACCAGATCGGCGGCTCCCCGCAGCGAGGAGTCGACGCGCACCCCCCGCCCGGTGCGCTCGCGCAGCAGCAGCCCCGCGAGGACGGCCTCGGCCCCGAGCAGCCCGCCCATCACGTCGAGCAGGGTCATCAGGGACGGCGCGGGCACCTCGCCTTCGGGCCGGGCGGCCTCGCCGACTCCGGTACGGGCCTGGACCATGAAGTCCGTACCCATCGGGGCGTAGTCGTCCACCGGAGCCCCGCCGGTCGGGCCACCGGTCGGGCCGCCGGTCCCCCAGCCGCCGGTGTACGCGTACACCAGCCCGGGATTGACCGCCGCGAGGTCCTCGGAGTCCAGCCCCAACTTCGCCGCCTTCCCCGGAGCCCAGTTGTGCAGGAACACGTCCGCCCCGGCCGCCAGCTCCCGCAACCGGAGCCGTTCCGCGGGCGACTTGATGTCGATCTCCACGGCCCGCTTCCCCCGGTTCAGCGCCAGCCAGCGCGCGGAAACCCCCGAGCAGGCGGGCGGCATCCCGCGCAGCGGATCCCCGCCGGGCGGCTCGATCCGGACGACCTCGGCCCCGAGCAGCCCCAGCAGATGCGCGGCGAGCGGCGCCTGGACCCGCCGCCCGGCCTCCAGGACGACCAGGCCCGCGAGGGGCCGTTCGGGGGTGGGGACGGTTCGGGGCGCCGTCCGCGGGCTTCGGCGGCGCTCGTGCTCGTACGGGGACAGGTGCCAGGGGGCTGCGTCCTCGTGCTCGGCGGCCCGCTCGGCCAGGCTCCGCAGTCGGCAGACCTCGGCCCCCGAGGCGGCCGCCGCTTCCCGGATGCGCTGCCATCCGCACGCCCGGGTGGTGGTGTGCAGGGCCTCGGGGAAGGGGGCGCACGCGGTGGCGTACCGGAACTGGAAGGGCCGCCAGCCCGCCCGCATCGCCTCGGCCGGGGCGCCCAGGGCCCGCCAGAAACCGGCCCAGGCGCCCGGGTCGAGGGTCTCCAGCTCGAAGCGGACGCCGTCGACCGAGGTGAAGGGCGGTCCCCCGGGGGCCAGTTCGGCGGCCTCGCCCTCGTCCGCCCCGGCCGCGGCGAGGTACTGGGACACCACCAGCAGCCCGGCCCGGTCCACGTACGTACGGACGTCGGGGGCCCGGCCGCCCCTGGCCCGCGCCAGCAGCCCGGCGAGCAGCCCCTGTGTGGTGAGCACCGCGGTGGCGGTGACGGCGTAGTCGACGGCGAGAGCGCGGGGGCCGCCGTCGCGGCGGCCGTGCACGGCCATGATCCCGGTGGCGGCCTGCGCGGTCGCCTCGTCGGTGACACCGGCGGAGCCGGCCGGGCCGGCCGACCAGCCGATCGTGGCGTTGGCGGTGGCGGTGCCCTGCTCGGACAGGGTGACGCGGGCCGCGCGGCCCGCCCCCGGCCCGGCCGGGCCCGGACCCCCGGCGGCCCCGGTGACCCCCAGCAGCCTCAGGTGCTCGGTCAGCGGGCCGGTGAGCTCGGGCGGGCCCTCGGCGGTGAAGTGCAGGCCGTCGAGCGGGCGAGCGGTCCGGGTGACGGCTGGTGACGCCATGCCTCTCCTCTTCTACCGGCCCGGCGGCGAGCCGGGACCGCGGGTGATCCGTCCACGGGAACCAAGGGGCGTGCGCACCCGACCAGTTCCACGGAAGGGCAGTCGGACTGCCGTTCCCATGGGTTCCCGGCAGCCTGGAGGAAATTGATGGAAGACCGAGCGGCGCAGAGCCGGGCGGAGTTCGAAGGGCTGCGCACCCGTGTGGCCGAGTTCGTGAGGGACCGGGTCATGCCCCGCGAGCCCGTACTGGACGCGGGCGGCCCGGCGGCGGCCGCCGCGCTGCGCGAGCTCCAGAGCCAGGCGAAGGAGGCGGGCCTGTGGGCGCTGCCCATCCCCCGGGAACTGGGCGGCCAGGGAGTCGGATTGGAGCGGTACGCGCTGCTCGCCGAGGCCGAGGGCGCGAGCGACCACGGGCCGGCCGCCCTCGGCTCGGCCACCCTGCTGGACGCGACGATGCTGTGGCGCCACGGCAGCGACGGGGTGCGCGCCCGCTATCCCGGGCGGCTGACGGCCGGCGAGCTGCGCGCCTGCTACGCCATGACCGAACCGGAGACCCCGGGCACCGACCCCTTCTCCACCGCCACCCGCGCCACCGAACGGGCCGACGGGAGCTGGAGCGTGAGCGGCCGCAAGTGGTTCATCTCGCACGCCGCCGAAGCCGATCTGGTCACCGTCCTCGCCCGCACGGACGGGGAGCCGGGCGACCGGACCGGCCTTTCCCTGTTCGTCGTTCCCACCTCCGCGCCGGGGTTCCGGGTGGTGCGCGAACTGCCCGTGCTGGGCGCGTCCGGGCAGTGGGAGATCGAGTTCGACCAGGTCCGGGTGGCGGCCGACCACCTCCTCGGCGGCCGCGGCCAGGCCCTCGCCATCGCCGGGGAACGGCTCCAGCTGGGCCGCACGCTGCGCTGCCTGCGCTGGCTCGGCCAGGCGCAGCGCGCCTTCGACCTGATGTGCGGGCGCGTGGGGGCCCGTACGGGATTCCGCGGCCCGCTCGGCGGGCACCAGCTCGTCCAGCAGCACGTGTTCGAGGCGCTCCTGGCCCTGCGCACCACCCGCCCGCTCGTCCACGAGGCCGTGGCCAGGATCAGTGCGGGGCTGGACGCGCACATCGAGGTGGGCCTGGCCAAGGTGGCCGCCGCCCGCATGCTCCAGCGGGTGACGGACTCGGCCATCCAGATCCACGGCGCGGCCGGCCTGGGCCCCGACACCGCCCTCCCCGCCCTCCATCGCTCCGCCCGCACGGCGCGCATCCTCGACGGGCCGGACGAACTCCACATCACCACGGTGTCCCGCCGGATCCTGCGCGCGTACGAGCCGTAGCGGACGAGGCGTCGGGACGGGGCGTCGCGGAAGGAGCGTCGGGACGGGGGACGGCCCGTCAGACGGCCCGGACGTCGGCCAGTCCGGTCAGCGCGGCCAGCCCCAGCGCCAGGAAGAAGTCACCCCACACCAGCTCGTGCCGGACCGCGACGCCCTGCTCGGCGTCGTAGCAGCCGTCCAGCAGCCTGCCCCGCACGAGGTGCCGGGTGGTCAGGCGTTCCAGCATCGCGACCGCGCGCTCCTCGTACTCCGCTGCGCGGGGACCCGGCATCCGGGCGAGTTTCAGCAGGGCGACGGCCATGACGGCGGCGGCGGAGGTGTCCAACGGCCCCTCCGGCCGTGCCGTGTCGGCCGGGGGCACCAGGGCCGCGCCCGGCCCCGTCCACAACCCGGCGAGCCGCTGCGCCGACGCCTCGGGCCGTTCCGGCAGCAGCCCGGCCACGGCGGGCCGGTGCGCCGCGTCGGCCACGGCCAGCAGCAGCCACGCCCGCCCCCGGCTCCAGCCGCCCGAAGGCTCCGCGGAGGCCCGCCACCCCGCCCCCGCTTCGAAGACCCGCTCCGGCACGAAACCCCCGGCCCCGCCCTCGCCCATGCACAGTTCAAGGTGGCGTCGCAGGTGGGACGCGGCGGCCGACGGGGACGCGGCGGCGAGCAGCGGGACCATGCCCGGCACCCCGTCCACCCGGGCCCGCATCCGGGGGCCGCCGAACGCCGATCCCCAGGGGACCAGGCCGAGACCACCCGGTTCCGGGTCCAGCGCCGCAAGGCAGGCGGCCGCCGCCCGCGTACGGAGCTCTCGCGCTCCGGTGTCTTCATCGGCCAGTGCGGTGGCGTACCAGAGGATCAGCCCCCGCGTGGAGGTGTCCACGTCCACCCAGCCCGCCAGTCGCGCCGTGCACGCGGCGGCCGCCGCCCGGTCGGACCGGGCTCCGGTGTGCCGGGCGCGGAGCCAGAGCAGCCCCGCCCAGAAACCGCCGGCCCACGAGCCCCGGCCGGTGGTCGTCCAGCGGCCCGTGTCGGGGTCGGCGTACAGCGGGAACCGCTCCCCGGCTTCGGCCGCGGTGGCGGCCACCCGGTCGAGGACGTCCGCGAGCGCCCGTACCGCCCACGACGGCGAGGCCTGCGGGGTCGGCGGGGTCGGCGAGGTCGGCGAGGTCGGCAGGGTCATGCCGGAACCACCTCGCGCCCACGCCCACGGCCACGGCCACGCCCGCGCTCCCGCCGGTCCCGTACCGCCCAAGTCGTCGCGACCGCGCAGGCCACCGCGAACTCGGCCGCGACCAGCAGCCACCCCGCCCCGTACCGGCCCGCCTCCGCGAGCGGCCCGAACAGCGGCGGTCCGACCGCGAATCCGGCGAAGAAGCCGGCCGCCACGAGCGCGGAGTCCTGACCTGCCCGCCCCGGCGCGGACCGCTGCATCACCAGCACCATCGAGACGGCGTTGGCCGAGACCGCGAACACCCCGACGGCCACCGCCGCCGCCCAGACGAGCGGAGGCACGGAGAGGGCCGCCGCCAGGAGTCCGGCGGCCGCCACCGCGCCCAAAGACAGCAGGCCCGGCAGCCACTCGGCGCGCCCCGCCCCGGCCGCCCTCGACCAGCCCACCCGCCCGCCGACGCCCGCGACCCCGAGCACCGCGACGAGCGCGCCGGCCGCGGTGGGACCCATACCGAGCCGCTGCGCGCCGAACAGGGCCACGTACGTGTTGACCGAGGCGATCCCACAGCCCAGGAACAGCGAGAACACCGCCAGCCAGGCGATCGCCCCACGGGGTACGAGCGAGGTGCGCGGAGCCGCCGTCTTCGCCGGAGGGTCGGCGGGCAGTGCGCGCAGCGCCCACAGCGCCGCCAGTGCGGCGGTGGCCGCGGCCGTCCACACCGCCCCGCGCCAGCCGACGCCACCGGCCAGCGCCGTGAGCGGCAGCCCGGCCGCGAAGGCCCCCAACTGGACTCCCGACTGCTTCATGCCGGTCACCGGCCCGCGCCGGTCGGGGGCCACGGCTGCGAGGATCGCCTTGTTGGTCGCCGGATTGGCCAGCGCCTGGGGCAGCCCGCCCAACGCGACGGCGGCCAGGAGGAATCCGGGTCCGGGCGCCGAGCCGATCAGCGCGAGCGCCACGGCGGACACCGAGAGCAGGAGCACCAGGGAGCGGCGCGGTCCGACCCGGTCCACCAGCCGGCCGCCGACCGGCGACAGCAGCGTGGCCGTCCCGAACCCGACCGTGGTCGTCAGACCGAGCAGGGCGGGAGAGACACCCACCTCCCCCACCAGCCTGGGCCCGAGCGCGCCGAGCAGGAACAGCTGGAGCATCGAGAAGGCCATGGCACCGGCGAGCAGCGCCGTCAGCCCTACGGTCCCTCCCGTCTCTCCCGCCTCTCCCGCCTCTCCCGCCCGGGACTCTTGTGGCGTTCCTGCCATTCCTGACTCCGTCCCCGCCGCCGGCCCATCGTTGCGGAGCAGGAGTCGTAGGCGCGAACAGCCGAGTTCCCAGCGGATGTTGTGGCGCGTGCCACAACCACTCGCACGGAACTCGCACACCACTCGCACGCCGCTTATCCGATCGTGCTGAAAATCCGGCGTCCCTTGTCGCCACCGCGGGGCCGGTGCAACGATGACCCCGCCATGACTCCGGGTCGGTGTTGCCGCGCGTTTCGGGCCGCGATGTTCGCGGCCACCTGCGTGCTGCTCGCCTCCCTCGGGCACGTCCTCATGTCGGGAACCAACGTCCCCTGGTGGACGATGGCGACCGCGTTCGGCGCGATATCCGCGACCGGCTGGTTACTCGCCGGCCGTGAACGCGGCCTGGGTGCCATCACCTCCGCGACCGTCGCGGTCCAAGCCGTCCTGCACAGCGGGTTCGCGCTGGGCCAGGCAGCGGCGGCACCCCACGGCGGCACCTTCTCCTCACTCGCCCGGCAGTGGGCCCGATACCTGCTCAACGCCCCGGCCCCGGGCGGCCACGCCATGCACGGCACGACGTCATCGATGTCCGCATCCATGCCGATGCCCATGCCGATGCCGACGTCCATGCAGATGCCGATGCACATGGCGGCGACCGGACACGGCACCAGCGACACGGGTTCCATGTCCCCGCTCGGCATGCTCGCCGGCCACCTCCTCGCCGCCCTGGTCTGCGGACTCTGGCTCGCCCACGGGGAGCGCGGCGCCTTCCGCGTCCTGCGCTCCGTGGCCGGCCGGCTCCTCGTACCGCTCCTGCTGCTCTCGCCCCTCCCCGCGCCCGCGCACCGGCCCCGCGTCCGCTTCGGCCGGGACCACCGGGTCCGGGTGCCGCGCGGGCTGCTGCTCGCCGACGCCCTCGCCACGCGGGGGCCACCCTTCGGGACCGCTGTCGTCTGACAGCCAGCTCCCCGAAGCACGAGGTGCTCCACGCACCGCGCTTCGGGCATCGGTCATGCCGTCCGGCAGGGCCGTACCCGCTCACCGGTCCCGCCGTGCTCCCGCAGGCCCGAGTGCCCCGTAGCGCCCCGTAGCGCCTCGCCGTACCCCGTCGTGCCTCGCAGCGCCTCGTCCTGCCGCCTCGCCCTGCCGCGCAGCACGCAACGGATGCCGGATTCCCCGAAGGACACCAGGCGATGACCCTTGCCCTGCTCGCCCGCCCGAACGCCCCTGCATGCGCCCCCGTACCCGTACCGGTACCGGCATCCGCGCCCGCACGCGACACCGCAGGCCCCGACGAGGCGGTCACCCTGCTGGCGCTGGCCGCCCGCGACGGCGACCCCGGCGCGGTGGACCAGTTCGTGCGCGCCCTGCACCGCGATGTCCGCCGCTACGTCGCCTACCTCAGCGCCGATCCGCAGTCCGCCGACGACCTCACCCAGGAGACCTTCCTCCGCGCCCTCGGCAGCCTCCACCGCTTCGAGGGCCGGTCCTCCGCCCGCACCTGGCTGCTCTCCATAGCCCGGCGCACGGTGGTGGACAGCCTCCGCCACAAGGCGGCCCGCCCCAGGATCGCCGACAGAGACGACTGGCAGACCGCCGCCGAGCAGACCCAGCCCCGCGACCTGCCGGGCTTCGAGGACGGGGTCGCACTCGCGGAGCTGCTGGCCGCCATCCCCGCGGAGCGGCGCGAGGTCTTCGTGCTCACCCAGCTCCTGGGCCTCCCGTACGCCGACGCGGCCGTCATGCTCGGCTGCCCGATCGGCACGGTCCGCTCCCGCGTGGCCCGCGCCCGTTCTTCCCTGATCGGCCTCCTGACGGACGCCGAAGCCGAAGCCCCGTCCGCCGCCTGACCCGCGAGCGGGGGCCGGACCAGGACGGTCCGGCCCCCGCTCTCAGCTCAGCAGCTCAACGCGGCTCGGCTCAAGCCAGGAGCTTCTCCTTGGCCCTGTCGAACTCCTCCGCCGTCAGGTCGCCCTTCTCCTTCAGGGAGGACAGCTTGGCCAGTTCCTCCGCCGGGCTGTGGCGCGGGGCGCCGCCCGCCGCCTTCTGGACGTAGTCCTGGAAGGCCTTCTCGCGCTCCTCGGCCTGCTTCACGTCCCGCTGTCCCATGCTGCGGCCGCGGGCGATGAGGTAGACGAAGACCCCGATGTAGGGCAGCAGGAGGACCAGGACCAGCCAGCCCGCCTTGGCCCAGCCGTTCAGCTCGTGGTCGCGGAAGATGTCCGTGATCACCTTGAAGAGCAGGAAGAACCACATGACCCAGAGGAAGAGCCAGAGCATCGTCCAGAACAGGTTGAGCAGCGGATAGTCATCCACGCGGCACTCCGATCACATAAGGGACAGATCAATTCATACCGCCCGGCTCCATGATCCGCACTCGGAGTAGCCGCCCCGCCCTCCCCGCGGGACCATGAGGACATGCAGGAGCGCTCCCTCGACGGGGTCGGCGCGCCGGGCCGGGTGGCCGCAGCCGGGGAGGGCATCGGCCAGGACGAGCTGGCGCTCGCCGCGCGCAACCACGGGCTGCCGCTGGAGGCCATGCGCTACGAGGTCACGCCCGCCGGGCTGCACTACGTACTGGTCCACTACGACATCCCCGACACCCTCGCCGAAGTCGAGTCCGGCAGCTGGCGGCTCACCGTCCACGGACACCTGCGCATCCCCCTGCGACTGGACCTGCACGAGCTCCGCGCGTTCCCCTCCGTGACCCGCCGGGTCACCATGGAATGCGCCGGCAACGGGCGGGCCCGGCTCTCCCCGCGCCCCGTCAGCCAGCCGTGGCTGGTGGAGGCGGTGGGAACGGCCGACTGGACCGGGGTGCCGCTGCGCACCGTCCTGGCGGAGGCGGGCGTCGCGTCGGACGCCGTGGAGGCGGTGTTCACCGGAGCCGACCACGGGGTGGAACGGGGCGTCGAGCAGGACTACCGGCGCAGCCTGCCGCTGCCCGTGGACGCGGACGTCCTGCTCGCCCACACGATGAACGGCGGGCCGCTGCCCCCGCAACACGGCTATCCGCTACGGCTGGTCGTACCCGGCTGGTACGGGATGGCGCACGTGAAGTGGCTGCGGGACGTCGAGCTCGTCGCCACGCCCTTCCGGGGGTTCCAGCAGGCCGTGGCCTACCGCTACAAGCAGAGCCCCGAGGACTACGGCGAACCCGTCACGCGGATCGCGCCGCGCGCCCTGCTGATCCCGCCCGGCTTCCCCGACTTCATGTCCCGCACCCGCGTCGTGCACCCCGGCCCCGTGCGGCTCCGGGGACGCGCCTGGTCGGGCTACGGGGCGGTCGTGCGCGTGGAGTTCAGCGCCGACGGGGGTCGGGGCTGGGCCGACGCCGAGGTGCGGCCGCGGGGAGCGCACCCGTACGCCTGGCAGGGCTGGCGCGCCGACTGGACGGCCACCCCGGGCAGCCACACCCTCCTGGTCCGCGCCACCGACGACTCGGGCCGCACCCAGCCCCTCGAACAGCCGTGGAACCGGGGCGGCTTCGGCAACAACCTCGTCCAGTCCGTCCCCGTCGTCTGCCTGCCTCTTGCCACATGAGCCCTCCTCCCCCGAAACTGACGATCCGTCAGGTATTTCGTCAGGGACGTCAGAGATGTGCGAGGAGAGGAACCGAGGATGCGGACCATCTGGCTCGGCGGACCCGAATGGGTCGCCGTTCTGCGGATCGGGCTCGGGCTGTGGTGGCTGGAGAGCTGGCGGCACAAGGACAAGAAGGACTGGTTCGGCGGAGGCGGCATCCGCTGGGCGGCCGGCGTGGCCGAGAAGCACCGCTGGGGGTTCGTCACCCGCGGCTTCGACCTCGTCGTGAAGCCCTACCCGCGTTTCATGGCCTACCTGGTCGCCTACGCGGAACTGGCCCTCGGGCTCGGCCTCATCGCCGGATTCCTGACCCCGATAGCCCTGGTCGCCGGGCTGCTGCTCAACCTGATCTACCTGGTCCTGATGATCCACGACTGGGGCGAGCAGGGGCAGAACCTGATGATGGCCCTGATCTCCGTGGCCGCGTTCTTCGCCATGGGCTGGCAGGTCTGGTCCCTGGACAACGCGCTGGGCCTGTTCTGACCGGACGGGCCGCCGGCCACCGGCGGGCGGTGGCGACGCCGACGGGCGCCGCCCACCGGGGCACCGGCCCCGGTGGGCGCGCCGTCAGCTCCGCCGGCCGGGCCGTCAGCCCTGCCGGTCGAGCGGGTTCGCCGCGATGCGCTCCTTCGCGCCGCTCGCCACATAGGCCGCCGCCGCGCACTCGGGCTTGCGCTCCGCCTGGTCCGCGACCAGCGCGAAGAAGGCCTCTCCGAAGCCCAGGCGCGGGTACTGCGCGAGGAGCCGGCCGGTGAAGGCCCGGTCGAAGTCGGCGAGGCCCAGGCCGGAGACGTCCGCACTGGTGCCGACCTGGAGCAGGTGGCTCTCCACGTCCTCCTCCGCCGTCACGTCGTCCCGCATGTGCAGCACGATGACCTCCTCCGCCCGCGCCCGCCGCCCCGCCGGCCAGCCCAGCCCCGCCGTCAGGACCCGGGCCACGTGCCCGCCCGCCTCCTCGAAGGGGAGGGTGTGGCTGTCGAAGGGCGCGGTCAGGCCGAGATCGTGCACCAGCGCGCTGACGTAGAGGAGCTCCCGGTCGTACGAGAGCCCGAGGCGGTCCGCGTACTCGACCGCGAAGGCGTACGAGCGCACGGAGTGGTTCAGCAGCGCCGCGTCCGCGTACTCGGCGGCGATCTCCAGGGCCGCCCGGCCCGACGGAGCGTCAAGAGTCCATGTCTCAAGGGTCATGGGGCGTCAGCGTAGGTCGGGGCGGAAGTCCACCTCCGACGGGCCCCTCTCTCCCGGCCAGGCCAACAGCCGGGCCGGAGCCGCCGGGTTCTCGGCGAGGACGGTGCCGCGCGAGACCACGTACCGGGGGCGGACCTGGAGGCGGACCGCCTCCGCCGGCGACTCGGCCGGCAGGAGCACGAAGGAGGCCGGGGCGCCCTCCCTGACGCCGTACTCGGAGGGCGACAGGCCCAGTACGCGCGCCGCGCGCTCCGTCACCATCTCGAAGGCCACCGGGATCTCGTCGGCCCCCGTGAGCTGGGCGGCGTAGATCCCGAGGAGGGCGGTCTGGAGCGGGTTTCCGGTGCCGAGCGCGTTCCAGGGGTCCATCACGTCGTGGGGGGGGGGGCGCGCCCCCCCCCCCCCCCCCCCCCACACCCGGGGCCGGGGGGGGGCGGCGCGCGGGGGGGGGGGGGGGGTTTGCCGGGGCGGGGGGCTTGCCTGGGGTCAAGCCCGTGGGCGGGGCCTACGCCCACGTTCACGCCCGCCGCCAGCATCTCCTTGACCTGGGTGAGGCCGCGCCGCTTGGGGTAGGCGTCGAAGCGGCCCTGGAGGCCCAGGTTGGCGAAGGGGTTGGAGACCAGGTTGATCCCGGAACGCGAGAGCAGCCGCTGGAGTTTGTAGCTGTACGCACCGCCGTAGGAGCCCATCGCCGTCGTGTGCGAGGCCGTCACGCGCTCGCGCAGCCCCGAACGCAGCGCGAGGGCGGCCAGCACCTCCACGAAGCGCGACTGCTCGTCGTCGATCTCGTCGCAGTGCGCGTCGATCCGCAGACCCTGCTCCTGCGCGAGGGCGAAGGCGATCGACAGCGAGGCCACCCCGTCCTCCCGGGTGTCCTCGAAGTGCGGGATCGCGCCGACCACGTCCGCCCCGCGCCGGACCGCCTCGCGGAGCAGGTCCTCGCCGCCGGGAAAGGAGACGATGCCCTCCTGCGGGAAGGCCACGATCTGCAGGGTCATGACGTCCCGGACCCGGTCGCGCACCTCCAGCAGCGCGTCGAGCGCGGTCAGCGCCGGATCGGTGACGTCGCAGTGGGTACGGACGTGCAGGACGCCCTGCGCCGCCTGCCAGCGCAGCACCTCGGTGGCCCGCGCGATCACGTCCTCGCGGGTCAGGGTCCGCTTGCGCTCGCTCCAGCAGGCGATGCCCTCCCAGAGGGTCCCGGAGGCGTTCGGGCGCGGCTCCCCGGCCGTCAGCGCGGTGTCCAGGTGGATGTGCGGCTCGACGAAGGGGGCGCTGAGCAGGCCGCCGTGCGCCTCGATCAGCACCCCCGTCGCCGGTGGTTCCTTCTGATCGTCGTACGGGAGCACGCGCGCGATCCGCCCGTCCTCCGCGACCTCGACGTCGTACAGGCCCCGGTGCGGGCCGTGACGACCCTGGTACGGGCCTTCGCCGTGCAGCAGCCGGGCACCCCGGACGATCATCCGCATGCCGTCAGCCTACGCACGCGACCCGCGCACGCCCCGGCCCGCCGGGCCGTTTCAGCCCCGCTTCGCCTGGGCCTTCTGCTGCATGCCCCGCGTCTTCGCGGCGACGGACTGCACATCTCTGACGGCGGCCTTGGCGCGCGCCTCGGCCGCCGTGTTCTTCGCCATCGCCCGCTCGGAATCCTGGTGGGCGTGCTGACCGGTACGCGCCTTCTTCGCCATGACCTCTACTCCTCGGGCGGACGGACAAAACTTCGTACGCAGACCACCTTGCGCCCGTTCGGTCCGGTCGGCATCCCGGGCGATCGGGTTACATGGGGGCATGACTGACGCCACCGCCGACGCAACCGCCGCCATGCCCGACTGGGAGAAGCGTTTCCGGGCGCCCCGCGTGGGACTGCCCGACTGGGCCGAGGACGCGCCCGACCGGTCGCTCTTCGTCTCCAACGCGACCGGGACCTTCGAGCTCTACGCCTGGGACCGCGCCACCGGCACGCAGCGGCAGGCCACGGACCGGCCCAACGGCACCACCGACGGGGCGCTCTCCCCCGACGGCGAGTGGATCTGGTGGTTCTCCGACACCGACGGCGACGAGTTCGGCACCTGGGTGCGCCAGCCCTTCGCGGGCGGCCCCGACGAGCCGGCCACCCCCGGGCTGGAGGCCTCGTACCCCGCCGGGCTGGCCATCGGGCGCGACGGGACGACCGTGGTCGGGCGTTCCACCGACGAGGACGGGACCACCATCCACGTGGTGCGGCCCGACGGGTCGGAGCCTTCCGTCGTCTACCGGCACCGCGAGTCGGCCGGGGTCGGCGACCTGTCCCGCGACGGGACCCTGCTCGCCGTCGAGCACACCGAGCACGGCGACGCGATGCACTGCGCGCTGCGCGTGCTCACCCTGGACGGCGCCACCGTCGCCGAGCTGGACGACACCAAGGGCGGCACGGAGGAGCTGGGCCTGTCGGTACTCGGCTTCGCGCCCGTCGCGGGCGACACCCGGCTGCTCGTCGGGCACCAGCGGCGCGGCCGGTGGGAGCCGATGGTGTGGGACGTGGCGGCCGGAACCGAGGAGGAGCTGGCCGTCGACCTGCCGGGCGATGTCGGCGCCGAGTGGTATCCCGACGGGTCCGCGCTGCTGATCGACCACGGCTACGAGGCGCGCAGCGAGCTGTTCCGCTACGACCTGGCCGCGCGGGAGCTCGTACGGCTGGACACGCCGCCCGGGACGGTGTCGGGGGCCACGGCCCGGCCCGACGGGTCGGTGGAGTACCAGTGGTCCTCGGCGGCCGAGCCCTCGGCCGTACGGTCGACGGCGGGCGGGGTCGTCCTGGACCCGCCCGGTTTCCGGCCGCCCGGCTCGGTCCCCGTCGAGGACGTGTGGGTGGAGGGTCCCGGCGGGCGGATCCACGCCCTCGCGCAGCGGCCGCGGGGCCACGGGGACGGCCCCTTCCCGACCGTCTTCGAGATCCACGGCGGGCCCACCTGGCACGACAGCGACGCCTTCGCCGCGACCCCGGCGGCCTGGCTCGACCACGGCTTCGCGGTGGTCCGGGTCAACTACCGGGGCTCGACCGGCTACGGCCGCGAGTGGACCGACGCCCTCAAGCACCGGGTCGGCCTGATCGAGCTGGAGGACATCGGGGCCGTACGGGAATGGGCGGTCGCCTCGGGCCTCGCGGACCCGGCGCGCCTGGTGCTGTCCGGCGGCTCCTGGGGCGGCTACCTGACGCTGCTGGGCCTCGGTACGCAGCCGGGCGCCTGGGCGGTGGGCCTGGCCGCCGTACCGGTCGCCGACTACGTGACGGCCTACCACGACGAGATGGAGGCGCTGAAGTCCTTGGACCGCACCCTCTTCGGCGGCACCCCGGAAGAGGTCCCGGAGCGCTTCGAGGCCTCCTCGCCGCTGACGTACGTGGACGCGGTGAAGGCGCCCGTGCACATCGCGGCGGGCGTCAACGACCCCCGCTGCCCGATCCGGCAGATCGAGAACTACGTGGACCGGCTGGCGGCGCGCGGGGCGGAGCACGAGGTGTACCGGTACGACGCCGGGCACGGCTCGCTCGTGATCGAGGAGCGGATCAAGCAGGTCCGGATGGAGATCGACTTCGTGCTGAAGCACCTGCCGCGGTAGCCCCGCCGGCCGCCTGGCGGTGGCCCCGGCCCCGGTGAACCGGTGCACCCCCCGTACGGTGGTGGGGTGCACCGGTTTCTCCTGACCCCGCGGTGGTGGGGGATCAATCTCTTCGTCGTCCTCGGCGTGCCCTTCTGCCTGTTCATGGGCACCTGGCAGCTGGGCAGGTTCGAGGACCGCGTCGCCACGCACGAGGAGGCGGCCGGCGCACGCCCCGCCGACCGGGCGGCCGCCCCGCTGGACTCGCTGCTCCCGGTGGACAAGAAGACCTCCGGACGGCTCGCTTCCGTCTCCGGCGAGTACGCCGACCAGCTGCTCGTCCCCGAGCGGCGGCTCGACGGGAAGTCCGGCTTCTACGTCCTGACCCTGCTCAAGACCGACACCGGCAAGGCCGTCCCCGTGGTCCGGGGCTGGCTGCCGGGCGCCGCGGACGCGGGCCGGGCTCCGGCCGCGCCGACCGGGCGGGTCGAGGTGACGGGGGCGCTCCAGGCCTCGGAGAGCTCCAGCACCAAGGGCGTCTACTCCTCCGGCGGGCTCCCGGCCGGTCAGCTCGGCGTGATCGGGGCGGCCTCGCTCGTCAACATCGTGCCCTACGGCCTCTACGACGCCTGGCTGACCGTGCAGACCCCGGCCGACGGCATGGTCCCGGTGCCGGCGCAGGCTCCGGTCAACACCGGGCTCGACCTCAAGGCCTTCCAGAACCTCGGCTACACCGGCGAGTGGTTCGTCTTCGCCGCGTTCGTGCTGTTCATGTGGTTCCGGCTCTACCGGCGCGAGGTGGAGACCCTGCGCGACGCGGAGGCCGGGCTGCTGGAGGAGCCGGAGCCCGGGCCGGCCGACAGGGCGAGCGCTACGGCTTCGCCGGCTCCGCCAGCGGGATGACGCCCGTCCGGTAGACCGTCCCGCCGCACGCGTCGGGGATCGTCGTCTGCGTGGTCGGTGCTCCCGCCAGGGGGGTACTGGGGGTGTGCGACACCTCCACACCCACCGGATCCGTCCCGGTTCCCGTCCGGGCCTCCGGATCCTTCGCCGCAGCCGCGCCCGCACCCGTGCCGGCGCCCGTGCCCGCGCCCGTGCCCGCCGCCGCTTCCGGGGAGCCGCCCTGTGGCGGCTTGGCTCCCGTGGAACCGCCGCTCGGCGCGGAGCTCGCCCCCGGGCAGCCCTGCGCCGACGGCACCCACGCGAAGCGGACCTCGTACGCCGCGTTCGGCGCGAGCAGCATCAGCGGGGCCTCCGCCGAAGGGTCGGGCAGCAGCCCGGTCGCCGGATCGCCCGTGGCGTGGCCGACGACGGCCACCCCGGAGCCCGCCTGGCCGGGGCGGGGGCCCGCCGCCGCGGCGGTCACGGTGTCCGGGCCCAGGACCGTACAGCCCTGCGCGGAGACGTTGGTGACCTTGAAACTGCCGTAGACCTTGCCGTCCGCCTGCGGGGGCCGGGCGCTGCCCGACACCCCGAGCTGTCCGGCGCTGCAACCGGGCACGCCCGGAGCCGCGGGCGGGGGCAGCATGCCGCCGGGCAGGTTGACCGTGCCGCCCGCCGGGCCCGTGTTCGGCCGGCCGGTGCTGGGGAGCCCGGAGGGGGACGGGGCGGGCGCGGAGCCGGTGGCGCCGCCCGCGCCCTGGCCCGTACCCGGGGAGGCGGCGGTCTTCGGCCTGGCGGTGGCGCCGTTCTGGTGCGGGTCGGAGGGCCCGTCCTCCTTGCCCGCGCCCTGCTGGCCGTGGCCGGCCATGGCCGGGTGGTCGGTGGCCTCGCTCCTGACCCCGCTCATGTGCAGGGCCGCCGGGACCGCGGTCCCCACCAGCAGCGTGGCCGCCGCGGCGGCCACGAGGACCTGCCGCTTGCGGGCCCGGCGCGCGGGTACGGCGTACCGCAGCCGCTCCAGCGCGTCGCCGGAGGGTTCGATCCCGCCGACGGCCCCGCGCAGCAGCTCCCGGAGCGCCTGCTCCTCGTGGATCGCCTGCTCCTCGCCGCTCGCCATCCGGTCCTCGTGCTCGTTCATGACTGCGCAGCCTCCATCGCCACCCGCAGCGCGGCAATGCCCCGCGATCCGTACGCCTTGACCGAACCGAGCGATATGCCGAGCGTCTCGGCGACCTGGACTTCCGTCATGTCCGCGAAGTAGCGCAGCACCAGCACCTCGCGCTGGCGGCGCTGGAGTCCGCGCATGGATTTGATGAGATCGTCCCGTTCCAGCAGGTCGTAGGCGCCTTCCTCGGCGCTGGCCATGTCCGGCATCGGCTTCGAGAGCAGCTTGAGGCCGAGGATGCGGCGGCGCAGGGCGGAGCGCGAGAGGTTGACCACGGTCTGGCGCAGGTAGGCGAGGGTCTTCTCCCGGTCGCGGACCCGGCTGCGGGCCGAGTGGACCCGGATGAAGGCCTCCTGGACCACGTCCTCGCAGGACGCGGTGTCGTCGAGGAGCAGCGCGGCGAGGCCGAGGAGCGAGCGGTAGTGGGCCTGGTAGGTCGCGGTGAGGTGGTCGACGGTGGTCCCCGCCACCACCTCGGCGGCATCGGCGGCCTGCGCGGGCTCGGCGCCATCGGCGGCCCCGGCGCTCGCGGCGCTCCCAGTACTCCCCGTGTTCCCGGTCGCCTCCGCGCTATCGCGGGGCCCGGGCACGCGGCCACCCCGGGTCGGAACTATGGAGGTCTCGGTCGACGGAACGGGCACGATCACGGCGAAGCCGCCGAGCGAACGGGTCCGCGGGCGCGGCGGGATCGTCCCGGTGCGCACCGGTACGACCGGGAAGTCCAGCAATGCTTCTGCCACGCCAGTTGGACACGCGTCCCCCCATCAGGGTTGTACGCACGGGGCAGACTCATCGGCGTCGTTCCCATTGCCCTCATGCGTAGCAGTCGTCACCTTGGTCAGGGGATCACTGATGATCCTACAAAGCGAAATGCGCGAACTCACCCGCGACGAGCTCCGCGGTCTGTGTGGCGTTCAGCGCGGAGCCCTGGCACAGGTTGTCCGCGCTGACGAAGAACTCCAGCGCACGCGGATCGTCGAGCGAGGCCCGCAACCGCCCCACCCAGGCCGGATCCGTGCCCGCGGCGTCCGACGGGGTCGGGAACTCCCCCGCCGCCGGGTCGTCCACGAGGACCACCCCGGGCGCCCCTTCCAGGATCTCCCGGGCGTGCCCGGCATCCACCTCGGTCTCGAAGCGGGCCCGTACGGTCATCGAATGCCCGGCCAGTACGGGTACCAGTACGCAGGTCACCGCGACCGGCAGCTCCGCCAGGTCCAGGATCCGGCGCGTCTGCGCCCGTACGGCCAGCTCCTGCGAGGACCAGCCGCCCTCGCGCAGCTCGCCCGACCAGGGCACGACGTTGAGCGCGAGCGGGGCCGCGAAGGGCCCGGTGTCCTCGCCCACGGCACGGCGCACATCCCCGGGCTGCTCCCCCAGGGTGGATCCGGCGACCAGCGACAGCTGGCGGCGCAGCGCCTCGGAGCCGGCCCGTCCGGCGGCGCTCGCGGCCTGGTACGTGGAGACGGCCAGGTCGGCCAGCGCGTACTCGGCGTGCAGCGCGCCCAGCGCGGCGATCATCGCGGCGGTCACGGAGTCGGGACCGGCGACGATCCCGCGCGGCCGGATCCGTGCCGCGTGCCCGTTCACCTCGGGCACCACCAGCGGTACCTCGGGGTCCTCCCGGAACGCCGCGGACTGGTCCACGACGACGACACCGCGCGCGGTGACCACGGGAGCCCACCGGGCCGAGACCTCGGCCGGGGTGAGGAAGATCGCGACATCGCCCGCACCGAGGCCGTCGAAGGCGTCTTCGGTGAGGGCGAGCACCTCGGCCTCCTCGGTGCGCACGGCCAGCCGGCGGCCGGCCGAGCGCGAGGAGGCGATCAGGCGTATGTCGCCCCAGACGTCCGCCCGCTGGGACAGGAGCCGGAGCACGATGGAGCCGACCGCTCCGGTCGCCCCGACCACGGCGAGTGCCGGAGCCGGGGCCGACCGGGCGGCGGTCATCGTCCGGAGCCTCCGTAGACGACGGCTTCGTCGCTGTCGGAGTCGAGGCCGAAGGCCGTGTGCACGGCGCGGACGGCCTCGTTGACGTCGTCCTGGCGGGTCACGACCGAGATGCGGATCTCGGAGGTCGAGATGAGCTCGATGTTGACGCCCGCGTCGGACAGCGCCTGGAAGAACGAGGCGGTGACGCCCGGGTTCGTCTTCATTCCCGCGCCGACCAGGGAGATCTTGCCGATCTGGTCGTCGTAGCGCAGGGACTCGAAGCCGATGGCGCCCTTCGCCTTCTCCAGGGCGTCGATGGCCTTGTGGCCCTCGGTCTTGGGGAGGGTGAAGGAGATGTCCGTCAGGCCCGTGGAGGCGGCGGACACGTTCTGCACGATCATGTCGATGTTGATCTCGGCGTCCGCGATGGCACGGAAGATCGCCGCGGCCTCGCCCGGCTTGTCCGGAACGCCGACGACCGTGATCTTGGCTTCGGAGACGTCGTGAGCGACTCCGGAGATGATGGCGTGCTCCACCTGCTCTGCCCCTTGCGGATTCTCGTTGCTGACCCAGGTGCCCGGCAGTCCCGAGAAGGACGAGCGGACGTGGATCGGGATGTTGTAGCGGCGTGCGTACTCGACGCAGCGGTGCAGCAGCACCTTGGAACCGGAAGCCGCGAGCTCCAGCATGTCCTCGGAGGCGATCCAGTCGATCTTCTTCGCCTTCTTCACGACGCGGGGGTCCGCGGTGAAGACTCCGTCGACATCGGTGTAGATCTCGCAGACCTCGGCGTCCAGCGCCGCGGCGAGCGCGACGGCGGTCGTGTCCGAGCCGCCGCGGCCCAGGGTGGTGATGTCCTTGCTGTCCGCCGACACGCCCTGGAAGCCGGCGACGATGGCGATGTTGCCCTCGTCCAGCGCAGTGCGGATACGGCCCGGCGTGACATCGATGATGCGCGCTTTGTTGTGGACCGAGTCGGTGATGACGCCTGCCTGGCTGCCGGTGAACGACTGGGCCTCGTGGCCCAGGTTTTTGATCGCCATGGCCAGCAGGGCCATGGAGATCCGCTCTCCCGCGGTCAGCAGCATGTCGAATTCGCGCCCGGCAGGCATGGGTGAAACCTGCTCGGCGAGATCGATCAGCTCGTCCGTCGTGTCGCCCATCGCGGAAACCACGACGACCACCTGGTGGCCGTTCTTCTTGGCATCCACAATTCGCTTGGCGACGCGCTTGATGCCCTCGGCATCGGCTACGGAGGAGCCTCCGTACTTCTGCACGACAAGGCCCACGTGCGCTCCTCGCTCAGTCCGTCTCATTGCTGGTGCAGTCTAACGAGCGCCCGGGATCCGACCGCCTCGTACCAAATCATGAGACGAAAGGATCAAAGAACGGGTTCCCCCGCAGGTGGCCGAGTTTTCGCGCGACTCCCGGCCCGCCCGCTACTTGGCGCCGCCGAGGCCGAGCGGACCGGCGATCTCCTCGGCCATCACCCGGCCCGCCTGCTCCGCGAGGTCCTCCTCGGCCAGGTCCTCGTCCGTGTCCAGCCCGTCCAGGGCCTCCAGCGGCTGGTCCAGCCGGACGTGCGCGACGAGCGACTGCAGGGCGCGCAGGGTGGCGGAGGCCGTCGGGCCCCAGTTGGTGAAGTAGGAGAACTGCCACCACCACAGGGCCTCGGTGGTCCGCCCCGCCCGGTAGTGGCCCAGCCCGTGCCGCAGATCGGCCACGACATCGGCCAGGTCGTCGGAGATCCGGTGCGCGACCGGGGCCTTGCGCGGCTCGTAGGGGTCGAAGACCTCGGAGTACACGTCGACCGGTTCCAGCATGTACGCGAACCGCTCGCGCAGTTCCTCCACGTCCGGCTCCGGGCCGAGGTCCGGCTCGTAGCGCTCGTCGGGCACGACGTCCTGGTACGCGCCCAGCCGGCCGCCCGCCAGCAGCAGCTGGGACACCTCCAGGAGGAGGAAGGGCACCGCGCTGTCCGGGTCCTCGCCCTTGGCCACCTCGGTGACCGCGACGATGAAGGACTCGATCTGGTCCGAGATCTGGACGGCGAAGTCGTCCGGATCCTGGCCCAGTGCGTGCAGCGTTGCGTCAGACATCGAGAAGTCGCCTTCCTTCAAAGGCCCGCCCGAGCGTGACCTCGTCCGCGTACTCCAGATCTCCCCCGACGGGGAGCCCGCTGGCCAGGCGGGTGACCTTGAGGCCCATGGGCTTGATCATGCGCGCGAGGTACGTGGCGGTCGCCTCGCCCTCCAGGTTCGGGTCGGTCGCCAGGATCAGCTCGGTGACCGCGCCGTCGGCCAGCCGCGCCAGCAGCTCCCGGATGCGCAGGTCGTCCGGGCCGACGCCCTCGATCGGGCTGATCGCGCCGCCGAGGACGTGGTACCGGCCCCGGAACTCGCGGGTCCGCTCGATCGCGACCACGTCCTTCGACTCCTCGACCACACAGATGACCGACAGGTCGCGGCGCGGGTCGCGGCAGATGTTGCACCGCTCCTCCTGCGCCACGTTCCCGCACACCGCGCAGAACCGGACCTTGTCCTTGACCTCCAGCAGCGCGTGCGCGAGGCGGCGGACATCGGTGGGCTCGGCCTGCAGGATGTGGAAGGCGATCCGCTGCGCGCTCTTGGGCCCGACGCCGGGCAGCCTGCCCAGTTCGTCGATCAGGTCCTGGACCACGCCTTCGTACAACGGACTGCCTTCTTTCGATTCGGGAGGAGGAGCGGAGGACTAGAACGGGAGGCCGGGGATGCCGCTGCCGCCGCCCAGCCCCTGGGCCAGCGGGCCCAGCTTCTGCTGCTGGAGCGCCTGCGCATTCTCGTTGGCCGCCTGGACCGCCGCGACCACCAGGTCCGCGAGCGTCTCCGTGTCTTCGGGGTCCACGGCCTTCGGGTCGATCACCAGCGCGCGCAGTTCACCGGAACCGGTCACGGTCGCCTTGACCAGTCCGCCGCCGGCCTGGCCCTCGACCTCGGTCCGCGCCAGCTCTTCCTGGGCCACGGCGAGATCCTGCTGCATCTTCTGGGCCTGCTGGAGCAGCTGCTGCATGTCGGGCATGCCCGCACCGGGAATCACAGGTCACTCACTCCGTAGCGTCGTCGCGTGGGTGCCACGCGTGCGTTCCAAGCGCCGGCGGCTTGGCCAATCCGAGCCTACGTGCTCCCCGGGCGCCGCGCCCTACGCCGTGAGGACCAACTCTTTCGAGTGAGAGACGAGGCGTGCGCGTACCTGATGGAGCCCTCCTTGCGGGCGGAAATCCCGGGATTCGTTGCCCATCGCGCCCCATTCGAAGGTAGGAAGAGCATGCGCACCATTGCGCACACGCGCACCACCACACGTCAGCGCAGGCAGAGGGAGTGCCCGGGTGAGTCAGCCGGAGATGCAGCCCGAGGGGCCACCCCGGGATCCCGCAGAGGACGGCGACCTTACCGGCCGGCCGTTCCCTCTCGGGGACTGGGGCGAGCCCGCCGAGCGGCTCGACGAGCTCTACCGGCGGGTCGAGGCCGACGCGCTGCGCACCGCCGAGTGGTACCTGTCCGACCGTGCGTGGAAGCGCCGGGGGGCCCGGATCCTGCGGGCCGGAGCCGCCGTGGGCGCGGTCACTGGCGCCGCGATGCCGCTGCTGGAGCTGACCGGCTCGGCCCCCGGCGCGGCCTCCTACGGCTACCTCTCGCTGCTCCTGGCGGCGGCCTGCCTCGCCTGCGACCGGTTCTTCGGCCTGACCTCGGGCTGGATGCGGGACGTGGCCACGGCACAGGCCGTGCAGCGCCGGCTCCAGACCCTGCAGTTCGACTGGGCCTCGGAGAACGTGCGGGAGGTCCTGGGCCCGACGGAGGGCACCGCGAGCGAGGCCGCCGAGCGGTGCCTCACCGTGCTGCGGCGCTTCTCCGAGGACATCACGGAGCTGGTCCGCTCGGAGACGGCGGACTGGATGGTGGAGTTCCGCACCGGTCCCGCCCCCTTGATGATGCAGTCCCTGAACGGCTCGGCATCCCGCCCGGACACCAGCCTCCCCCCACCCCGCTTCCCCCTCCCCCCGGGCACCCGCCCCAACATGCCCCGCCAAAGACCCCCGGAGCAGCCGAGGTGATTTAGCCCCGCCGCACCCCCCAGCCCCGCCGGCGTTTCAGGCGCGGGGTCCGGGGCGGAGCCCCGGGGTCTGTACGGGTCCGGGCAGAGCCCGGGGAACGGTGGAAGGGCGGGTAGGGGACAGCCCCGCAGGGCCAAGCCCCCGGCGGAGCCACCCGCACCCCGCCCACCCCGGCCGCACGAGGCCCCGTACAACCAGACGGCAGGACACCCGCCTCAGCTGAAGATGATCATCGAGCCCTGCCCAAGGCTCCGCGTAGCCGCCGCGTGCAAGCCCAGCCACACATGCCGCTCCCGCGCGAACGGACTCTCGTCGTACGGCATCGGCCCCGCCGGCTCCTCCAGCGAGGTCGGCCGACCGGGCGGCGCCGGCGCCACCGGCGGATTGGCCGGGTTTATCCCGATCGCGGGAGCCACCACCGCCAGCTCCCGCAGCAGCCCCTGCGCGGACCCCAGCGGCCCGCCCCCGGACAGCAGCTCCTCGTTGGCCAGCGGAACCGCGAAGTCCACGGGAACGTACGCACCCGCGTGGTCGTAGTGCCACACCAGATGCGACTGCTGCGCCGTCGGCTCGAACATCTCCAGCAGCTGCTCGTAGTCCCCGCCCAGCTCGTCCACCGGAGTCACCGGCAGCCCGCAGATCTGGAGCAGGTACGCCCGCCGAAGGAAGTGCAGGGCGTCATAGTCGAAACCGGCCACCGGGGCGACGTCCCCGGACAGTCCCGGCATGTACGCGAACACCGGCACGGACGGCAGTCCGGCCGCGCCCAGCGCCTTGTCGTACGAGGCGATCTCTTCCGCGAAGGGATTGTCGGGGCTGTGGCACAGCACGTCGACAAGGGGGACCAGCCACAGGTCACAGGCCACTCGGCCTCCGATCAGTCGTTTGTCGCCGATCGGGCCAGAGTAGTGCGCCGGACACGCTCCGCGAAGGGGTGAGCAGAACCTGGGCGGCTACCGGGGCCGACGGCCGGGGTCAGACCTCCCCCGGCCCGACCCTCCAGACCCACGCGTCCAGCACCTTCTCCGGCTGGCGCCCCAGCAGCCCGGTGATCAGGTCCCGCAGCTCCGTGTCCCGGTCCTGCCGCGGCAGCATCACCGCGCCCGCCTTCCAGAACTCCAGGTCCTGCCGGGCCTGCTGCCGCCAGGCCGGGGTGATCTCGGGCGGCTGGGCCCCGTAGCGGACGTCGCGCAGGAGGTTCGACAGGTGGCGCGGGGTGGCCCCGTAGATGCCGATGCGGTCGGGTCCCCACGGGCCGTTGAAATAGCCCCCGGCCAGCCGGAATCCGAAGTCCGCCTCGACCTGCCAGTGCAGCGCGTCCGCCTGGCCCGGGTCCGGCAGCGGCACCGGAACGAGTGCCTCGCCGTCCTTGACGTAGTGCTTCCATTCCCCGGAGGTGATGAAGGCGGGGACCGGCGCGCGGTCCCGTACGGTCAGCGGCAGCGGCAGGACCGGGATCAGCGCGGCCGCGACGCCCAACAGGCCGAGCGTGCGCAGTTCGCGGCGTTCGCGCGCCGTCGTCCGGACGATCCGGTCGAGCGCGAGGGCCAGCAGGATGCCCAGGACGGGGGCGCAGACCATCGCCACGCGCCCCTCGATCACCGACTCGAAGAGCGGCAGCTTGATCATCAGTCGCCAGGGGCCCGGCAGCACGATCGCGGTGCGGGGTACGGGCACCCACGGGCCGAGCGAGAGCAGCAGCGTCACGAACCCGGTGATCGCGAGGGCCCGCACGGCCTTGCTCCGCCACAGCCAGACGCAGACGGCCACGCCCAGGGCCAGCAGTGGCCAGCCGTAGAAGGCGTTCTGCTCGGTGGTGTTCAGGGAGAGCCGGCCCGCCTCCTCGGCATCGCCGAAGAGGGAGCGGGCGGCGTACGAGACCAGGGCGCGCGGGCTGTTGCCCGCGTTGTCCCCGTGCAGGACGGAGTGGTAGCTCTGCGGGCCGAAGAACTGCCAGTACAGCGGGACGATCACGAGCGGCAGGCAGACGGCGAGGGCCACGGCCAGACCGGCCCCCAGCGGGCGGGCGGCCGCGAGGGCGCGGCGGCGGTCGACGAGGAGGAAGGCGAGCGAGAAGACCAGCATGCCGAGCGCGGCGATCAGCAGCGGCTCCTCGCCGATGAAGATCTGGTACGTCGCGAACAGCCCGAGCAGGACCCCGTCGCGGGTCACACCGCGACCTTCGCGGGGGGCCTCGCAGAGGCGCAGGGCCCGGTCGATGATCAGCGGGATCATGAACAGGACGACGAAGTTCGGATGGCCGTTGGCGTGCGAGACCATCGGCGGCGCGAAGGCGGCGAGCGCCCCGCCCGCGGCGGCGGCCCAGCGGCTGCGCACGAAGCGGCGGCGGATCAGCCAGTACCAGGCCCAGGCGCTGGCGGCCATGCCGAGCGTGAGGACGAGGGCGAAGGTGACGGTCGCGCCGAAGAGGAGGGTGACCGGGATGAGCGGCACGTTCAGGCCGAGCATCGTGGCGTTGGCCATCAGGTTCACGCCGTCGGGCATGCCCTGGGAGTACGTGAAGAGCGGGTTGCGGAGGTGGGTGATGTTGTCGGTGGTGACGCCGACGAACCACTCCCACTGGTTCTGGTCCTGGAGCGCGTCGGCGAGGTAGCTGCCGTCGAGGTCCGCCCACAGGCCGTGGAAGAGGTAGAGGGAGAGCGCGAGGAACGCGGCGGCGACGGCGAAGCCGCCGGAGTTCAGGCGCAGCAGTTCGCCGAAGGCGAGGCGGCGGCTGGAGGGGGTGGTGGCCGTGTCCCTGCTCGCCTTCCCGGTCGCGCTCACCATCCCGGTCGCGGGCTCGCGGCGGGTCACCGGTACCTCGGCCACGCCCCAGCCCTGGCCGCGGATCCAGCGCAGGACCTCGGCGTCGATGGCCGGGCCGTCGAGGGCGGAGGCGCCGAAGGCGGCGCGGGCGCGGTCTCCGTCGAAGAGGGCGAAGGCGCAGGTGTCGGCGCGGAAGCCCGGTATGCCGGGGATTCCGAGGGTGCGGACGAGCCGGTTCCCGGACCGGCCGAGGACCACGGCAGTCCCGGTCCGGTCCTCCTCTTCGAGGGCCCTCTCCAGGCCGGCCAGCTCGTCGAGCGGAGTCGTGAGACCGGCGTCGGTGAGCAGCACCCGGCGACCGGCGGAGGCGAGCACCCCGGCGCGCAGCGCGGCGCCCTTGCCGCGGGGGTCGCGCAGCCGGACGAAGCGGATCCGGGGGTCGGCGGCGGCCGCGGCGGGCACGTCGAAGGACTCGTCGCCGGACTCGTCGACGACGAGGAGGAGCTCCCAGTCGCCCGGGCCGGTGCCGAAGCGCCCGTCGAGGTGCTCGCGCACGGCGGCCGCCGTCGCGCCCAGCCCGTCCCGCCCGCCCAGGGCGGGGATGACGACGGAGAGGCCGACGGCTCCGAGCCAGGGCGTCTCGGCCGGGGCGCCCACACCCGTACCCGTACCCACGCCCGTACCAGTGCCCGTGCCCGTGCCAGCGCCCGTGCCTGTGCTCACGCCGTTCTCCCCGCTCACGTACCGGCCGTAGTCGTCTTCAGTCCCGCGGCCCAGTCCAGACCGTGCTGGTTGTACGCGTGCACGAGGCGGCGTACCTCCTCCACGTCCGCGCGGGTCACCGCGTCGATCAGTTCGTTGTGGCCCGACCACAGCTCGGTGCGCAGGTGCGGTTCGGCCTTCAGGTGGGGTACGGCGAAGACCCAGCACTGCACGCGGATCCGGTGCAGGAACTCGGAGATGTACGTGTTGCCGACCAGCCCGCTCAGCTCCCTCCAGAAGCGCAGGTCGTAACCGATCAGCACTTCGAGTGAGCCGGTCAGCGCTGTCCGCCGTGCCTCCTCCGCCCGACGGCGCACCGAAACCAGCCGCTCGCCCATACCGGGAGCGGTGCCGTGTTCGACGAGTCGGCGGAAGATCCCTTCGACGATCAGCGTACGAGCCTCGACCATGCCCCGGAAGTCGTCCACGGAAAAGACCCGGACGCGGAAGCCGCGGTGCTGCACGGAGTCGAGGAGGCCTTGCGCGGAGAGATCGACCAGGGCCTCGCGGACGGGGGTCGCGGAGACCTCGTACTGCTCGGCGATCTGCTTCACGGTGAACTCGGTCCCGGCGGGCAGGCGCCCCGCGAGCACCTCGTCACGCAGCGCGTCCGCGATCTGCTGGCGAAGTGTGTTGCGAGTGACAGCGCCGCTGCCTGACATAGGGGTCCGTCTCCATCTGTGGGCTTGGGACACCTTAGGCCAGTCAGCTAGGCCGAAACCGTTCGGTTTGTGGCCGCTATCTGGATTTACTGCCCGATATCCGGATGACGTACCGCTGTTTTCTTGATCGTTCAACAGCGCACGACCCTGTGCGGGGCCTCGGAGGAGGCCCCGCACAGGGTCGTTCCCGCTGGTCGGGGGTGGTGGATCCGGGCGGGTCGGGCAGGTCAGGCAGGTCAGGCGGAGGTGTGCCGGTCGGCGACCTTCAGGGCGTCGTCCAGCAGGGCCAGCCCCTCCTTCGCGTCCGCCTCCGTGATGTTGCACGGAGGAACCACGTGGGTGCGGTTCATGTTGACGAACGGCCACAGCCCGGACGTCTTGCAGGCGGCGGCGAATTCGGCCATGGGCGCGTTGTCGGCTCCGGCGGCGTTGTAGGGGACGAGCGGCTCGCGCGTCTCCTTGTTCCGTACGAGTTCCAGCGCCCAGAAGGTGCCCAGGCCCCGGACCTCACCGACCGAGGGGTGACGCTCCGCGAGCTCGGCGAGGGCCGGGCCGATCACGTTCTCGCCGAGGTGGGCCGAGTGCTCGACGATGCCCTCCTCCTCCATCGCGGTCATCGTGGCGACGGCCGCGGCGCAGGCCAGGGGGTGGCCGGAGTACGTCAGTCCGCCCGGGTAGGGGCGTGTGGCGAAGGTCTCGGCGATCTCGGCGGAGATCGCGACGCCGCCGAGCGGGACGTAGCCGCTGTTGACGCCCTTGGCGAAGGTGATCAGGTCGGGGGTGACGTCCCAGTGCTCGGCGGCGAACCACTTTCCGGTCCGCCCGAAGCCCGACATGACCTCGTCGAGGATGAAGACGATGCCGTAGCGGTCGCAGAGCTCGCGCACGCCGGCCAGGTAGCCGGGCGGCGGGGTCATGATCCCGGCGGTGCCGGGGACGGACTCCAGGATGATCGCGGCGATGGTCGCCGGTCCCTCGAAGGCGATGGTGTCGGCGAGGTGGGTGAGGGCGCGGGCGCACTCCTCGGCCTCGGTGGTCGCGTGGAACGCCGACCGGTAGAGGTACGGACCCCAGAAGTGCACGACTCCGGCGGCCGCCGTGTCGGAAGGCCAGCGGCGCGGGTCGCCGGTCAGGTTGATCGCGGCGGCGGTGGCGCCGTGGTACGAGCGGTAGGTGGACATCACCTTCTGCCGGCCCGTGTGCAAACGGGCCATGCGGACGGCGTTCTCGACGGCCTCGGCTCCGCCGTTGGTGAAGAAGATCTTGTCGAGGTCGCCGGGGGTCCGCTGCGCGATGAGGCGTGCGGCCTCGGAGCGGACGTCGACGGCGAAGCCCGGAGCCAGGGTGCAGAGCGTGGCCGCCTGCTCCTGGATCGCGGCGACGACCTTGGGGTGCTGGTGGCCGATGTTGGTGTTGACCAGCTGGGAGGCGAAGTCGAGGTAGCGCTTGTCGTCGTAGTCCCAGAAGTACGACCCCTCGGCCTTGGCCACGGCGAGCGGGTCGATCAGGGCCTGAGCGGACCAGGAGTGGAAGACGTGAGCGCGGTCGGCGGCCTTGACGGCGGCACCCGAGGTGACATGAGGGGTCATGCGGTCACGCTAGAAGTGCGCAGGTGGGGAGGGATATCGGCGGACTGTATGGGGGTGGGGGGCGGGTCTCGGCAGTCTGTCTGCACGAACGATGCTTGACAGCACACTGTCGTAATGCCAGCCTGCTGTCATACCTCTTCTGTCTCCAGGACCCTCCAGGGCACCAGAAGCGAGGCGAGCAGCATGAACAGCACCCACGGCGGGACCGGCGGGACCGGAACGGAACCCCTCCGGCCGGGGGCCGGTGGCGGCAGGGGCAGCGGCAGCGGCAAGGCACCGATTCACCTGGCGGTCTACGACACCTACGCCGACTGGGAGACGGGCCACACCACCGCGCACCTCACCCAGCGCGGCTACGAGGTCCGCACGGTCGCCCTCACCGCCGGGCTGCCGGTCACCACGATGGGCGGCCTTCGCATCCAGCCCGACCTGGCCCTGTCCGAGCTGCGCCCCGAGGACTCGTCCCTCCTCATCCTGACCGGCGCCGGCCTGTGGGACACGGGCGAGGAGCTGGCCCCCTTCGCGGCGAAGGCCGGGGAGTTCCTGGCGGCCGGGGTCCCCGTCGCGGCGATCTGCGGAGCCACCGCCGGTCTGGCCCGCGCGGGTCTCCTGGACGGGCGTACGCACACCAGCGCGGCCCCGTTCTACCTCGGCGGCCAGCCGGGCTACGCGGGCGCCGCGCACTACACCGAAGCCGACGCTGTCACCGACGGCGACCTGATCACGGCGGGCCCGACGGAACCGGTGGCGTTCGCCCGCGAGGTCTTCGCCCGGCTCGGGGTGTACGCCCCGGAAGCCCTCGACGCCTGGTACCGCCTCTTCCACGACTCGGACCCCACCGCATACCCGATCCTGAAGGCCGCCACGGAGCCGAACCATGCCTAACCGCCCCACCCCGTTCGGGGCCCCTGATTCCCCGATCCCGAACGGGGTCCCGGCCTCCCCCACCACAGCGGTCTCGAATCCGGGGCCGGGGCCGGCCCCGGCCGCGGATCCCCGGCAGCCCGCAGGGCGGGAACCGACCACCGGGCAGAGCCCCGGCTCCGCCCAGGCCCCGGACCCCGCCCCACCCACCGGGCCGAAGGCCTCCGCCCCGGCCGGCGGCGCGGGGGCCGGGGGCTCGCCCCCGGTTCCCGGACCGGCCCCGGCCGCGGACCCGCAACAGCCCGCGGGGCGGGGGCCGGCCGCCGGGCAGAGCCCCGGCTCCGTGCCTGGACCGGCACCCGCAACACCCACCGGACCGAAGGCCTCATCCCAAGCCCCGGCCGCGGATCCGCAGCAGCCCGCAGGGCGGGAGCCGACCGCAGGTCAGAGCCCCCGCTCCGGCCCGGGACCGGGACCCATCCCGCCCACCGGGCCGAAGGCCGCGGCCCCGGCCGGCGGCCTGGGGGCCGGGGGCTTGCCCCCGGTTTCGGGAAGGGGCGGGGTGGGGGAAACCTCCACCCGCACCCGGCAGGACCTCCTGAGCCGCACCGCCCTCGGCGTGTTCCGCCTCAACGGCCAGTTCCTCTCCGTGTCCGAAGAACTCGCCCGCCCGGCAGGGCTGACCGCAGCCTGGTGGCAAGTGCTCGGCGCCGTGCTCCACGAGCCCCTCCCCGTCGCCGGCATCGCCCGCGCCATGGGCATCACCCGGCAGAGCGTCCAGCGCATCGCCGATCTCCTGGCGGCCAAGGGCCTCGCCGAGTACGTCCCGAACCCGGCCCACCGCCGCGCGAAGCTGCTGCGCCCGACCGAGGCCGGCCGCACGGCCATCGCCCGCATCGGCCCGGGACACGCCACCCTCGCCACCCGCCTCGCGGAGGCCCTGGGCGAGGACGGCTTCGCCGAAACGGTCCGCGTCCTGGAACGCCTGTCAGCCGCCCTGGACACCTTGCCGCCCCCGCCGGACTCCCCGGCCTAGGCCGGCTCGTCCGGATCCCGCCGGTCAGGCCTGCCCCGTCCGGTGCCGTCCCTCGACGCACTACCGGACGGCGCGGGCCGGCCAAGAGCCGGAAGAGCCGGCCTGGTTCGGGCCAACCAAACCCCACGCAGAGCGAGCCGGCCGGGCCGGGCCGCGGCACTAGGTAAGGTCGGCGCGGGCCAAGTCGGCCCGGAAGAACCGCAGGTCGGGGTGGCGACGGTCAGGACAGGCGGAGTCGAGGCGAGTCCCAGGGGGAGGACCAACCCGTCATGGAACCACTGCACCCGCGGGACCCACACCACATCGGCCCCTACCGGCTGCTCGCCCGCCTGGGCTCCGGCGCCGATGCCGACGCAGGCACCATGGGCCGGGTCTACCTCGCCCGCTCCGAATACCGCGGAACCGACACCGACACCGGCACCGGCACCGGCACCGGCACCGGGAACCCCGGGCCCCGGCCCCGCCCCCACACCGCCGCCGTGAAACTGATCTGCCCCGCCCTCGCCGCCCACCCCGACTTCCGCGCCCGTTTCCGCCGCGAGGTCGCCGCCGCCCGCCTGGTCGGCGGAGCCTGGACCGCGCCCCTCCTCGACGCCGATCCCGACGCCGAAGTCCCCTGGCTGGCCACCGCCTACATCCCCGGGCCCAGCCTTCGCGAAGCCGTCGACCGCGACTTCGGGCGGCTGCCGACCCGCACGGTACGGGTTCTGGCCGAGGGGCTCTCGTACGCCCTCCAGGACATCCACCGTGCCGGCCTCGTCCACCGGAACCTGAAACCCGCCGACGTCCTGCTCACCATCGACGGCCCCCGCCTCATCGGCCTCGCCACGGCGAGCACGCACCACCACCCCCACGCCCGCGCTCACCTCCACACCCCCGAACTCCCCGCTTCCCTCCCCTTCCTCTCCCCCGAGCAACTCCACGGCACCCAACCCGTGACCCCGGCCTGCGACGTCTTCGGCCTCGGCGCGGTCCTCGCCTACGCCGCCACCGGCCGCCCGCCCTTCGGCGACGCCGAGCAGCCCGGCGGCACCGCCGCGCTCCGGCTGCGCATATCCGAAGCGGAACCGGACCTGGACGACGTAGCACCCGCACTACGTGACCTCGTACGGGATTGCCTGCGCAAGGAGCCGACCGCGCGCCCGATGCCCGCCGAGGTCCTCGCCCGGGTCGCCGCGGGCCGGGCGGCCGCCCCGGATCCATGGCTGCCGGAACAGGTGGTCGCGCGGCTCGGGCAGCACGCCGCCGCCCTGCTCGACCGCGAGGAAGCCGGCCCGGACCGCCGCCCCGCCCCCGCGGCGCCCGCGCGCCCGACTCCCTCTCTGTACATAGAGGAAGCGGAACCCCACCCCCAGTCCCGACCAGGCTCTCGCCCCGGCCCCGGCCCCAACCCCGCCCCCGACTCCTGCTCCGTCCCCGTGTCCCCCTCCACCGCGTTCCTCGTCGCCGTCGCCGCGGTCGTCACCGTCGCGGCGGGCGGCTCGGTCTACGCCATCATGAGCGGCGACGAACGGCCCCTGTACGCCCCCGGCGCCCCGCCTCCCACCCCGACCGGGCCCGCCCGCGCCCCCTCCTCCGCCCCCTCGGCGATCGGTACGCCCGCCCCCGCCGCACTCTCCCCGGCCTACCTCGGCAGCTGGTACGCCGCCTCCGACACCGAGACCTGGCAACTCACCCTCAGCCCCGGCACGGTCGGCTCCCCCGTCATGTCCCTGACCCTCCGGTCGGCCGACGGCCTCGACTGCTCCTGGACGGCTCCCCTGCGCTCCGCCGCCCCCGACACCGTCGAGTTGGGCCCCTCCACCGTCACTCCCGGCACCCCGTCGACCTGCCCGCCCGACGGCCCGAGCGCGCTGCGCCCGCTGCCCGACGGGAGCCTGGTACGGGAGCTCGCGGACACGCCCGGCACACCGCTGACCTACCACCGGGGGTAGTCCTTCCGATGTCCCTTGTCCCTGGGACTCACCCGTAGCCCCTGTCATACCTGAGAGCTACTTGCGAAAGCCGCTCTCCAGCGGGACGCCGACCACGGGCCCCGATTCCTAACTTCGTGACCAGAGAAGAACGCCGCACCGCCCCCTCTGGCACGAGCGAAGGAACGGACCATGACCCGCCGACCCACCGCACGTCCCGACGGCCGCTCCCCCGGCCGCCGTACCGGCCGCCTGCGCCGCACGCTGCTGGCCGGGCTCGTCACCACGGCCGTCGTGTTCCCCGTTTCCGCCGCCGCTTCCGCCGATGTCCCCGCCCCGGCCCCCGCGGCCCTCACCGAGGCCGCCTCCCTCCCGGACCGGTACGCCGCCAACCTCGCGAACCTGACCGAGGCCGCCCGGACGGCCGCCGACGCAGGCCGCACCGGCCGCGCCGCGAAGCTCCAGGCGATGGAGGCGGGCGGCGGTGCCCGGTTCTTCTCCTTCGACGGCCGCGGAAAGGGCCGCGCGATAGAGGTGTTCGGCGATCTGGAGACCGCGGACCGGGTCACGGTCCTGGTCCCCGGGTCGGACACGACGCTGGACACCTACCAGAGGTTCCGCGCCGGGGCCGTCGTCCTTCAGCAGCGCCTCCAGGCCGAGCACAGCCGCTCCGCCGTGGTCGCCTGGCTCGGGTACGACACCCCCGGCACGGTCAGCCCGACCGTCCTGACCACCGGCCGTGCCGACGCCGCCGCCGCCGAACTCGGGCCCTTCCTGGCCCGCTTGGAGCGGCTGACCGTCCCGGACGCCCGTCTCTCGCTCCTCTGTCACTCCTACGGATCCGTCGTCTGCGCCCGTACCCAGACCGGCCCCAAGGTCACCGACATGGCCCTGTTCGGCAGCCCGGGCACCGGCGCCGACTCCGCCGCCGGTCTGCCCACCGGCGCCCGGGTCTGGGCGGGCCGGGGCGCCGACGACTGGATCGCGCACGTCCCGCACGTCCGGCTCGGCGGGGTCGGCTTCGGCACCGACCCGGTGGACCCGGCCTTCGGAGCGCTGCCCTTCGCGGCCGGATCCGGCGGGCACAGCGACTACCTCAAGCCGGACACCGAGTCCCTGAACAGCCTGGCCTCGATCGTGCTCGGCACCTCCCCGGCCGCCACCACGACAGCCACCACGACCGCCACCGCCACCGCGGCCCCCACAGCCGCCACAGCCGCCACAGCCGCCACCATCACCCCGGAGGTCTCCCGTGCGTTCGCGTAAGCTCCACGCCCGCTGGTCCGTCCTCGCGGACCGGATCGACGCCGGTACACCCGCCCACCGGGACAGGGCCGTGGACGCCCTGCGGGCCTTCGCCATCCTCGGCGTGGTCCTGGGCCACTGGCTGGTCACCGCGCTCACGACCACCGACGGCGGCCTGCGGACCACCAGCCCGCTGGCCCATATGAGCGCACTGGCCCCGGTCTCCTGGGTGTTCCAGACCCTGGCCGTCTTCTTCCTGGTCGGCGGTCATGTCGCGGCCCAGGGCTACGAGTCCGCGCGCGGGCGCGGAGTCTCGTACGGCCAGTGGATCGGGCAGCGGCTGGGCCGGCTGTTCCGGCCGGTCGCCGCCGTCCTCGTCCTCTGGACCGTCGCGGCCTGCGGAATGCTGCTCGGCGGGGTCGGGACGGACACCGTCCACACCTTGCTCAAGCTCGTCCTGTCCCCCCTGTGGTTCCTCCTCGTCTTCGCAGCGCTCACCGCGGCGACCCCGCTCGTGGCCCGGCTCAACCCCTTGTGGCCGCTGGCCGTGGTGGCCCTCGTCGACGGCTGGCGGTTCGGGCTCGGCGGGCCCGAGTGGATCGGCTGGGTCAATGTGGCCGCCGGCTGGCTGGTCCCCTACACCCTGGGGGCCGCCTGGTCCCGGGGCGCGTTCACCCGGCGGCCGGTGTCCGTTGGCGGCGGCTCGCCGCAGGCGGCCGCCCTGCTGCTGGGCGGCGGCACCGCGGCCACGGCCGCGCTGATCCTCTGGGGCGGATACCCGGCATCCATGGTCGGTGTGCCCGGTGACGCGATATCGAACCTGAACCCGCCGACCCTGGCCGCCGTCACGTTCGGCCTGGCCCAGTGCGGGCTGGCGCTGCTGGTGCGGGAGCCGCTGGCCCGCGCGATGCGCCGGCCGCGGGCCTGGGCGAAGGTGGCCCTGGTGAACCTGTCCGCCATGACCATCTTCCTGTGGCACCAGACCGCGATGATGGCCGTCACCGCCCTGGGGCTGCTGGTCTCCACGGACCTGCCCGGTCTGCACACCGTGCCCGCCTCTCCGGAATGGATAGCCGCCAGGCTGCTGTGGCTGCCGGTGTTCGCGGCCGCGCTCACGGTCTGCTGGGCCGCCTTCCGGTCCTACGAGCAGGGCGGCCATCGCCCCAAGGGCCGTGCCGGGCGCGGATCTTCCGGGACCGGGACCATCGTCGCGACGAGCGGCGGCCGGGTGGCGACGGCCAAGGAGAGCATCCATGCCTAGGCTGGACGGCGTGAACGAGCAAAGCGAGCCCCCGGCATCGGCCTTGACGAAGTCCGAGGCCGGCGCCACCGGCGGCGGCGCCGCCGTGGCGCCCTCCGCCGGCCGCCCCGGCAGAACCTCGGCCGTGGTGCGCGGTGTTGCCCGGAGCCTGTTCGACTTCAAGTCCGACCCGCTCCCGAAGATGTCGCGGCCGCGCTGGCTGGCCTGGCTGCCGCATGTCGCGCTCGTCTACCTGGCCGTGCTCTTCCTCTTCCTCACCTCGTCGCAGCTGGCGGACCACTACTCCGTCGGCGGCGCCGCCCTCGTGTTCCCTCCGATCATCACCGGCCTGGCGATCATCGTCGCCATGCGCCGGCCCATGGCCGGGTTCTGGCTCGGCCTGAGCTCCTCGGCCTACATCGCGTGGACGATCCACGACCACATCGGGCAGGGCCAGAGTTGGCCCTGGATGCCCGCCGGGATCTTCGCCTTCGCCCCGGTGCTGCTGCTCGTCGCCCTGCGCGTACCGCCCCGGGTGACCATCGGGGCCGTCTCCGCGGCCATCGCCTACACCGGACTCGCCGAGACGATCTTCAAGCCGGAACACAGCACGAGCAGCACCCCGGGAGCCATCCTCCTCTTCGGTTTCACCGGGCTCCTGGGCCACGCCCTGCGCGCGACGCGGCTGGCCCGCACGAAACTCGTCGAGCAGGAGACCCTCACCGAAGCCGAGCGCGCCCAGCGCACCCTGCTCGAAGAGCGCAGCCGGATCGCCCGCGAGCTGCACGACGTGGTCGCGCACCACATGTCGGTGATCTCCATCCAGGCCCAAGTGGCCCCCTACCTCGTGGAGAACCCGTCCGAGGAGCTGAAGGAGAATCTGGCGGGCATCCGCGCGAACGCCCTGGAGGCGCTGACGGAGCTGCGCCGGGTGCTGGGCGTACTGCGCTCCGAGCACCCGGACGATCCCGCCAACCCGCATCATCCGCAGCCCACCCTGGCCGAGTTGGACGGCCTCGTGGACAACGTGCGGGCGGCCGGGCTGGACGTCACCACCGAGATCGCGGGCATCCGGCGCCCGCTGACCCCGGGCGTCGAGCTCACCGCGTACCGCATCGTGCAGGAGGCGCTGAGCAACTGCCTGCGCCACGCGCCCGGATCCCGCGTGGAGGTCGGTATCGCCTACGGACCCCGCGATCTGCACCTGTGCGTCGCCAACACCGCGCCCACCCGGCCGGCTCCGCCGTCCCCGGGCGCGGGACACGGCCTGCTGGGAATGCGGGAGCGAGCGGGCATGCTGGGAGGAGAGCTGGCCGCCGGCCCCCGCCCCGGCGGGGGGTACGAGGTGAGCGTCATCCTCCCGATGGACCCCGCCGCCCCCCACACCATCGGCCCCTCCCCCGAGACGAAGAAGGAAGCATGACTGCCCCGATCATGACGGCCCCGATCAAGGTGATGATCGTCGACGACCAGATGATGGTCCGACAGGGCTTCACCGTGCTCCTCAACGCCCAGCCCGACATCGAGGTCGTCGGCCAGGCCGTCGACGGCGCCGAGGCCGTGGCGAAGGTCGCCGAACTGGCGCCGGACGTGGTTCTGATGGACATCCGCATGCCCGGCATGGGCGGCATCGAGGCCACGTCCCTGATCACCTGCGCCCCCGGTTCCGCGGTGAAGGTGCTGGTGCTGACCACCTTCGACCTCGACGAGTACGTCTACGAGGCGCTGCGCGCCGGAGCCTCGGGGTTCCTGCTCAAGGACGCCTCGGCGGACCAGCTGGCCGAGGCGGTCCGGGTGATCGCGGCCGGTGACGCGCTCCTCGCGCCGAACATCACCAAGCGCCTGATCACCGAGTTCTCCCGGCTGGGGGCCCCGCGGGGGCCCTCGAAGGCGCGGATCGAGGAGCTGACGGAGCGGGAGACGGAGGTGCTGTCGCTGGTCGCCCAGGGCATGTCGAACGCGGAGATCGCCCAGCACCTGGTCCTGGCCGAGCAGACGGTGAAGACGCACGTGGGCCGGATCCTGGTGAAGCTGGGCCTGCGGGACCGCACCCAGGCCGCGGTGTTCGCTTACGAGACGGGTCTGATCCGTCCGACGGGCTACTGAGGTACCCCGGGTAGTACTTGAGAGGGACCCCGGAAGATCCCCTTCAGCGGCGACGCGGACCAGGACACTGCGGACCTACCGTGGGGAGCATGACCGAGACGACCCCCGGGGCGGCCCCCCGGACACCCGAGTTCCAGCTGGCGTCGGGCCTGATCCGGAGCCTGCGCGAGGACATGTTCACCGACGCCTTCGCCTACCGTCCGCTGGCCCCGATGCGCACGGACGGACCGGTGGTCCGCCGGCTCCCGCAGCGGATACGGGCGAGGGCGCCCCACCTGCCGCACGCGGCCGTGGGCCTGGCGGCGTTCGTCATCGTGTGCTTCGCGACCGTGACCAACGAGCTGTTCCAGGCGGGCGCGCTGTTCCTGGGATTGGTGGCGGCCACCCCGGTGCTGATGACCCTGGTGCGGCCCGTGGGGGCGTTCTGGGTCTCGGTGGCGGTGAACCTCTGCTTCCCGGTCATCACCCCGTGGGGCTCCAGCGGGCCCTGGGCGCCCAGCACGTTCCTCGCCTATCTCGCGACGCTGACCATCGTGGCGATGCGCACCCGGCCCCGGATCGCGGGCTGGATGTGGCTGGTGACCCTGGTCGTCGGCGGCGGGTTCGCCCTCCTCGGCCGCGGCCACTACGCCAGCCTCGGCCCGCTGCTCTTCGTCACGGCGATAGCCCTGCTGCTCGTCAGCATCCGCAACGTCCGCAAGCAGGCCGACCAGCAGGTCACGGCGCAGATCGAGGTCACGGCCGTCGAGCGGGACCGGCGGACGCTGCTGGAGGAGCGGACGACGATCGCCCGGGAGCTGCACGACGTGGTCGCCCACCACATGTCGGTGGTCGCCATCCAGGCGGAGGCCGCGCCCTACCGGGTGAAGAACCCGCCGCCGGAGCTGGAGGCGGCCTTCGTCACCATCCGGGAGAACGCGGTGGCGGCGCTGACGGAGCTGCGCCGGGTGCTGGGTGTGGTCCGCTCCGCGGACTACGAGGCGCCGGACGCCCCGCAGCCGACGCTGGCCTCGCTCGACGGGCTGCTGGCCAATGTGCGGGAGGCCGGGCTGAGCGTGGACAAGACGGTGACGGGTTCGGTGCGGGAGCTGCCGCCCGGTGTGGAGCTGTCGGCGTACCGGATCATCCAGGAGGCCCTGAGCAACACCCTGCGGCACGCGCCGGGCGCGGTGACCGGGGTCGAGGTCTCGTACGTACTGGGCGGGCTGGGCATACGCATCGTCAACGAGGCGGCGACCGGTGACGTGCGTCCCTCGCCGGGGTCCGGTCAGGGGATCACCGGGATGCGCGAGCGGGTGGCCATGCTGGAGGGGGAGATGACGGCCGGTGAGACGGCCGCGGGAGGGTACGAGGTGGCGGTGTACATACCGGTGCCCACCAGCCGCCCGGAGCCGGTGAAGGATCCGGCATGACGATCAGGGTGCTGATCGTCGACGATCAGATGATGGTCCGGGAGGGCTTCTCCGTCCTCCTGAACGCGATGGAGGGCATCGAGGTCGCCGGGGAAGCGGTGAACGGACGCGAGGCCATCGCGCAGGTGGCGGCGCTGAGGCCGGACGTGGTCCTGATGGACATCCGGATGCCGGAGATGAACGGCCTGGAGGCGACCCGGGCGATCGTGGCCGCCGACGCGAACGCGAAGGTGCTGGTCCTGACGACCTTCGACCTCGACGAGTACGTGTACCAGGCCCTCCAGGCCGGGGCCTCGGGGTTCCTCCTCAAGGACGCCTCCGCCCGGCAACTGGCCGACGGGGTCCGGGTGGTGGCCGCCGGCGAGGCGCTGCTCGCCCCCTCGGTGACCAGGCGGCTGATCACCGAGTTCGCGAAGCTCTCGGGCACCCGGACGTTCACGAGCACCGCGGCCACAGGGGAGTTGACGGAGCGGGAGACGGAGGTGCTGGTGCTGATCGCTCAGGGACTGTCCAACGCGGAGATAGCCGACCGGCTGATCATCGCCGAGTCCACGATCAAGACCCACGTGAGCCGAATCCTGGTGAAGCTGGGCCTGCGGGACCGCACCCAGGCCGCGGTCTTCGCCTACGAGACCCGTCTGGTGACCCCGACCTAGCCCTCTTCCGTCGATTCCGAAAAGTTGTCCACAGCTGTGGACAACTTTTCGAGCGTCGGGTCAGGCCGTCAGGTCGCGGCGGCGCAGAGCGGTCAGGCCGGCCGCCGCGAAGGCCGCCGCACATGCGGTCAGCGTCAGGAGGGGAGCCCAGGTCAGGGCCTGCGCGCCCGGTAGTTTCGGCAAGTGGGCGAAGGGCGAGAGGTCCAGCACCGCCCGGGGGAGGTTCAGCGCCGGGCCGATCCAGCCGAGCGCCAGCGCGGCCCCGGCCACCGCCCAGGCGGCCACCGCGTACCGGGGGGCCGCGCCGTACAGGAGCGCCGCGAAGGCCCCGATCACCCAGACGGCCGGGAGCTGCGCCAGGCAGGCCCCGACGGCCGCGCCGACGTCCTGCCCGTGGCCGACGCCCAGGCCCAGCCCCGCCAGCAGCAGGATCAGCACCGAGCCGCCGAAGGCCACGGCCAGGTGGCCGGCGGCCCAGCGCAGCCGGCCGACGGCGTGCGCGAGGAGCGGCTCCGCACGCTGCCCCGACTCCTCGCCGCTCAGGCGCAGCACCGCCGAGACGATGTAGAGGGCCGCCACCAGCCCGAGCATCCCGGCCATCGTCGCCAGGAAGGCATCGGTCAGGCCCGTTTGTCCGCCCGCGCCGCCAACACCCTGTGCGCCGCCCATCCGTTCGATGAGTTCCCGGGTCTTGGCGTTGTCCCCGACCAGCCGGGTGGCCCCGTCGGCCATCCCGCCGAACACCACACCGGCCACCAGGAATCCCAGGCTCCACCCGAGCAGAGCTCCGCGCTGCAGCCGCCACGCCAGCGCCCCGGCGCTGCCGAGCCGCCCCTGCGCCGGGCCCGGCCGGGCCGCCAGGAAGCTCATGCCGAGGTCACGGCGGCCGGCGAGTGCGTACGCCACGGCCGTCTGGGCCGCGATGGCCGCCGCGAACGGGGCGAGCACCCACCAGCGTTCGGCCGCGAAGGCCCGTAGGTGCTCCAGCCAGCCCAGCGGCGAGATCCAGGTCAGTGCGGAGGAGCTGTCCGCGGAGCCCGCGTCGCCCGCGGCCCGCAGCACGAAGGCCGCGCCGATCAGCGCCCCCGTGAGCCCCTTCGCCAGCCGCGCGCTCTCGGTGAACTGTGCCGCGATGGCGGCCGCCGAAGCGAACAGCATCCCGGTGGCTCCGATACCGAGCCCGAGCGCCAGCGCGCCGCCCGCGCCCCGCCCGGCGAGCCCGGCCGCGACGAGGAGGGCGACGAGGAGGTCGGCGGCGCAGGCCGCCAGCAGGGCCGCCGTGAGCGGGGCCCGGCGCCCCACCATGGCGGCGGACAGGAACTCCTGACGCCCCGTCTCCTCCTCTTCCCGGGTGTGCCGGACCACGATGACCAGGCTCATGATCCCGGCGAGCAGCCCGGCGAAGACCCCGCCCTTCCAGGCGGTCAGGGCGCCGATCGAGTCTCCGAAGACGGGGCCGTAGAGGGCGCGGAGCGCACCGTTGGAGTTCATCGTGGCGAGCAGGGCGGCCCGTTCGGCCGCCGTCGCGTACATCGATTCGAGCGACCCCGGCACGGCGAGCACCATCGAGGCCACGGCCAGGATCCAGACCGGCATCATCACGCGGTCGCGGCGCAGCGCGAGGCGCAGCAGGGCTGTCGTACCGGCCAGTTGACGACCCCTGGACAACGAAGGCAGCGAAGGCGACTGGTGGTTCTTCATCGGACCGGGCCCCTCTCCCCGTCGCCCTGCGGCGCGTAATGACGCAGGAAGAGCTCTTCGAGGGTCGGCGGGGTCGATGTCAGCGAGCGCACGCCGGATGCGGCGAGCGAGCGCAGTACGGCGTCCAGCTCGTCCGTGTCGACTTGGAGGCGGATCCTCAGCCCCCGCACCTCCACGTCGTGGACGCCTGGCAGGTGGGCGAGGCCGTTGGGCGGAGCGGCGAGCTCGGCGCTGATCGACGTACGCGTGAGGTGGCGGAGCTCGGCGAGGCTGCCGGTCTCGACCGTGCGGCCCTGGCGGATGATGCTGACCCGGTCGCAGAGGGCCTCGACCTCGCTGAAGAGGTGTGAGCTGAGGAGGACGGTGCAGCCGGCGGCGCGCGCTTCGACGACGCAGCTCCGGAAGACCTCCTCCATCAGCGGGTCGAGGCCGGAGGTGGGCTCGTCGAGGATGAGCAGTTCCGCGTCGGAGGCGAAGGCGGCGACGAGGGCGACCTTCTGCCGGTTGCCCTTGGAGTACGTACGCCCCTTCTTGGTCGGGTCGAGTTCGAACCGCTCGATCAGCGAGGCCCGGCGCCCCCGGTCCGAGCCGCCGCCGCGCAGCCGCCCGTAGAGGTCGATGACCTCGCCGCCGGAGAGGTTGCGCCAGAGGGTGACGTCTCCGGGTACGTAGGCGACGCGGCGGTGGAGCTCGACGGCGTCGGCCCACGGGTCGCCACCGAGCAGTGCGGCGGTGCCGGAGTCGGCGCGCAGCAGGCCCAGCAGGACCCGGATGGCGGTGGACTTGCCGGCGCCGTTGGGACCGAGGAAACCGTGGACCTCGCCGGTGGCGACCGAGAGGTCGAGTCCGTCCAGTGCGCGGGTTCGGCCGAACGCCTTGTGGAGTCCGGCGACGCTGATTGCCTTCGTCATGCTTCCGAACGTACGCTTCTTTCACAATTTTGTGAAGATTGAGAATGGCGGCGTAAAGTCGGGGCATGGACACACGGGACGACGAAGCGGTCTCCCGCTTCGTGGAGCGGTTCGCCGCGCAGCTGACCGAGGCGGGGATGCAGCGGATGGCGGCGCGGGTGTTCGCGCGGCTGCTCGCGAGCGACGGCGGCGCGATGACCTCGGCCGAGCTGAGCGAGGCGCTGCGGATCAGCCCGGCGGCGGTGTCGGGGGCCGTGTCGTACCTCTCCCAGGTCAACATGGTCAGCCGGGAGCGCGAGCCGGGTTCGCGGCGCGACCGCTACGTGCTGCACAACGAGCTCTGGTACGAGACCTTCACCCGCCGCGACCAGATCCTGACCCTCTGGGAGAAGACCCTGCGCGACGGCGCGGCCAGCCTGGGCCCCGACTCCCCGGCCGGCGCGCGGATCGCCGAGACGGCGGCGTTCTTCGAGTTCATGCAGGCGGAACTGCTGGGCCTGATGGACCGCTGGCGCACCCACCGCGCGACGCTGAACCTCCCGACGGGCTGAACGGGCCGGACCGGGCGACGACCGCATGGCAGCCGGACGACCGCATGGCAGCCAACAGACCGGCCGCCTAGCGTGAGCCGGGGGGCACCCGGGGCATCCGCCCGACACAGCACCGGAACGGAACGGAATCCATCCATGTCCGACACCCCCGCCATCGTCCTCGTCCACGGCTTCTGGGGCGGCGCCGCCCACTGGTCCAAGGTCATCGGCGAGCTCCACCGCCGCGGCCACACCGACCTGCACGCCGTCGAGAACCCGCTGACCTCCCTGGCCGAAGACGCCGAGCGGACCCGCAAGATGGTCCGGCAGATCGACGGGCCGGTCCTGCTCGTCGGTCACTCGTACGGCGGCGCCGTCATCACCGAGGCCGGCGACCTGCCCAATGTCACCGGTCTGGTCTACATCGCCGCGTTCGCCCCCGATGCCGGCGAGAGCCCCGGCGGGCTGACCCAGGAGATGCCGCCGGCGGCCGTCGAGAACATCGCGCCCGACTCCGACGGCTACCTGTGGGTCAAGCCGGACAAGTTCCACGAGAGCTTCGCCCAAGACCTCACCCCCGAGGAAGCCCTGGTCATGGCCGTGACCCAGAAGGCGCCCCTCGGCTCCACCTTCGGCGACAGCGTGACCGCACCCGCCTGGCGCGCGAAGCCGTGCTGGTACCAGGTCTCCACCGAAGACCGCATGATCCATCCCGACAACGAGCGCCGCATGGCCGCGCGGATGGATCCCCGCAAGACCATCGAGCTCAAGGCCAGTCACGCCTCCCTGGCGTCCCTCCCCGGCCCGGTCTGCGACCTCATCGAAGCAGCCGCCCGCGCCTGAGCCCGCCCGAGCGGCAACCGCCCGCGCGCCCTGACCAGCTCCCGGGCGCCCGGCGCCCAGACGACGGCCCCCCGCCCCGGATCCCCGGCCAGCCACACGAGCCGCTCCGCGGGCGGCGGGCCGGTACGGGTCCACGCGCGCTGCCGCAGCACCCTCCGGCCCAGCGGGACCACGCGCAGCCCGCCCCCGCGCAGCACCTCCGCGTCGTACGGGGTCCAGCGCAGCCCCGGTTCCCCGAGGACCCGGCGCACGCGCCGGACCGCGTAGAGCTCCCGGAGCGCGACGAGCACCGGCAGGCACAGCAGCACCAGCAGCACCACCCGAAGGGCCGCGGGACGGGTGATCAGCGCCCCGATCAGCGCGGGCCAGCACAGCAGCGGCGACACGCCGATCAGCAGGGCATCCTGCCGCCACTCTCCGAGCGCGTCCCGCACGGCCCCCTCCCCGGGCGGCCCACCACCGGGACCGCCCGAGCCACCGGGACCGCCCGAGCCATCCGGATCGCCCATGCCGCCCACGCCGCCCCCCGGCCCCCTCACCGCTGCGGCGGCAGGGTCAGCCCCCAGGCCGCCGGGTGCAGGGTCCACGTGCGGCGCCGGACCGGGCCCGTGACGGCGGCGTCGGCGCGATAGCGGAAGTCCGGGCCGGACACGGTCACCGTGGCCGCCCGCGCCCGCACCACGCGGTCCGCGGCGCCACCGGCACTCCCGTCTCCGCCACCCGCTCCCCCACCCGATCCGCCCGATCCGCCACCGGCTCCCCCGTCCGACCCGCCCAGCCGGACCAGTACGTCCGCCAGCCCGTCGCCCTCCCGGGCCGTCACGGTGACGTCCTCCACGAGCCGGTCCACATCCGCGAGGACCACTCCGTCGGCCTCGACCCGCAGCCGGTGCCCCCCGGACCCGCCGGAGGCCGATACCGGCGGGCGGACGAGCGTACGGACCAGCGAGCGGTACGCGCTCCACACCGACGGCCCGGCCGGCCGCGGCACGGCCCGTACCGGCGGGATGCCGATCCCGCCCAGCACCACCCCGTCGCTGTCGTCGACCAGCAGGTCGCGCATGCCGACGGTCCCGTCCAGGACCGCCCGCGCGGCGGACACCGCCGACAGCGGCACGCCCAGCTGCCTCGCCAGTCCCAGGGACCCCGGCTGGCCCACGGGAATCAGCGAAATCGCCCCTTGCGAGAGCGCCCGCTCCCGGTACAGCAGCCCGACCGCCCGTACGAGCGCGCGGTCGTCGCCCACGATCACCGGCCGGCGATGACCCCGGCGGGCAAGAGCCCGCGCAAACTCCTCCGGCGAGTCCGGGAGGCAGATTTTCGCCGCGGCTCCCGCTGACAGAACATCTTTCGCGATCCGCACGGACTCGCCGTCAAGACGGCGGGCGACCGGGTCGACGAGCACGAGCAGGCCGCCTACCGGCGCGCCCGCATGGCTCATGGTGGGCTCTGGAGCCGACACCTCGGTCCTTCCTCGGGTAGCATCTTTGTGCAAGAGGCCCTTGCGCTATTGCGCCAGGGCCTTCGTCTATTCCGGGGTACCGGTCCGACGGCTCAGCCTGCGGTGTACATCGTCGTACGCCCCCTGACCTTGGACATGCCCCATCCGGAAGAGGTGTACGCCTGTGCCCGCTCTTGTGCTGCTCGGAGCTCAGTGGGGTGACGAGGGCAAGGGAAAGGCCACCGACCTGCTCGGTGGATCCGTTGACTATGTAGTGCGTTACCAGGGTGGCAACAACGCCGGCCACACGGTCGTCGTAGGCGACCAGAAGTACGCACTGCACCTTCTCCCTTCCGGCATCCTCTCCCCCGGATGCACCCCGGTCATCGGCAACGGTGTCGTCATCGACCCGGCCGTCCTGCTCTCCGAGCTGCGCGGCCTCAACGAGCGCGGCATCGACACTTCCAAGCTGCTGGTCAGCGGCAACGCGCACGTGATCACGCCGTACAACGTCACCCTCGACAAGGTCGGCGAGCGCTTCCTCGGCAAGCGCAAGATCGGTACGACCGGCCGCGGCATCGGCCCGACCTACGCGGACAAGATCAACCGCGTCGGCATCCGGATCCAGGACCTCTACGACGAGTCGATCCTCACCCAGAAGGTCGAAGCGGCGCTGGAGGGCAAGAACCAGCTCCTCACGAAGCTGTACAACCGGCGCGCGATCGAGTCGGCGCAGATCGTCGAAGAGCTGCTCGGCTACGCGGAGCAGATCAAGCCGTACGTCGCCGACACCACCCTCATCATCAACAACGCGCTCGACGAGGACAAGGTCGTGCTCTTCGAGGGCGGCCAGGGCACCCTGCTCGACGTCGACCACGGCACGTACCCCTTCGTCACCTCCTCCAACCCGACCGCGGGCGGCGCCTGCACCGGTGCGGGCGTCGGTCCGACGAAGATCAGCCGCGTCATCGGCATCCTGAAGGCGTACACGACCCGCGTCGGCGCCGGCCCGTTCCCGACCGAGCTGTTCGACGCCGACGGCGAGGCCCTGCGCCGCATCGGCGGCGAGCGCGGCGTGACCACCGGCCGCGACCGCCGCTGCGGCTGGTTCGACGCGCCGATCGCCCGCTACGCGACCCGCGTGAACGGTCTGACGGACTTCTTCCTGACCAAGCTGGACGTGCTGACCGGCTGGGAAGAGATCCCGGTCTGCGTCGCGTACGAGATCGACGGCAAGCGCGTCGAGGAGCTCCCGTACTCGCAGACGGACTTCCACCACGCGAAGCCGATCTACGAAACCCTCCCCGGCTGGTCCGAGGACATCACCAAGGCCAAGACCTTCGCGGACCTCCCGAAGAACGCCCAGGCGTACGTCAAGGCGCTTGAGGAGATGTCGGGCGCCCCGATCTCCGCGATCGGCGTCGGCCCCGGCCGCACCGAGACGATCGAGATCAACTCGTTCCTCTAGGCGGTACCCGTACGACCCGAAGGGGCGGCAGGCGCACCAGCGCCGGCCGCCCCTTCGGCGTACGTACCTCAGAGCGCGACGAGCCTGACCCGGTCACCGCACAGCACCCGCATGTCGTCGACGTCGGACGTCAGCATGACCACGGGCCCCGGCTGGCGCAGCGCCATCTCGGCGACGGTCGCGTCGATGGCGTACTTGTGCCCGTGCAGCCCCGTGTCCTTGAGCAGTCGCGCGGCCCCCTTGGCCGCCTCAGCGGTCACCGGCTCGATCTTGACGGCGGACAGCGCCCAGTTCAGCTTGGAGGGGTTCACCCGCGCGTGGCTGACCTCCACGATGGTGTTCGCGCAGACGACCAGATCGGTGCCTGCCGATTGCAGCCGACGGATCAACGGGAGCACCTTGCGGTCTTGCTCGATCAGCGCGGACAGACCTTCGGAGTCCAAGACCGCGGTCACGTATCGCATCACGCGGCGACCGCCGGCTCCTCGCTCTGTTCAGGGCCGAAGAGTCTCGCCTCGGCCTCAGCCATCTCGGCCTCGGTGAAGGCCCCGTACTCCGCCTCGTGGTCGTCGAGGTACCGACCAAGGAGCTCGTTGCGGATCTGGCTGGCGACGGCCTCGGCCACGTACCCCGAGATGTTGTCCGTCAGCTTGCGCAGCTCCTCCACCTGCTCGGTGGGGAGCGTCACGGTGATGCGTGTAGTCCCTGACATACATCGAGCGTACTGCGGTATGCACCTCGGGGAGAACGCTGCGAAAAAGATTCCCCCGTTCGTGTCACATGTTCGAGCTCCCGATCGTCATTGCTGTGAGACGCCAACGAGGCGGACGAGCCGGACCCGAAGGAGAGCGACATGACGAACACCGACGCCCGCACCAACATCTCGCGGATGCCCAACCCGGGCGAGTTCGTTCCCGAGCTGGCCGACATCAGCGCCGCCCTCTTCCGGGCCACCGGCAACCGCTCGGTGCCGCGCGCCACGATGAGCCTCGTCCACCTGCGGGCCGGCCAGATCGTCGGCAACACCTACCTGACCACCCTGAACACCAGCTTCCTCCGCAAGGCCGGGGAGTCCGAGGAGCGCATCACCGCCGTCTCCTCCTGGATGGACGCCACCTGCTTCAACGACGCAGAGCGGGCCGCGCTCGCGCTGGCGGAGGCGACGCTCCAGCCCGCCCCGCACGGCAAGGAGCGGGTCTCCGACGAGCTGTACGCCGAGGTCGCGAAGCACTACGACGACAAGGCCCTCGCCACCCTCACCATCGCGATCGGCCAGATCAACTTCTTCATCGCCCTGGCTGTCATCGGCAAGCCGGCCCCCGTCACCTCCCTCGCCGACGAGCAGTGGGACTGAGGGGCGGCGTCAGCGCACGGGAACGGCCCGCCGGTCAGGGAGTGGTGCACAACACGTCGGCGAAGAGGGCGCGCTGGTCGGAGCTCCTGTTCTTGGCCCGAGCCGTCCAGCCCGTATCCGTCGGGATCGTGGTGGTGAGGAGGACATCGAGGCCGCCGAGTCCGCCCCCGCCCACCGGCACCTGCCCGGCGGGGCACTCCGCGTGGGCCGTGCCCACCTCTCCGGCCGCCAGAATGACCTTGACGGTCTTGAAGCTGGGCTCCGAGTCGGAGCAGACGGCGAGCGCCCGGACGTACGAATCAGGGGCTTCCGGGGAGTAGTCCGTGTACTTCGCCGCCACCGTCCACGCCCTGATGTTGGCGGAGCCCGACCACACGACGAACGAGCGGGGGCCGGCCTGGACTCCGCCGCCCACCGCGTACCGGGGGTAGTCGCAGCCGGCGGATGCGCTGTTGAAGTCCCCGGGCTGAATGGAACTGTCCCGACCGACATCGTAGGTAATGGTGCTGTCCGTCGAGCAGACCGCCCGGGGATGCACCGTCTGCACCTCGTTGGTGCTGTTGTAGACCCGCACCTGCCAGCTGTTCCGCACCAGGTTCGGGGCCGATTCTTTGAAGAAGACCGCGGCCAGGGAGTCGTTTCCGACCTTCGCGCCTCCCCCTGTGGGTTTGGTCCCTTGCGGGCAGACCGCGGCGGCCGTCCCTTCCTTGCCGGGGTACAGGAGGAGGGGGTGACCCGGCTCCTGGGTGACGGTGCGGATCATCGACGTCGGCCCGCCGCCCGCCCAGGCGTACGGGCCCGAGACCGGAAGGGCCGCGGCAAGAAGCGCACTGGCGAGGGCAACCAGGGTGCGGGGGCGGATGGGTTTCATGTCGGCCTTCGCTTCCTACGCGGGTACGGGACAGCCCTGGCCTTCCCGCATCCCGCGGGGTGATCCGCCCGGCCCCCCGTTCGGCGCAGGAAGAAACGTATGCGCGCATGCCGAACGGGTGACCCCGCCCGCCCCGCGGTGTCAGGCCTGCCGGATGAAGCGGGTGAGGGCGGCGACGTACTCCTGGGGGTGGGTGAGGTGCGGGATGTGGCCCGCACCTTCGAGCGTCTGACGACGGGCCCGGGGAAGGGCCTGCGCCAGGTGGTCGAGGACCGTCCCCAGCCAGGCCGGGCTCTCCGAGCCGCCGCTCAGCAGTACCGGTACGTCGCACCGGGAAAGCCCGTCCAGATCCAGTGAAGCCCAGTCCGGGTCGGACTGTTCGTCCAGGAAGGTCGGGGCGTTGTGCGCGAACGTCTCGCGCACCTTCCGGGGCACCGGCTCCCACATGCCGGGCCCCATGGCGACCTCCTCCACGAACAGCCGCGCGCCCTGCTCGTTCTCGCCCTTCCGGACGAGGTCGAGCACGGCCTCGATCGAGGCCCTCGCCGCCCCCACCTCCTCCATCGCGGCCGGGTCGCCGGCCACGATCGCGGCGAGCGGCGGCTCGTGGACCGTGAGGGTGCGGAAGAGCTCCGGCCTACGAGCCGCCAACCCCAGCGCGGTGGACCCTCCGAAGGAGTTGCCGGCCACGTGCGCGGGAGCCGGGCCGAGCTGCTCGATCAGGGCCGCCAGATCGTCCTCGTCCTGCCTCCGGGTCCCGGGCGCCGGGCCCGCCTCGCTCTGTCCGTGTCCGCGGCGGTCGTAGCTCAGCACCCGGAACGAGGCACGGACGTCCGCCTCGATCGCGAGCTTCCAGGAGGTGTGGTCGTTCCACGATCCGTGGACGAGGACGAGCGGTTCGCCCTCCCCGACGACCTCGTAGTAGAGATTCGGGCCACTCGCGCGAAGAAACGGCATGCCCTCTCCCTACCAACGCCGACGACGCCACAACCCGCGCCACCGGCCGGAAAGTCCCCATTGCACACGTTCGGGCGATGACAAAGCGTCAGGGTTTCCCAAAGATCAAGGCACCGCGGCCACGAGGCAGGTATAGGCCTGCGCCCGGTTCGCTGCCGGCACGGGGTCTGGGTTGGTCGGGACACAGAGGGTCTCAGCGACACGGAGACCCACCACACAAGAGGGACTAGGTTGAAGAGAACAACTGGCCGAGCGCAGCTGTTCAGGGCACTTGGCACTCTCGGCGTCGTGACGGCGCTCTGCTCCGTCGCAATCCCCCCTGCCGCAACGGCACAGGCGACTCCCGCCGGACCGCCGACGACCACGCACCACGTCCAACCGTCGTACACACGGGGGAACATCACGAAGTGTCCGGCGGGCACGACGACGTTCATCAACACGTCGGACCTGGATCCGGGCAACCAGAGCAGGAACTACTCGAACGGCCCCACCACCTTCAACGCGATGGTCGACGCGACGGGCAAGTACCTGAGCTTCACGACCAACTCGCCCAGCTTCAAGGTCTACGTCAAGGGCACTCCGGCCTACGACACCTATGACTACACGGGTACGCCGGGTCATCCGAACTACCCCTCGGACACGGGTCTTCACGCGCCGCTGGCTTCGAGCGGAAAGCCGGCGACGATCAGCCACTACCTGGTCTGCGGGCAGCCGGCGACCCCCGTCGTCCCTCCGGGATCGTGTCAGGCGTCGGGGTCGCTCTCCGCCTACGTGAACGGGACCAACGTCACCGCGTACGTCCCCAAGGGGGCGTGGAGCAGCACGGCCACCGGCATCGACGTGGTGAACGTCGAGGGCACCAGCATCACCAACACGCAGATCCCCACGGGTGACGACGTCATCAACTCCATCGCCACGAACTCCGTGACCGGACAGTCCGTGGCCACGGCGAACAACAACCACGTCTACATCCTCAAGGGCACCGGCCTCGACCCCAGCGTCTCGCCCAACCCCCTGACGGATTCGGGCGTGGACATGATCAGCTTCTCCGGAGGCTCCGCGACGAGCACCGGCGTCTCGATCGACGCCGTGCACAACAAGGCCCTGATCGGGCTGAGCCTCGGAGGGGGCCAGGCCGGATTCCAGTTCCTCAACCTCGCGACGAACACGTTCGAGACCCCGTTCGCCACGCGGGACCCGGGCGGACAGATCTCCGAGGATCCCCTCGTCGATCCCATCCGCAACATCGTCCTGTCCCCCGCGGAGGACAACAACTACGAGATCGTGAACGTGGCGAACAGCACCTCGCCGCAGTTCTTCGAGCACCCGGTGTCGGTGGGCGGTGAACTCGATTCCGCCGCGGAGGACTGCTCCACCGGGATCATCCTGGCGCCCGCCGAGTTCAGCAGCCCCTCGCAGATCGAGATCGCGGACATCAGCACCGCCGTCTTCACCCCCGGCTCGCCTGGATCGTGGACGGCGCCCGAGCAGGTCCAGACGCTGGCCGGCTCGTTCCTGAGTGCGGGAGCGTCCGCGGCGTCGGTGGCGCAGGGGACCCACACGGGTGTCATCACCGGAGAGTTCGGCGGGGACGCCCTGACGGCGATCGCGCTGCCGACGACATCCGGTGCGGGGGCCACCCCGGCCATCAGCAACTGGGTGACCTGTGAGACGGGCGGGGGCTTCACCATGGGCCTGGATCCGCACACCCTGATCGCGTACCAGTCGCCGAATGGCGGCCACGCCATCGCCCTCATGGTCAATGACGGAGCGACCCAGATGGTCGCGGTGGACCTGACCAAGATGCTCGACGGCACGACGGTCCCGGCAACGGGCAACGTCTGCACCGGCAGCACCCTTCCGGCAACGGCCGAGACCTTCATCTCGCTGCCGTAGCCGACGAGACCGTGGGGGTGTTCAACCCCCACGGTCTCCCCATGTCACCGTGCCGGCCCGCCGGCTCTACCAGGCCAGCTGCGAGATCTCCTCAGCGACCACCGCGCACGCGTCCGCCGCCGGGTCGATCAGCGGGAAGTGACCGACCCCGTCGAGCAGGGTCAGTCCCACCATCTCCCCCGCGTGCGCGGCCGCCGCCACATACGCCTCGGACACCGCCTCCGGGACCACGATGTCGCTGCGCCCCTGGACCACCGCCGTCGCGATGCCCGTCGGGAGCAGCGTCGCCGGGTCCGCGTACGGGCGGCGTTCGCCGAACACCCCGTCGCCTCCCAGCAGCTGCGCCGAAGCTCCCCCGCACACGCCCAGCTCCTCCGCCACCGTGAAGTCCGCGATCGGGGCCAGTGCCACCACACCGCGCAGCAGCGGCGGGGAGGGCAGCCTCCAGCCGCCCGGGGCGTCGTACGGGAGCACGTGCCGGGCCGCGGCCCACAGCGCGAGGTGGCCGCCGGCCGAGTGGCCGGTCAGCACCGTGCGGCGCGGGTCCGCCTCCGGCAGGCAGGCGGCGGCCAGGTCCGGCAGGGCGTCGAGCGCGGCGGCCACGTCGTCGAAGGTCTCGGGCCAGCGGCCGGCCACCGGCCCGTCAGAGCCCTGGTGGGGCAGGAGCTGCGATGCCCGGGACCGGCCGCGCCGGTACTCGACGTTGGCGACGGCGAAACCCCGGCGGGCCAGGAAGTCCACGAAAGGGGTGATGTGTTGCCGGTCGTAGGGGGCGCGCCACGCTCCGCCGTGCAGCACGACCACCAGCGGGACGGAGCGCGGCAGGCCGGTCGCGTGTTCTGCGCGCGGGGCGTAGAAGTCGACCACCTGGTCGGGGTGTTCACCGTAGGCAGCCGTCGCGTCGGGGGCGACGGGCGGATGGGAGAAGGCCGAGGCGGCCTCGGCGGCGTCCCGTTCGACTGCGGGGTCCGTCATCGGCTCAACCTCCGGTAACGCGTGGGACAAGGGGGACTGGTGTTCCGGTGTTCCGGCAGAGCGGGACCGTATCAGGCCGGAACGGGCCCCTCCGTGGCGGGCCGAGGAGATATGGCCGCGGGCGGGGCCGTAGCCCCGCCCGCGTGGTGATGTGACGTTTCGCTACCGGTTCACCCGAAAATGTGACCCAGCGTGCGGGCGGCGCGCTCCGCATCGGCGAAACCGACGTACAGCGGGGTGAATCCGAAGCGCAGGACGTCGGGGGCGCGGAAGTCCCCGATCACGCCCCGGGAGATGAGCTCGCGCATGATCCCGGCGGCGTTCTCCGTACGGAGGGACACCTGGCTGGCGCGCTGTCCGTGCCCGGTGGGCGTGACCAGCTCGACCTTGCCCGCCGGGACGTACGCCGCCACGCAGTCGAGGAAGAAGTCCGTCAGGGCGAGGGACTTCGCCCTGACCGCTTCGACGGACACCCCGTCCCAGGCGTCCAGCGAGGCCTCCAGGGCGAGCATGGACAGGATGTCCGGGGTGCCGACGCGGCCCCTGCGCACGCCCTCGGCGGCCTCGTAGGACGGGGTCATCGCGAACGGGTCCGCGTGGCCGTTCCAGCCCGGCAGCGGGGAGTCGAAGGAGGGCTGGTGGCGGGCGGCGATGTACAGGTACGCGGGGGCGCCGGGGCCGCCGTTGAGGTACTTGTACGTGCAGCCCACCGCGAGGTCCACGCCGTGCGCGTCGAGGCCCACGGGCAGGGCGCCGGCCGTGTGGCACAGGTCCCAGACGATCAGCGCGCCCGCGGCGTGCGCCGCCGCGGTGAGGGCGGGCAGGTCGTGGAGGCGGCCGGTGCGGTAGTCGGCGTGGTTGAGGAGGACCACCGCGGTGTCCGCGGACATCGCCTCCGCCGCCTCGGACGGGTCCACCGGGACGATCCGCAGGCCCGTCATCCGGGCCGCCGACTCGGCGATGTAGCCGTCCGTGGGGAAGGTGGCGGCGTCCACGAGCAGCTCGGTCCGGCCGGGCCCGGCCAGGCGGGCGGCGCCGACCAGGGCCTTGAAGAGGTTGACGCTGGTGGAGTCGCCGACGACGACCTGGCCGGCGGCCGCGCCGATCAGGGGGGCGATGCGGTCGCCGAGGCGCTCGGGGGCGTTCCACCAGTTGGCTTCGCCCTCGGTCCAGGAGCGGATGAGGCGGGTGCCCCACTGCTCGGTGACCACCTCGGCGAGGCGGTCGGCGACCCCGGCCGGGAGGGCGCCGAGGCTGTTGCCGTCCAGGTAGACGAGGCCCTCGGGGAGGGTGAAGCGTTCGCGGAGCTTGCCGAGCTCGTCGGCGGCATCGAGCTCCGCCGCGCGCTGCGCCAGGTCGGGCGCGGTCGGCTCGGGCGCGGTCGGCTCGGGCGCGGTCGGCTCGGGCATGGTCGGCTCAGACATGGTCGGCTCAGACATGGCTGCGCGCCGTCCACAGCTCCGGGAAGACGTTCTTCGTCGCCCGCTTCTCCAGCCAGGTCACGCCCGCCGAACCGCCCGTGCCCGTCTTCGCGCCCATCGCGCGCCGGGTGGCCACCAGGTGGTCGTTGCGCCAGCGCCAGACCAGCTCCGCGACGTCCGTGAGGACCTCGCCGAGGCGGTGGAGGTCCGGGTGGGCGTCGGGGTCCGCGTAGAGGGCGGTCCAGACGGACTCGACCTCCGGCGAAGGCTCGTAGCGCTGGGCCAGGTCGCGGTCCAGGACGGCCGGCGGGACCGGGAGTCCGCGGCGGGCGAGGAGGCGCAGGACCTCGTCGTAGAGGCTGGGCTCGTGCAGGGCCTTCTCCAGCTCCCCGTGGACGCGCGGCGCGCCGCGGTGCGGGACCAGCATGGAGGCGGACTTCTCGCCGAGCAGGAACTCCATCCGGCGGTACATCGCCGACTGGAAACCGGAACCCTCGCCGAGGGCGGCGCGGTACGCGTTGAACTGGCCCGGGGTGAGCTGGGCGAGCGGACGCCAGGAGGAGTTGAGGGCCTCCAGCTCGCGGAGTGAACGTTTCAGCGCGTCCATCGCAACGGGGATCCGGTCCTCGCGGAGCGCCTTCGCGGCCGTCTCCCACTCGTGGACGATGACCGTGAACCACAACTCCATGACCTGGGTCGTGACCAGGAAGACCATCTCGCCCGGGTCTTCCGAGCGCAGGTGCTGGAGGTGGGTGAGGACGTCCGCCTGGACGTAGTCCTCGTAGGGGGTCGTGCCGGCGAAGTCGAGGTTCGGGGTGTCCGAACCGCCGTCTCCGGAGGCATCAAGGGCGTGCGACATCGCTGTCTCCTCGATACGTGCTTCCGGGTAGCGGTCCGCTCCTTCCGGTGAGGTGAGTGGAGCTCCGGTCCCCTGTCCGCATCATAAGACCGACTTCCGGCCGGGCTTCAATAGTCAGTGGGGTACGTCACATTCCGCGACCGGGCGGGCCCCTTGGAGGGACCCGCCCGGAGCTACGGGGACTCAGGCCCCGAGGACGTCCGCCGCGGTCTCCGAGGAGTCGCGCAGGAAGGTCGAGCAGCGCTCGAACTCCTCCTTCTCGTCGATCGCACCGGCCGCGCGGGCCAGGGCGTTCAGGGCGCGCAGGAAGCCGCGGTTCGGCTCGTGCTCCCACGGCACCGGGCCGTGGCCCTTCCATCCGGCGCGGCGCAGCGCGTCGAGGCCGCGGTGGTAGCCCGTACGGGCGTACGCGTACGACTCGACCGTGCGGCCGGCGGCGAAGGCCTCGTCGGCGAGGACCGCCCAGGCGAGGGAGGAGGTCGGGTGCGCGGCGGCCACCTCCACGGCGGGGGTGCCTGCGGCGATGGCCTCGCGGCCCGGCTCGTCGGGGAGGTGGGTGGGGGCGGGGCCCCCGAGGAGGTTCTGGTGAATGGACATGCCCACAGTCTGGGGGATGACGGGACGTCGAAAGGGCCCGCCCCCGCCGTCCGGAGACGGTGGAGACGGACCCTTCGTGCTACCTGAGTACGACTACTTGAGCTTGGTGCCCGTGGAGCGCAGGTTCGCGCACGCCTCGGTGACGCGCGCGGCCATGCCCGCCTCGGCGGCCTTGCCCCAGGTGCGGGGGTCGTACTTGGATTTGGTGCCGACCTCGCCGTCGACCTTCAGGACCGCGTCGTAGTTGCGGAACATGTGGTCCACGACCGGGCGGGTGAAGGCGTACTGGGTGTCGGTGTCGAGGTTCATCTTCACGACGCCGTTCTCCAGCGCGGTGGCGATCTCCTCGGCCGTGGAACCCGAGCCGCCGTGGAAGACGAAGTCGAACGGCGAGGACTTGCCGTACTTCTCGCCGACGCCGGCCTGGAGGTCCTTGAGGAGCTCGGGGCGCAGGACGACGTTGCCCGGCTTGTAGACGCCGTGGACGTTGCCGAAGGAGGCGGCCAGCAGGTAGCGGCCCTTCTCGCCCAGGCCGAGGGCCTCGGCGGTGCGCAGCGCGTCCTCGACGGTCGTGTACAGCTCGTCGTTGATCTCGTGGCTGACGCCGTCTTCCTCGCCACCGGTCGGGGTGATCTCGACCTCAAGGATGATCTTCGCGGCGGCGGCCTTCGCGAGCAGCTCCTGGCCGATGGCCAGGTTGTCGGCGAGGGTCTCGGCGGAGCCGTCCCACATGTGCGACTGGAACAGCGGGTTCAGGCCGCGGGCCACGCGCTCGGCGGAGATGTCGAGCAGCGGGCGAACGTAGCCGTCCAGCTTGTCCTTGGGGCAGTGGTCCGTGTGCAGCGCGACGGTGATGTCGTACTTCGCGGCGACGATGTGTGCGAACTCGGCCAGGGCGGCGGCGCCGGTGACCATGTCCTTGTTGTACTGGCCACCCAGGAACTCCGCACCACCGGTGGAGATCTGGATGATGCCGTCGCTCTCGGCCTCCGCGAAGCCGCGCAGCGCAGCGTGCAGGGTCTGGGTCGAGGTCACGTTGATCGCCGGGTAGGCAAACTTGCCTGCCTTCGCCCGGTCGAGCATCTCGTTGTAGACCTCGGGGGTTGCGATGGGCATCTGTCCGCTCCTTGGATGTGCGGGAGGTGTGCTTATTGCGGGCCCTGACCTGGGGGCGACGTTGCCGTCGGGCCCATCTTTCCAGACTCCGCGAGACACTCCACCCGGACCGGGTGGAGTGTTTCACGTGAAACACTCCACCCGGTCGGGCGACAGATAGAAAACCGCAGGTCAGAGCCTACTCAGGGGCTCCTGGGGACCTTGGTCCCCAGTTGTCTCGCCCCTCGGACGCACCCCTCGGGAGTGCCCCTCGGACGCGCCCCTGGGACGGCCGGTCGGCTAGGACAGGCCGAGGTCGCCCAGCTGGTAGCCCGTGAGGTACGGCAGACCAGCCGCGGCGATCGCGTCGGCCGCGCCGCGGTCGACGATCGTCGCGACGGCGACGACCTCGCCGCCGGCCTCGCGGACCGCCTCGACGGCGGTCAGCGGGGAACCGCCGGTGGTCGAGGTGTCCTCGACGACCAGGCAGCGCTTGCCCTTCACGTCGGTGCCCTCGATGCGGCGCTGCATGCCGTGCGCCTTCTGCGCCTTGCGGACGACGAAGGCGTCCAGCACCGCGCCGCGCGCGGCGGAGGCGTGCAGCATCGAGGTGGCGACCGGGTCGGCGCCCAGGGTCAGGCCGCCGACGCAGTCGAACTCCAGGTCGGCGGTGAGGTCGAGCATGACCTGGCCGACCAGCGGGGCCGCCGTGCCGTCCAGGGTGACCCGGCGGAGGTCGATGTAGTAGTCGGCCTCGCGGCCGGAGGAGAGGATGACCTTGCCGTGCACGACGGCCTTGTCCTTGATCTGCTGCAGAAGCGCATCGCGTACGTCACTCATGGACATGAGCTTACGAGAGCCGCCGCCAGCTCCACGTCGTGGAGATCTCCAGCGGGTCCACCGGGGTGACCAGGCGCGGCAGGGTGTTCAGTCCGTTCGGCGGGCCGGACTGCGGCTCCACGCAGACGGCCTCGGGCTCCTCGTCGTAAACGACCACCCATTCGGAGCGGCTGGTGACCTTCAGCTCCAGCGCGCCGGGCCACGTGAGGGTGACGTCGACCCCGTCCGGCATGCCGAAGCAGTCGTCCCACGGGCCGGGCTTGGGGTCGATGCGGTTTCCGGTGGGGAGGTGGTCGGCGCCGCGCTCCTCCTGCCAGCCCGCCTCGAAGTCGATGCGCACGTCGGGCCCGCCGTTGCCGAGGTTGCGGTGGAACCAGGGGTGCCAGCCGGCCTGCGCCGGGAAGGAGTCCTCGTACGTCTCCACGCCCATGGTCAGGGTCAGCGCGTTCTCGCCGAGCTCGAAGATCTGGGTGACGAGGCCCGAGTAGGGCCACGGGTCGGTCAGGGCGTACGTGAACGCGGCCTCGGTGGCGGTGGTGCGGGCCGGGCGCCAGGCGGCGTCGCGGCCGAAGCCGTGGATGGCGTGCGGCGGATGGTTGAGCGGCAGCTGGTGGAGGGTCGCGCCGTCCTGGAACTGGCCGTTCCTGGTGCGTCCGCACCAGGGCACCATCGGGAAGGACCCGTACCGGGGCCCCTGCCGCAGCAGCTCCGTCCCGTCGATGCGCAGACTGCTGATCCGGCAGCCGTTCTCCTGGTCGATGGTCACCTCGGCGCCGCCGGCGCGCAGTTGCGTACTCATGTCCCCGACCTTAGGGCCTCGGCTACCGGCGGCGGTGCCTCATCGTCTGCGGCGCAGGGCCCGGCCCAGCAGGACCGCCGAGGCCACGGCGACGGCCGCGGCCGGGGCGATCCAGCGGAGGCCGGCGTTCGCGGTGGCCGAGGTGGGGGCGGGGACGGGGGCGTAGCGGCCGCGCGGGGGCGCGTGGTCCACCTCTTCCGCGCTGCGGCCGATCATCGTCCGGCGGGCGTGCGCGGCCTCGGCGGGCGGCCTCGGCGGACCACCGAGGTCCCCGAGGTCCCCGAGGTCGGCGATGCCTTCGAAGGTGCCCTCCAGGAAGGGATCCAGCGACGGGGGCGGCACCTCGGTGTCGAACACGGACGCCGTGACCTCGGTGATCTCGGGAAGGTCCGGATCCTCGGGCTCCTCCTCGGACTCCGCCACCACATCGGTGACCGGTTCGGTGATCACATCGGGGACCGCCAGCGCGGCGAGGTGGGCCGCGGCCCGGTCCAGCAGCCGGTGCCCGGCGGTCGCGGCGGCCTCCGGGTCGAAGGCGGCGGCGCGGCCGTCCGCGGTGGACTCGGCGGTGAACTCCAGCCGGGTGCCGCCGTCCGCCTCGGTGAGGCGGAGCACGAGGGAGAGCTTCACGCTCCCGCTGCCCCGCACCTCCGCGCCCTGCGCGTCGAGGGTGAAGTGGCCGGGGTCCCGCTCGGTGACGGACAGAACGCCCCGGTAGGTCACGGTGTGGCCGCCGACCCGCACCTTCAGCCGGCCGGACAGCGGCCCGGCGTCGGTGTCGGCGTCCTGCTGGAGCCCCGGCACGCAGCGCGCCACCCGGGCGGGATCGCGCAGCACGGCGCGGACTTCGGCGGCGGGGACCGGAACGAACACCTGATGCTCCATGCGGTCGAGCCTACCGACGAGTCCGCTCCCCGTCATCGAGTGCTGCGGTCCGGAAACACCGTGTTCGCCGCACCCACCGATTGTACCTACTGGTATGTACAGTGGGATCATGAACGCGCCCGAGGACCTCATCGAAAGCACCCGCGAGCTGCTGTGGGAGCGCGGTTACGTCGGCACCAGCCCCAAGGCCATCCAGCAGCGGGCCGGGGTCGGCCAGGGCAGCATGTACCACCACTTCGCCGGGAAGTCCGGCCTGGCGCTGGCCGCGATCGAGCGCACGGCCGCGGAGCTGCGCGCGAGGGCCGGGGCGCAGTTCGACGCCCCCGGCACGGCGGGCGAGCGGATCACCGCCTATCTGCGGCGCGAGCGCGACGTGTTGCGCGGCTGCCCGATCGGCCGGCTCACCCAGGACCCGGACGTCATGGCCGATCCCGTCCTGCGCGCCCCGGTCGAGGAGACCTTCGCGTGGCTGCGGTCCCGGCTGGCCGGGGTACTGGCCGAGGGGCGCCGGGGCGGCGAGTTCGGACCCGCGCTGGATCCGGACGCCACGGCCTCGACGATCGTCGCCGTACTCCAGGGCGGGTACGTCCTGGCCCGCGCCGCCGACGACGCCGAGGTGTTCGCCCAGTCCGTCGACGGCCTCCTCGGGCTCCTCGGCCTGTTCCGCCAGGCACCCACCGACTAGGAAGCAGACCCCGTGTACGCGAGCCAGTACGAGATCACCCTCCCCGCCGACTACGACATGGGCGTCATCCGCAGACGCGTCGCCGACTTCGGGCACGGGCTCGACGACCGCGCCGGGCTGGGCCTGAAGGCCTACCTCGTCCGCGAGCGCGGAGCCGAGGGCTCCCCGGTCAACCAGTACGCCCCCTTCTACCTGTGGAACGACCCCGGCGCGATGGGCCGCTTCCTCCTCGGCGGCGGCGGATTCCAGGGCATCGTCCGCGACTTCGGCCGCCCGGCCGTCCACCATTGGACCGGCCTCGCCGCCTTCGCCGGACCCGCCCGCGCCGCCACGGCCCCCCGGGCCGCCTCGCGCCGCCTGACCCGCATCCCGGCCGACGCCGACCTCACGACGCTGGTCGAGCGGGAGACCGAGGAGCTGGAACGGCTCTCGCGGCGCCCGGGCGTGCACACCGCGGCCCTCGCGGCCGACCCCCGGAGCTGGCAGCTGCTCCGCTTCGTCCTGTGGGAGGAGGCCGCCGGGGCCGCCGGAGACGAGGACGCCACCGAGCGGTACGAGGTGTTGCACGTATCGGCGCCGGAGCTCGGAGCACTCCCGAACGGCCGCGCCTGGTAGGGAGCCGGGGGCTCCCGACCCCCGGCGCCCTACGAGTACCTCGGATGCGGGAGCGTCGACGGCGGGAGCCCGGTGACCCGGCTGCGCTCCGCGTCCCGGGCGGCGTCGCCGAGGGACCGCGTGGACAGCGAGCGCAGGGCGGGCGCGTCGCGCTCCACGCGCAGCGCGGGAACGCCCTCGCGGGCGGCCAGGACGAAGCCCCAGTCCTGCGGATGCGCCTCGGGAGCGGCGCCGAGCGCCCGATCGGGTCCCGCGGCGAAGCCGGAGAGGCGGCCGCCCGCGCTGTACGGGGCGGTGCTCAGGCCGGCCGCACGCAAGGTGGCTTCGACGGTCCAGTACGTACGGGGCCTCGTGGCCAGCGGTCCCGCGTGCACGGCGAGCCGCCCGCCGGGGCGCAGGGCCCGCGCGGCCAGCCCGTAGAACTCCTGCGAGTACAGCTTCGTGCTGGGGGTGATCCCGGGGTCGGGCAGGTCGGAGACGATGACGTCGAACCGGTCGCGGGCGGCGGGTCCGCGCAGCCAGCGGAAGGCGTCCTGGGTGACGACTCCGAGGCGCGGATCCTCGTACACCCGGCCGTTGAGCGCGGAGAGCATCGGGTCGGTGCGGGCGAGCCGCACGACTCCGGGGTCGAGCTCGACGACGGTGACGGAGTCGACGTCGCGGTAGCGCAGGACTTCGCGGGCGGCGAGCCCGTCTCCGCCGCCGAGGACCAGGACCCGGGAGTGCGGGCCGGTCATCGCGGGGTGCACGAGGGCCTCGTGGTAGCGGTACTCGTCGTATCCGCTGACCCTCAGACGGCCGTCGAGGAAGAGGTCGAGCGAGCGCGGGGAGCCGGTCGGGGGGCCGGTCAGGACGAGCTCCTGGACCCCGGTCTGAACGGCGACGCGGACCTCGCCGCCGTAGACGGCGCGCCGGGCCACGCGTTCGAAGTCGTCGGCGAGGACGGTCGCGCTGGCGAGGACGGCGAGGACGGCGATGTTGGCGGCGATGAGCAGCCAGCGGTCGCGGCGGCTCAGGTCGCGGCGGAACAGCCACAGGACGAGCCCGCCGCCGACGGTGGCGTTGACGGTGCCCGTGACCATGGCTCCGGTGAGCTGGCCGAGGACGGGCAGGAGCAGGAACGGGAAGGCGAGGCCGCCGACGAGGGCGCCGACGTAGTCGGCGGCGAACAGGTCGGCGACGGCACCGCCCGCGTCCTGTCTGCGGATGCGCTGGATGAGCACCATCAGGAGCGGGATCTCGGCGCCGATGAGCACGCCGATGGCGAAGGAGAAGGCGACGAGCGCGGGCCGCGACTCCCCCAGCCAGGCGAAGCTGGCGTAGAGCGCTATGGCGGAGAGCCCGCCGAGGAGGGCGAGGGCCGACTCGATGGCGGCGAAGCCGAAGGCGGGGCGGTTGCGCAGGGCCTTGGCGAGGAGGGACCCGACGCCCATGGCGAAGACCATGACGGACAGCACGACCGACGCCTGGGTGACGGAATCGCCGATGAGGTACGAGCCCAGGGCGAGCAGCTCCAGCTCGTACACGAGCCCGCAGGCGGCGCAGACGAACACGGTGGCCAGGACGAGGAGCCGTCCGGTCCTGGGCCGTACGGGCAGGGCGGCCGGGACGCGGGCCACACCGCGCGGCTCCGGAGCCGGGAGGCGGCGCCACCGGGTGCGCAGCACCCCGCGCGGGGCGGAACGGTCGATCATGAAGCGAACCGTACGTCACCGCCTGCTCGCATCCGGTCACCCACATGGGTGTAAGTGGCGCACTGGTTCGGGCAGTTGGCGTAACCGATCGACAACTCCGCACCCCCGGACACCCCGTACGCGTGAACGTCGAACGCGGGGGCGCAGGCGCTCCCGCGTTCGACGAGCGTTCGTCAGATGTCGGATGCCGGATGCCGGATGCCGGATGCCGGATGTCAGATGAGCGCCGGGGCCACAGCCGCGCGCGTGGCGCCCGCCGCCGAAGCACCCCACACGCCCCAACCGAAACACCCTCGCGGGCGGCGCGGACACCCCGGAGCTTACTG
>NZ_JBHYVM010000008.1:89735-100119 GCF_042750105.1 Streptomyces sp. NPDC059443 | reverse complement strand
ATCCTCTGTTCGCCTTGCCGCCAGGCGGCTCCCCGATGCGGTATGTCCTGAGCGGCGCGGGCCCCCCCGCGGCCCCCGCCCCCCCGACCGCGGACGCACCCGTCGCGCCCATCCGCACGCCGACGCGCGTGCGCGTGGCCACCAGCTGCCCTTCCTGCGGGTACGCGTGCCAAGTGCGCCACCGGACTTGCCCCTCGTAGCGCTGCGCGAGCATGGCGGTGAAGGCGTGCGGGCTGCCGGGGAAGGTGCCGGCGAGCCCGTTCGGGTGATCCGCGACCAGCGCGAGCAGTTCCTGCGCCCGGCCCGCGAAGGAGCCGCGCGACAGGGTCTCGACCCGCGCGGCGAACTCGTACTCCCAGTCGCCGACCCGCTTGGCCACCCCCAGCGGCAGCGGTGTACTGCTCCCGGGCATGCAGGCGACGGTCTCCGAGCAGAGCACGTCCCCCTCCTCCAGGAGCACCTGATGAGAGGCCCCGAGCAGGCGCAACTCGACTTTTGCGCCCATCAGTTCGAGGTTCAGTACGGCCAGGGCGGGCAGCCGCTCCCGACCGAGGGCCCAGGCGAGGTCGGCGGCACGCGTGTCGGTATAGGTGGTCTTGAGGGTCGTGAGCATGAGTCGGCTCCGCAAACGCGCGAGGGAGAGGGGCCGGGGCCCGCCAGCGGTAGTCAACGGGTGGGGGGACACCGGCACGGGTCCACAGGAAGTCCCGGGAGGTCCGGGGACTGGTCTACTCAACCGAGGGAATCATGAAAGGCACGGCACTCACAGCGTTTTTACCCAACTTGACGGGGTTTACATCCCCTCGGGGGCTACTCAGTTCACGTGTTCAACAACATGCCGCCCGTACGCCGTAATACGCGGCGGCGACGCCCCGAACAAGAAGACGCCTGACGGAAGTTGTCCCCGGTGGGCGCCTCGCGTACACGCATCCATGCTCCCCCGTGTCAGCTGGATCCGCATCCTCCGCCGCCGCAGGACGAGGAGGAGCCGCAGGAGGACGAGGAACCGCACGAGGACGAGGAACCGCAGGAGGATCCGCCGCCGTCCGAGCCGCCCGCCCACCAGCTGCCGCTGCTGCCGCTGCTGCCGCTGCTCCCCGAACCGCCCGAACCCCCCGACGCGTACCCGGAGCGGGCCGCGCGGACCACCAGCATCCCTATGAGCACCACCCCCACGGACACGGCCAGGCCGATCATGATCAGGACGAACGTCATGTCCGTCCACCCCCTTTGCGTTCCACCCCGGTTCCCCCGGGTCCGGGATCCCCTGTCGTCCCGCGTGCAGGGGGGATGCCCTCGGGATACGCGACCCAAAGCTCACTTGAGCAAGTCCAGAGCTTGCCGGAAGGATGACGCCATGAGCGCTCCCGAACGCCGCAACAGCAACCCCGGCACCCCCGGCACCCCCGGCAACCGCACCGACCGCACCGACGCCGCCGACCGCCCGTTCCTCAACCGCAGGCTGGCCGCCTTCGGCACGACGATCTTCGCGGAGATGTCGGCGCTGGCCACCGCCACCGGATCGATCAACCTCGGCCAGGGGTTCCCCGACACCGATGGCCCCGCCGAGATCGCCGAAGCCGCGGTGCGCGCGATCCGCGACGGCAGGGGCAACCAGTACCCGCCGGGCCCCGGCGTCCCGGAGCTGCGCCACGCGATCGCCGCCCACCAGCAGCGCTTCTACGGCCTGTCCTACGACCCCGACACCGAGGTCCTCGTCACCGCGGGCGCCACCGAGGCCATCGCGGCCGCGCTCCTCGCCCTCCTGGAACCGGGCGACGAGGTCATCGCCCTGGAGCCCTTCTACGACTCGTACGCCGCCTGCATCGCGATGGCCGGCGCGGTGCGCGTCCCGCTCACCCTGCGCGCCCCCGATTTCCGCCTCGACGTGGACGCGCTGCGCGCCGCCGTCACCCCGCGGACCCGGCTGCTGCTGCTGAACACCCCACACAACCCGACGGGCACGGTGCTCACACCCGCCGAACTCGCCGCGATCGCGGAGCTGGCCGTCTCCCGCGACCTGCTGGTCATCACGGACGAGGTGTACGAGCACCTGGTCTTCGAGGGCTCGCACACCCCGCTGGCGGGCCTGCCGGGCATGCGGGACCGTACGGTCACGATCTCCTCCAGCGGCAAGACCTTCTCGTTCACCGGCTGGAAGGTCGGCTGGGTGACCGGGACCCCGGAACTGGTCACGGCGGTGCGTTCCGCGAAGCAGTTCCTGACCTACGTGTCCTCGGGGCCCTTCCAGTACGCCATCGCCGAGGCCCTGGCCCTGCCCGACGCGTACTACGAGGGCTTCCGCGCGGACCTGGCCGCGAAGCGGGACCTGCTCGCGGACGGACTGGCCGCGGCCGGCTTCGAGGTGTTCCGCCCGCAGGGCACGTACTTCATCACCACGGACATCACCCCGCTCGGCGAGCGCGACGGCCTGGCGTTCTGCCGGGCGCTCCCCGAGCGGTGCGGTGTGGTGGCCATCCCGAACCAGGTCTTCTACGACGACAAGTCGGCCGGCGCGACCCAGGTCCGGTGGGCCTTCTGCAAGCGGAAGGCGGTTTTGCAGGAGGCGGTGGACCGCCTCGGTCGGCTGGCTCGCTGAGAACGAGCCGGGTGGACACATGGATACGACGTGTGGATACAGGGCCCGGCCACGGCTCAGCCGGGCCCTTTCCGCACGGGCACGACGAGCTACTCGGTGTCCTTGGGGTGCCGAGTAGACGCGTAGACCAGAACTACGGTCGAGGTCTCGGGGCTGACCAGGTAGCGCACTCGGCCGCCGCTCGTGACCTCGAACTCCCACTGGTCGAGTGCGGATCCCTTCCATTCCTTCGTGGAAAGTTTCCCGCGGAGCTGATGCTGCCGATTCCAGTTTTCACGCGACAGCGGGTCGGTGCGCAGCGCCTCCAGGCATCGGTGGGCGCTGGGCAGTGCCGCGCGGCACAGCTCCTCCCACCCCGTCACCGCCTCTGTGGTCCCGAACACTACGTTCCATCCGCTCAGGGGTGGAACGCTGACACGATCGCCCTTCTTCGGGCTCACCCGCCCACCTCAACCGGACCCAGGTCATCCCCGTCGAGCGGGCGCAGCGCTTCCTTGAGCTGCGCCGGATCGGCGTTGATGCGAGCCGTCGCCCTCCAGGAGACGAGCGCTCGATGCACGGCTTCCCTGGCACCCAGTTCCGCCGCGTCGGAAAGCGCTTCCAGAAGTTCCACGGTGAATGCGCGCATCTCTTCGTCATCCAGGTGCCGCACCCACGGGAAGACCTCCGGCAGCGCCAGCAGGAGCGACCGGGCTCCGTCATCGTGCTTCATGAGCGCGAGGAAAAGCCGAGATGCCGTCGTGAGGTTTTCCTCGGTGCGCTCCGCGTGCACGGCAGTCGTCAGCACCATGTCGGGTGCGTCCCGATGGGTGACGCGCAGAGCCCCGAGGGCAGCAGCTCGGGCGGCTACGGCTTTCGGGTTTCTCGACAGGTCGGTGAACGAAACCGACTCGGGCTCGGCTCCCAGGTAAGCAAGGCTCATACTCAGACTGTACTCAGACTACAGTCTGAGTGCCAGTGCATCCCCATTGTCCAGCCACCCCCCAAGCTCAGGATCTGATCAAGTCCAGGGTTCGAAGGCGGCCGAGCAGCCACCATGCCGCCATGCAGAAACCCACCGCCTCACGGGCGGAACCGACACGCTCCCCGGCCAAGAAGGACGCGCTTCAGGCGATCGTCACCCTGTTGGGGCTCGGTGGAGTCATCCTGACGGGCATCCAGTACTGGGCTGTGGACCGGTATCTCGCCCAATTCGGTGTGACACCGGAGGAGGTCGGGCTGGACACTTCTGTACTGCTGACCCGAGCCGCAACCGTCCTGGTATTCCTCGGGCTCTTGATCGTGCCGGCCGTGTTGGCGCTTCCGAGCCTGTTCAGCATGGGCATGACCGAGGAGTCAGACCGCAGGCGCCTGACGGCGTTCCTCCTGCGACAGTTCCAACAGCGCCCCGGACTGCGCACCCTAACGCTGTCAGTTCTGGTGGGTTCGGCGTGGGCAGCCGCAGCCATGGCTGAGAGTCCTACCACGATGCTGCGAGAAGGCCTGTGGGTCACGATGCTGGCGGGTGGAACTCTCATGGCGGCACCCGCGCTGCACCTCGCGGGCAAACACCGGACCCTGGGCCCACTTCTCCGCTTGTGCGTGATCGTCTTCATGGTTACCGGGCTGTGCCTGATGAGCCTCGGCAATGTGATGGAGGAGCGCGGCGCGCGAGCCGCCGAGTCGGCCCACCTAGGACGGCTGGAGCAGCTCCTGGGCATCCGGGCTCAGTACGTCCAGGCAGATTTCTCGGAGGTTGCCGGCAGTGCGACACCCGAGGACAGGCCGATGCTCTATCTCGGCCAATCAGGCGGGATTCACGTTCTCTACGACTGCTCATCTTCGACAGTGATCCGTAAAGCGGCCGTGCAGGTACAGCTGACCGCGGCCACGGGGCGAAGCCGAGATCTGCTGGCCCACGAAGCCGAACGCTCGTGCCGACTCTGAGGTTGCGTGCAGATGCTCGTACCTTGCCCTTCTGCAAGAAGACCGAGGTGCTGGCCGAGGCCGTGGCCCGGCTGCGGCGGCTCTGAGGTCCTGAGGGCCCCGAGGGGCCCTCAGGGCTACGGGGGCTACCTACGCCGGCAGGTCGAAGTCGAACCAGATGCGGTGGGTGCCGTCCTCGTCGACGCGGAGGCCGCCCGTGCCCGTGATGCCCTTCAGGGTCGCCGTGCCGCTGGCCGGGACGATCGCGAAGTGCTCGGCGCTGCGGTCGGGGCCGCCGTCCGTGGTGGCCCCGTGGACGAAGTTGAAGGCACCCTCACGGCCCGCGAGGGTGCCTTCGAAGGACTCCATGGCCACGTAGCTGCCGATGCCCGCCGCCTGGTCGAACGCGGCGGTGAAGAGCGTGGCCGAGCGGCCCGAGAGGGACTCGCCCTCGTAGTGTTTCTCCATCGTCGCCACCCCGACCGGAAGCCCGGTCTCCACCGGGGGCTCCGGGGTGAGCGCCGTCGGAGTGAAACTGACGACCTTGAACGTGCCGGAAGCTCTCATCATCGGATGAGCCTAATCGCGTGGTCGCACCACACGCGGGACTAATCGGGAGTCGGGATACATGTCCATGTCCACGGCCGTGGCCACCGCATCGCGCGCCATACGGACCCGGGCCCGGCCCCCCACCGCCGTCCTCGCGCTCGGGGTCTTCGCCGTCCTGCGCGGGGCCGGGGTGCTGGTGGTCGCCGCCGTGGCCCGGTGGACCGGGCGCAGCCCCGTGAAGGTGCTCGGGGAGTCCTGGGACTCCGTCTGGTACCTGCGGATCGCCGAGCACGGCTACGGGCGCACCCAGATGTATCCCGGGATCGGCTCGCTCCAGAGCGACTCCGCCTTCTTCCCGCTCTACCCCGTCCTCATCCGCTGCGCCTCCCTCGTGCTGCCGGGCTCCCTGACCACCGCCGCGCTCGCCGTCGCCTGGACCGCCGCCGGGGTGGCGGCCGTCGGCGTCTACCGCGTCGGGGAGCACCTCCTCGGAGCCCGCGGCGGGCTGCTGCTCGTCGCGCTGTGGGCCGTGCTGCCGCACTCCCTCATGCTGACCCTCGCCTACACCGAGCCCCTGCTGGCCGTCTTCGCCGCCTGGGCCCTGTACGCGCTGCTGCGGGGCCGGTGGGGCTGGGCCGCAGGGCTGGCCGTGCTCGCCGGGCTGACCCGGCCCACCGGGGTCGCGGTCGCCGCCGCCGTGGTGGTGAGCGCCGCGTACGAGATCCTCGTACGCCGCAACCGCGCCCCGGCGGTGTGGGCCGCCGCGGTGGCCGCGCCCGCGGGCTGGGCCTCGTACGTCCTGCTCGTCGGCGCCCGCCGGGACGATCTCCTCGGCGGCTACTTCGCCGTCCAGAGCGGCTGGGGCTCGCGCTTCGACTTCGGCGCGGCGGCGCTGCGCTCCGCCCGGAACGCGCTGCCCGGCGGCCACACGGAGCTCGCCACCACGGTGACGGCGGTCCTGCTCGTGGCGGCGCTGCTGCTCGCGGCCCGGTTGGCGGCGGACCGGACGATCCCGCTGCCGCTGCTCGTGTACACCGGCGTACTGCTGGTGATGACCTACGGCGGGGCCGGCTTCTTCGAGTCGAAGCCGCGCTTCCTGCTGCCCGCGTTCCCGCTGCTGCTGCCGCTGGCGGCCCTCATGGCGAAAGCCCGGCCGCGCACCGCGGTCGTGGTGACCGGGGTGCTGGCCGGGCTCTCGTACGCGTACGGGCCGTACCTGCTGCTCGTCTCCGGAGTGGCCCCGTGAGGAACCGCCGGGACGGCTGGGACGGCTGGGACGGCTGAGACCTAGTTGGTCTCGCTGTCACCCTCGTCGTCGTCGCCCTTGTCGGCGGAGTCGACCTCGGCCTCCAGGCCGAGCTGCTCGACGAGCCACTTGTCGAACTCGATCGACGCGCGGACCCAGCTGACCACGGAGGACACGAAGTGCTCCAGGTTCACGCCGGTGCCGATCAGCATCTGCGCCTCACCGATCAGACGGACGGAGCCGTCGTCGTGGGTGTGGCTGTAGACCTTCGGCCACAGGGTGCGGCGGTTCCAGTCGTCGATCGACTCAAGGAGCTGAGCCTTCTCGTCGATCTTGTGCGGGCGGTCGTAGAAGGTCCGCACGGAGAAGACCTGCTGCTCGTCCTCGCCGCGGAACATGAAGTACGTGCGGAATTCCTCCCACGGCGCCGCGAGGTCACCCTCGTCGTCGACTACGTACTTGAGCTCCATCTGCTCCAGAAGCTGCTTGACCAGATCCTGGTCGGGGACGACGGGGCCCGCCGGTCCTGTGGCCTGCGGATCGGGCTGCTGCCCTCCGAAGTTCGGAATCGAGGCCGGGTCGATGCTCACCGTGTACTTCCCTTCGTGCGGATGCGGCCATCCTCCCTCATCCCGGCCGCCTCATGTCCACCCCCGCACGTACGATCCGCTCCGGGCGGACAGGAGTAGGGCCGGGGTAAGGGGGATCGGTGTCCATTCAAAGGCCTTTGCGTGTACTCGCGGTGTCGGCCCCGGGCCCGGCCGGGGCCCGGGGGCTCCTTACAGCGCCTTGCCGACAAGGAGGTCGTCGCCGGCTACCGCCACGCGGACGGTGTCGCCGTCCTTGACCTCGCCCGAGAGGATCTCGCGGGCGAGGCGGTCGCCGATGGCCGTCTGGATCAGGCGGCGCAGCGGGCGGGCTCCGTACGCCGGGTCGTTGCCCTTGTCCGCCAGCCAGGCCAGGGCCTCGGGCGTGACGTCCAGGGTGAGGCGGCGGTCGGCCATCCGCTTCGCGAGGCGGCCGATCTGGAGCTCGGCGATGTGGGCCAGCTCGGACTCGGTGAGGGCCGAGAAGACCACCAGGTCGTCCAGGCGATTGAGGAACTCCGGCTTGAAGGAGGCCCGCACCACGTCCAGGACCCGGGCCTTCTTGTCCTCGGGCGAAGTGGCCGGATCGACAAGGAACTGGCTGCCCAGGTTCGAGGTCAGGATCAGGATGGTGTTGCGGAAGTCCACGGTGCGGCCCTGGCCGTCCGTGAGGCGCCCGTCGTCGAGGACCTGGAGCAGGATGTCGAAGACCTCGGGGTGGGCCTTCTCGACCTCGTCCAGGAGGACGACGGAGTACGGGCGGCGGCGGACGGCCTCGGTGAGCTGACCGCCCTCCTCGTAGCCCACGTACCCGGGCGGGGCGCCGACCAGGCGGGCCACGCTGTGCTTCTCCGAGTACTCCGACATGTCGATGCGGACCATCGCCCGCTCGTCGTCGAAGAGGAAGTCGGCCAGCGCCTTGGCCAGCTCCGTCTTGCCCACGCCCGTGGGGCCCAGGAAGAGGAACGAGCCGGTCGGCCGGTCCGGGTCCGCGATGCCGGCCCGCGTGCGGCGCACGGCGTCCGAGACGGCCCGTACGGCCTCGCCCTGGCCGATCAGGCGGCGGCCCAGCTCCTCCTCCATGCGCAGCAGCTTCTCGGTCTCGCCCTGGAGCAGCCGGCCGGCCGGGATGCCCGTCCAGGCGCCGACCACGTCGGCGATGTCGTCCGGGCCGACCTCGTCCTTGACCATGCTGTCCTTCGAGGCGGCGGCACCCGCCGAAGCGGCCTCCTCCTCGGTGGCTTCCGCGAGCTCGTGCTCCAGGGCCGGGATCTCCCCGTAGAGCAGCTTGGAGGCGGTGTCGAAGTCTCCGTCGCGCTGGGAGCGCTCGGCCTGGCCGCGCAGGTCGTCCAGGCGCTCCTTGAGCTCGCCGACCCGGTTGAGGGACTGCTTCTCCTTCTCCCAGCGGGCGGTGAGGCCCCGCAGGTCCTCCTCCTTGTCCGCGAGGTCCTTGCGCAGCCGCTCCAGGCGCTCGCGCGAGGCCGGGTCGGACTCGTTGTTCAGGGCCAGCTCCTCCATCCGGAGCCGGTCCACCGCGCGCTGGAGCTCGTCGATCTCCAGCGGGGAGGAGTCGATCTCCATGCGGAGCCGGGACATGGACTCGTCGACGAGGTCGATGGCCTTGTCGGGGAGGAAGCGGGAGGTGATGTACCGGTCGGAGAGGGTGGCCGCGGCCACCAGCGCGCTGTCGTTGATGACGACCTTGTGGTGGGCCTCGTAGCGGCCCTTGAGCCCGCGCAGGATCGCGATGGTGTCCTCGACGCTCGGCTCGGCGACCAGCACCTGCTGGAAGCGCCGCTCCAGCGCCGGGTCCTTCTCGATCCGCTCGCGGTACTCGTCGAGGGTGGTCGCGCCGACCATGCGCAGTTCGCCGCGGGCCAGCATGGGCTTGAGCATGTTGCCCGCGTCCATGGCGGAGTCCCCGCCGGCGCCCGCGCCGACGACCGTGTGCAGCTCGTCGATGAAGGTGATGATCTGGCCGTCGCTGGACTTGATCTCCGCGAGGACGGTCTTGAGCCGCTCTTCGAACTCGCCGCGGTACTTGGCCCCGGCGACCATGGCGCCGAGGTCGAGGGAGACGAGCCGCTTGTTCTTCAGGGACTCCGGGACGTCGCCCTTGACGATGCGCTGGGCCAGGCCCTCGACCACGGCCGTCTTGCCGACGCCGGGCTCGCCGATGAGCACCGGGTTGTTCTTCGTGCGGCGCGAGAGGACCTGGACGACGCGCCGGATCTCCTGGTCGCGGCCGATGACCGGGTCGAGCTTGCCCTCGCGGGCCGCCGCCGTGAAGTCGGTGCCGAACTTCTCCAGGGCCTTGTACTGGCCCTCGGGGTCGGGGGAGGTCACCCGCCGCCCTCCTCTTGAGGTCTCGAATGCGGACAGCAGCTTCTTCGCGGTCGCGCCCTGGGCGGAAAGGAGCTCGCCGGCCGCGCCGCCCTTGGCGGCGATGGCGATGAGCAGGTGCTCGGTGGAGAGGTACTCGTCGCCGAGCTTCCCGGCCTGCGCGTCCGCCTCGGCCAGTACGGCGAGCAGCTCGCGCGTGGGCTGCGGGGGCGCGACCGTGGAACCGGTGACGCTGGGCAGGGCGGCCAGCAGCCGGTCCGCTCCGGCGCGCACGGCGACCTGATCGGCGTCGGTCGCGGCCAGCAGGTCGGTGACGTTCTCGTTGTCCTCGCCGGCGAGCAGCGCCAGCAGCAGGTGGGCGGGGGTGAGGTCCGCGTGTCCGTCCTTGACGGCCCTGCTGGTGGCCGCGTTCAGCGCGTCCCGGCTCCTGTTGGTCAGCTCGGCATCCACTTGCAGCTGCTCCTCTCCGTACGGTTAACAAGAACAACCTGCACAAAGTTGAGTCTATTCCACTCAAGGCGGCCCGCGCACCCTGCGCCGGACCCTTCGCCGTACCCTTCGCACCATGTCTCACGAGGTACTCGACCCGACGCCGGAATACCTCGCCTTCTGGCGGGAGCGGCACATCTGCACCCTGACCACCCCGCGCCCCGACGGCAGCCCGCACGTGGTGCCGGTGGGCGTGACCTACGACCCGGAGGCCGGGCTGGCACGGGTGATCAGCAACAAGCACAGCAAGAAGATCCGCAACGTCCTGGCGGCGCAGGGGCGCGCGGACGCCCCGGACGGCCCCCGGGTGGCGGTCTGCCAGATGGAGGGACGCCGCTGGGCGACCCTGGAGGGCCGCGCGGTGATCCGTACGGACGAGGCCTCCGTCGCGGAGGCGGTACGCCGCTACGCGGAGCGCTACGGGCGGATGCCCTCGCCGAACCCGGACCGGGTGGTCATGGAGATCACCCTGGACCGGGCGATGGGGCGGGCGTAGGGCGCGCGGGGCTCGTAGGGCTCGTAGGCGGGTTCGGTCTTTGTCCGGTTCAACTACTGGACACACACATCACAGCGGCGGGGGGGGGGGGGGGGGGGGGCGGGGGCCCCCGGGGGGGGGGGGGGGGGGGGGGGGGGGCGGGGGGGGGGGGGGGGGGAGGGCGGCCCGCG
>NZ_JBHYVM010000008.1:77641-89725 GCF_042750105.1 Streptomyces sp. NPDC059443 | reverse complement strand
TGGGTGTTTTTGTTTGTGCGGTTTTTTGGGCATAAATACTACCCCCCCACCAACCACCCCCGGACCATCGGTGTTGAGGTCCAGCGGGCCCCCCCCCCCCCCGCCGCTGTGTGGGGGTAGCGCCTGAGCGATCTGTGACGACGGGGGAATCGCGTCAGGCACTGCGGGGGGTGGCGGTGGTTTCGGGCTCGAAGAGCTGGTGATCACGTTGATCCAGATTGACGAAGACCATGCCGTACCGGACCTCGCAACGCACGGGCTGCGGCGCGCCTCGCGGGCGACGCAGGCACCGGTAGGCGCGGACGTCCTCGTCCTCCTCGCGCACCACGACGATCGGCTGGCCGAAGAGGGTGACCTTCAACGAATCGCCGGCATAAGGAATGGCACTGGTCAGATCGATGAACTGCCAGCCGGAGCGGTATGCCGATGCCATTTCACGGCGGAAGCCGCGGTCGTCGGGGGTCATCAGGAGACCTGCGCAGGGATGGTGTCCCAGCCGAAGTCGTTCCCGACCTTCACCACAGCGGGCGAACCCGCACTGACATCAGCGCTTCCCGTGTCCCCATTGACGGCGACGACTGCCCCAAAAATCGCGACGACGGAGAAAACAACGGCAAGCGCCGAGCGAAGCATTCTCTGATACATGGTCGGCTTCGTCCTCACTTGATGGAATCTTCTCCCCCGCACTGACAGACGATGGCTCATTCAGGCACGTCAGTGCCACAGGGACGATGCATCATGTTCTTACATGTTCAGGACCCTGGGGGGTGGAGATTTGCCGCAAAGCACAACAAACCCGACACATCACCACCCCGTCACGGAGATGTGCGCCGAGGGAACCCGACTCTACGCAGCGGCTCTGGGCACCGGCCGCGTCGCCCGCGGTGAAGTCAAGAACGCCCCCTGCCTGCTCGAATTCGCCCTGCTGCGCCCCGACCCGGACGACGCGAACCAACTGCGCGCGGTTCCCCCGTCCGTCGCACTCGCCCAACGGCTTCACCCGATCGAACGAGAGATCCAGGACCGTAGGCGCACCGCCGTGGATCTCACCGACGCGTTCGAGCCGTTCCTCGCCCTCAGCGCCCAGAGCCCCGCCAACACCCACGCCATCACGGTGCTGGAGGGATTCGACCAGATCAACGCCGCCATCGATCTGGCCACCGCCGAGTGTCACACCGAGGCGCTGACCGTCCAACCGGGTGGCGCCCGGCCGACGTTCAGCCTCAGCCAGTCCCTGGAGCGCGCCTCGCCGATGATCGACCGCGGGGTGAAGATCCGCACGCTCTACCAACACACTGTGCGGCACAGCCAGGGCACGCTCGCCTACGTGGACAGGATCTCCACGGGCAAGGTGGAGATCCGCACGCTGGAGGAACTGATCGAGCGTCTCATGATCTTCGACCGCACGGTGGCTTTCATCCCCGCGAGCCACGATCGGCGGGTCGCCCTGGAACTGCGGCACCCGGGACTGATCGAGTACCTCATCAAGGTCTTCGAGCAGCTGTGGCGCAGGGCCGTACCGCTGAACGACAAGGTCACGTACACGCACAGCCCGGACGGGATCTCCGGAGTGCAGCGCTCCATCGCCCACCTCCTCATCGAGGGGCACGTCGACGAGGCCATCGCCCGGCGCCTGGGCATGAACGTGCGCACCTGCCGCGCGCACATCGCGAAACTGGCCACCGCCCTGGGCAGCGGCAGCAGGGCCCAGCTGGGCTACCTCATCGCCGAGTCCGGCATCCTGCACGACTCGGGTCCCGGGGACGCCGGGGGGCTTACGGAGCCGCGCTGACGGCTACGGCCGGGATTGCGGCCGGATGCGGCCGGCGGAGACGCACAGAGGCCCCGCCCGGGCCCTTCGAGAAGGGTCCGGGCGGGGCCTCTGCGCGTACGGGCGGGGCTACGGGCCCCGCTACGCGTTCCGCTCAGTCCGTCGGGCGCTTGGGGCGCCAGACGACCAGGGCGTTGCCCGGGACCGGCGGCTGGTACGGGACCAGGTCGCGCCGGTACGAGGCGTGGACCTGGGCCTCGCGCTGCTGGAGCACGGCGGCGGCCCCGTCGACGGCGCTGGAGAGCTCGGCCACGCGCTGCTGGAGCGCGGCGACCTGGTTCTCCAGTTCGATGATCCGCTTGATGCCGGCCAGGTTGATGCCCTCGTCCTGGGACAGCGCCTGCACCGTGCGGAGCAGTTCGATGTCGCGGGCCGAGTAGCGCCGGCCGCGCCCGGCCGTACGGTCCGGGGAGACCAGGCCGAGGCGGTCGTACTGGCGCAGGGTCTGCGGATGCAGCCCCGAGAGCTGGGCGGCCACCGAGATCACGTAGACCGGGGTCTCGTCGGTGAGCTGGTAATGGCTCCTACGGCGGCCGTCCATGTCATGCTCCCTTCGCGGACTCGAACAGCGCGGAGCGCGGGTCCTCGGACTCCATCGCCTCGCGGTACAACTCCAAGGCCTCGCGGGCCTTGTCGTTCAGCTCGGTCGGGACCGCGACCTCCACCGTGACGAGCAGGTCGCCGCGGGTGCCGTCCTTGCGGACCGCTCCCTTGCCGCGGGCCCGCATCGTACGGCCGTTGGGGGTGCCCGGCGGCAGCTTCAGCGTCACCGAGGGACCGTTCAAGGTCGGGACCTTGATGTCGGCGCCCAGGGCCGCCTCCGCGAACGACACCGGAACGGTCACCGTGAGGTTGTCGTCCCTGCGGCCGAAGACCGGGTGGCCGTCGACGTGCACGACCACGTACAGATCGCCGGACGGGCCTCCGCGCTCGCCCGGAGCGCCCTTGCCGCGCAGCCGGATCCGCTGGGAGTCGGAGACCCCCGCCGGGATCCGGACCTGCATGGTCCGGGAGCTGCGGGCCCGGCCGCTGCCCTTGCAGACGTCGCAGGGGGTCTCGGCGATCAGGCCGCGGCCCTTGCAGTCCGCGCAGGGGTCGGTCAGCGAGAAACCACCGCCGCTGCCCCGGGAGACCTGGCCGGTGCCGACGCAGGTCGGGCACACACGGGGCGTGCCGTTCTTGTCGCCGGTGCCCGAACAGGCCTTGCAGGGCGACTGCGAGGACATCCGGAGCGGGACCGTGGCCCCGTCCACCGCCTCCGTGAAGGAGAGGGTGACCTCCGACTCGATGTCCTGGCCGCGACGCGGCTGGGTACGGGTCCCCGCACCCGGGCCGGCGCCGCCGCGGTTGAACAGGCCGCCGAAGACGTCGCCCAGACCGCCGCCGAAGCCGCCGCCCGCGCCGCCCTGCTGCTGGCCTCCGAAGAGGTCACCGAGGTCGAAGTTGAACGAGCCGCCGGCCCCGCCCGGTCCGGGGCGGAAGCCTCCGTTGCCGAACAGGGCGCGGGCCTCGTCGTACTCCTTGCGCTTCTTGGCGTCCCCGAGGATGTCGTTCGCCTCGGAGATCTCCTTGAAGCGCTCCTCGGCCGAGGAGTCGCCCTTGTTGGCGTCCGGGTGGAACTCGCGGGCGAGCTTCCGGTACGCCTTCTTGATCTCGGCCTCGGTGGCGTCCTTGGGGACACCGAGGACCTTGTAGTAGTCCTTCTCGACGAAGTCCTTCGTGCTCATCCCCGGTGTCCCTCCTCTCGCGCTGCCTCTGCTGTGACTACGTGTTCAGCGTCAGCCCTTTTCGGGGGCATCCGCGTCCTTGTCCGACGGCGTGTCGGCCTCCGCCGCCTCGGACTTCGGCGCCGCGCCCGGCTGGGGCTCGGCCACCGCGACCCGTGCGGGACGGATCGTACGCTCGCCGATCCGGTACCCCGGCTGAAGGATCGCCACGCAGGTGTCCTCCGTGACGTCCGGCGCGTACGAGTGCATCAGGGCCTCGTGGATCGTCGGGTCGAAGGGCTCGCCCTCCTTGCCGAACTGCTGCAGGCCCATCTTGGCCGCGGCGGTCTCCAGCGATTCGGCCACCGACTTGAAGCCGCCGACCAGTTCGCCGTGCTCCCGCGCCCGGCCGATGTCGTCCAGGGTCGGGAGGAGCTCCGTCAGGAGGGCCGCGACCGCGATCTCCTTGACGGCGATCCGGTCCCGCTCCACCCGGCGGCGGTAGTTCTGGTACTCCGCCTGGAGCCGCTGGAGGTCCGTGGTGCGCTCGTTGAGCGCCGTACGGGCCTGGTCCAGCTGGGCCAGGAGGGCCACGTCCGCGGCTGCCGCTGCTGCTGCGTCCCCGGCCGGGGCCGCCGGCTCCTCCTTGGAGGAACCAGCGGTCTTCGGCTCGGCGGCTGCGTCTTCCGCGCCTGCGCCGGTGGGGACTTCGGGCTTCTCTTCGAAGCCCGGGGTCTCCTCCGACATCAGGCAGCGCCGCCCTTCGGCTTCTCGTCGTCGACGATCTCGGCGTCGACGACGTCGTCGTCGGCCTTGGCCTGGTGAGCACCCTCGGCGCCCGCGGCACCGGCGGCACCCTGGGCGGCCTGGGCGTCGGCGTAGATCGCCTGGCCGAGCTTCTGGCTGACGGCGGCGAGCTTCTCGGTCGCGGTGCGGATCTCGGCGGTGTCCTCGCCCTTGAGCTTCTCCTTCAGCTCGGCGATGGAGGCCTCGACCTCGTCCTTGACCTCGGCCGGGACCTTGTCCTCGTTGTCCTTGACGAACTTCTCCGTCTGGTAGACGAGCTGCTCGCCCTGGTTGCGGGACTCGGCCGCCTCCTTGCGACGGGAGTCCTCGTCCGCGTACTGCTCCGCCTCCTGGCGCATGCGGTCGACCTCGTCCTTGGCGAGCGAAGAGCCGCCGGTGACGGTCATCTTCTGCTCCTTGCCCGTGCCGAGGTCCTTGGCCGTGACGTGCATGATGCCGTTCGCGTCGATGTCGAAGGAGACCTCGATCTGCGGGATGCCACGGGGGGCCGGCGGCAGGCCGGTCAGCTCGAACATGCCGAGCTTCTTGTTGTACGCCGCGATCTCGCGCTCGCCCTGGTAGACCTGGATCTGCACGGACGGCTGGTTGTCCTCGGCCGTCGTGAAGATCTCGGACCGCTTGGTCGGGATCGTGGTGTTGCGCTCGATGAGCTTGGTCATGATGCCGCCCTTGGTTTCGATACCGAGGGACAGCGGGGTCACGTCGAGGAGCAGGACGTCCTTGACCTCACCCTTGAGAACGCCCGCCTGGAGGGTCGCGCCGAGGGCGACGACCTCGTCCGGGTTGACGCCCTTGTTGGCGTCCTGACCGCCGGTGAGCTCCTTGACGAGCTCGGCGACGGCCGGCATGCGGGTGGAGCCGCCGACCAGGACCACGTGGTCGATCTCGGACAGCTGGATGCCGGCGTCCTTGATGACGTTGTGGAACGGGTTCTTGCAGCGGTCGAGCAGGTCCGCGGTCAGCTGCTGGAACTGGGCGCGGGTGAGCTTCTCGTCCAGGTGCAGCGGGCCCTCGGCGGAAGCCGTGATGTAGGGCAGGTTGATCGAGGTCTCCGTGGAGGAGGACAGCTCGATCTTCGCCTTCTCGGCGGCCTCGCGCAGACGCTGGAGCGCCATCTTGTCCTTGGACAGGTCGACGCCGTGGCCGTTCTGGAACTGCTTCACCAGGTAGTCGACGACGCGCTGGTCCCAGTCGTCGCCACCGAGGTGGTTGTCACCGTTGGTGGCCTTGACCTCGACGACGCCGTCGCCGATCTCAAGGAGCGACACGTCGAAGGTGCCGCCACCGAGGTCGAAGACGAGAATGGTCTGGTCGTCCTTGTCGAGACCGTAGGCCAGGGCGGCGGCGGTCGGCTCGTTGACGATGCGCAGGACGTTGAGGCCCGCGATCTCACCGGCCTCCTTCGTCGCCTGACGCTCGGAGTCGTTGAAGTAGGCCGGGACGGTGATGACCGCGTCCGTGACCTTCTCGCCCAGGTACGCCTCGGCGTCGCGCTTCAGCTTCTGCAGGATGAAGGCGCTCATCTGCTGCGGGTTGAAGTCCTTGCCATCCAGGTTGATCTTCCAGTCAGTGCCCATGTGGCGCTTGACGGAGCGGATGGTCCGGTCCACGTTCGTGACCGCCTGGCGCTTGGCCACCTCGCCGACGAGGACCTCGCCGTTCTTGGCGAAGGCGACGACGGACGGCGTGGTCCTGGCGCCCTCGGCGTTGGTGATGACGGTGGGCTCGCCGCCTTCCAGAACGCTGACGACGGAGTTAGTGGTGCCCAGGTCGATGCCGACCGCACGTGCCATTTTGATTCCTCCAGCTGACTTGAGTGGAACAGACTCAAGAATGCACCACGGCGGCGCGTGCGTCAACAGAGCTGAGCCTAGGGGGCTCAACCTTTAGGCTGCGCTTACGCGCAACCGTTCCAGCCTTGGCGGGCGGCATCAGCCAAATCCAGCCCCGCCGGCGTTTGAGGCGCGGGGCCTGGGGCGGAGCCCCAGCAACGGCGCCGCACCCGAACGGGGCACAGCCGCCGCGCGGCACCGCAGCACCGCCGGAGGCGTCCGGCACGGTGCCGGTATGCCTCTGCTGCTACGCCTCCCCGCACGGCCAGAGCTACGGCCGGCCAGGCCATCGGCCAAGCGGGTCCTCGACCTCCTCGGGGCGGCGCTCCTGATCGGGGTGCTCCTCGTACCGCTGCTGCTGGTCGCCGGGCTGCTGTACGCGGCCCAGGGCGCGGGGGTCCTCGTACGGGAGCCCGCGGCCGGAGCCGGCGGCCGGGCGTACGGGGCCTGGCGGTTCCGCGTCGGCAAGGGCCGGGCCGGGGCGGCGCTGGAGCGGTGCGCGCTGGACGGGCTGCCGCAGCTGCTGAACGTGGTGCGGGGGGAGATGTCGCTGGTCGGGCCGCGCCCGGAGCCGCCGTTCCACGGAGCCGGCAGGCCCGGCCGGAGCGACCGGCTCCTCGTACGGCCCGGGATGACCGGGCTGTGGCAGGTGGGTGCGCGTTCGGACCTGCCGTGGGAGGAGATGGACCTGCTGGACCGGCACTACGTGGAGAACCACTGGCTGGGGATGGATCTGGCGATCCTCGCTCAGACCCCGCGGGCGGCCTGGCGGCACAGGCGGCCCTGAGCAGGCGACCCTGAGCGACGCAGATCACCGCACGCTCGGCTACATTGCGGCGTCGGGACTGGGTAACCTCAAGCCTTGACTGGATAAGTTACCGCTTAGTAAGTGCCGCCCGAGGAGCCCCTCCATGCAACTCGCCGCGATCATCGTGTCGCTGGTCCTGACCGTGGTCGGCGTCGCGCTGCTCGCCCGAGCCGTGGCGCAGATCTACCGCTTCGTGAAGCTCGGACAGCCCGTACCGGCAGGCAGCCGTACGGACGATCCGAAGGCACGAACGCTCACCCTGGTCCGGGAGTTCCTCGGCCACAGCCGGATGAACCGCTGGGGCCTCGTCGGCTTCGCGCACTGGTTCGTCGCGATCGGCTTCCTGACCCTGCCGCCCACCCTGGTCCAGGCGTACGGGCAGCTCTTCAAGGCCGACTGGACGCTCCCGATCATCGGCGAGTTCCTGCCGTTCGAGCTCTACATCGAGTTCATCGGCCTGATGACGGTCCTCGGCATCGTCGTCCTGATGGGGATCCGCCTCGCGTCGCTGCCCTCGCGGGCCGGCCGCAAGTCGCGCTTCGCGGGCTCGAAGGCCTGGCAGGCGTACTTCGTCGAGTACGTCATCCTGACGATCGGCCTCGCCATCCTGACCCTGCGCGGTCTCGAAGGCGCGATCCACCACGTGGACTCGTACGAGCCGGCGTACTTCGTCTCGTACCCGCTGGTGCTGGCCTTCAAGAGCCTCTCGTTCGGCGTGCTGCAGAACGCGATCTACTTCACCGCGATGGTCAAGATCGGCGTCTCGCTGATCTGGATGATCGTCGTGTCGCTGAACACCAACATGGGTGTCGCCTGGCACCGCTTCCTCGGCTTCCCTAACATCTGGTTCAAGCGCAACGCGGACGGCTCCACGGCCCTCGGCGCCCTGCAGCCCATGACCAGCGGCGGCAAGGTCATCGATTTCGAGGACCCGGGCGAGGACGACGTCTTCGGCGTCTCGCAGGTCGAGCAGTTCTCGTGGAAGGGCATCCTCGACTTCTCCACGTGTACGGAGTGCGGTCGCTGCCAGTCGCAGTGCCCGGCCTGGAACACCGGCAAGCCCCTCTCCCCCAAGCTCCTGATCATGTCGCTGCGCGACCACGCGCACGCCAAGGCCCCGTACCTGCTCGCGGGCGGCGGCAAGGACATGGAGGGCAACGAGAAGGCCACGCCGGAGCAGCTGGCGAACGTGCCCGCGTCGGCCCTCGCCGAGGCCGAGCGGCCGCTGATCGGCACCGCCGAGGAGAACGGGGTCATCGACCCCGACGTCCTGTGGTCCTGCACGAGCTGCGGTGCGTGCGTCGAGCAGTGCCCGGTCGACATCGAGCACATCGACCACATCGTCGACATGCGCCGCTACCAGGTGATGATCGAGAGCGCGTTCCCGTCCGAGGCGGGCACGATGCTCAAGAACCTGGAGAAGAAGGGCAACCCCTGGGGCCTGGCGAAGAAGCAGCGCGTCGAGTGGACCAAGGAGGTGGACTTCGAGGTCCCGATCATCGGGAAGGACGCGGAGGACCTCTCCGAGTTCGACTACCTCTACTGGGTCGGCTGCGCCGGCGCGCTGGAGGACCGGGCCAAGAAGACCACCAAGGCCTTCGCGGAGCTGCTCAACATCGCGGGCGTCAAGTTCGCGATCATGGGCGGCGACGAGAAGTGCACGGGTGACTCCCCGCGCCGCCTGGGCAACGAGCCGCTGTTCCAGCAGCTGGCCCAGGAGAACGTGGCCATGCTGAACATGGCGTTCGGCGAGGACGACGAGGACCCGGAGACGAAGAAGCCGAAGTCGGCCAAGCGGATCGTCTCCACCTGCCCGCACTGCTTCAACACCATCGCGAACGAGTACCCGCAGCTGGGCGGCGAGTACGAGGTCATCCACCACACGCAGCTGCTCCAGCACCTGATCGACGAGGGCCGCCTCACGCCGGTGACCCCGGTCGACGGACTGATCACGTACCACGACCCGTGCTACCTGGGTCGTCACAACAAGGTCTACACGCCGCCGCGCGAGATCATGTCGGCCGTGCCGGGCCTGCGGCAGCAGGAGATGCACCGCCACAAGGAGCGGGGCTTCTGCTGTGGCGCCGGTGGCGCGCGGATGTGGATGGAGGAGCGGATCGGCAAGCGCATCAACAACGAGCGCGTCGACGAAGCCCTGTCGCTCAACCCCGACATCGTTTCGACGGCCTGCCCGTTCTGCCTGGTGATGCTGACCGACTCGGTGAACGGCAAGAAGAACGAGGGCCAGGCGCAGGAACACGTCACGGTGGTGGACGTGGCGCAGCTGCTGCTGGAGTCGGTGAAGCTGCCGGAGGCCGAGGCGGCCGCCCTGGCCGAGGCGGAGGCTGCCGCGGTTGCCGCCGCGGAGGCTGAGGCGAAGGCTGCTGCCGAGGCCGAAGCGAAGGCGAAGGCCGAGGCTGACGCGAAGGCCGCTGCTGAGGCCGAGGCGAAGGCTGAGGCTGAGGCTGACGCGAAGGCCGCTGCGGATGCCGCCGAGGCGAAGGCTGCCGAGGCTCCGGCCGAGGCCGAGGCCGAGGAGCCCGCGGCGGAGGTCGCTGCCGAAGCCGAGGCCGAGCCCGAGGCGGAGGTCCCGGCGAAGCCGGAGCCCGAGGCCGAGGCCAAGTAGTCCACGCACGCACCGGAACGGCCCGCCCCCATCCAGGGGCGGGCCGTTCCCGCGTCCGGGGTCAGCCGACCCTGGTCACGGAGGTCAGGACCGCTCGCTCCGGCTGCGACGCAGCATCGCGAAGCCGAGGCCCGCCGCGCCCACCGCGGCCATGCCCCCGCCGGCGGCCAGCAGCAGCGGGGCATCGGCGTCCGCCGACGCCGGCGTCACGCCCTCCGCACCGGCCTTCACGCCGCCCTTCGGGACGACCCGCTCCGCCGTCTTCACGGTGTCCGTCTTCTTCGCGGGGGCGACCGGCTTCGTACCGCCGCCCTTGGCGACCTCGTACTTCTCGATCAACTTGCCGCTGGAGAAGTCGTAGACCCAGCTGTTCCCGCCGTTCTTGCCGTCGATGACGACGAACTTCACGCGCTTGCCGTCCTGGACCAGCTTGTAGGTCCAGCCGTCGTTCATCGCGCTCGGGTGCTTCAGGTCGAGCGTGCCGAGGAGGTTCCCGTTCGGCATGGAGATTTCGGCGCGCTTGCCGCGCGGACCGTCGGTCAGCTTCGCGATCCGCCCGTCGGGCATGGTGACCCGTACCGAGCTCTCCACCTTCCGGGCCGGCTTCGGCTTCTCCACGGGCTTCGGCTTCTCGACCGGCTTCGGCTTCTGCGCGCCCTCGACCCAGGAGGTCACGGTGCCGTTCGGCTGGAGGACCACGTGCAGGCCGTTGTTCTGGCTGTAGGCCGCCGCGCCGCCCTTGCTGACCAGGGTGTCCAGCTTGACGCCGCCCGCGAAGAGGTCGGCCTCGAACCAGTCGTCGGCGACCTTGTAGACCTTGGCGACCGAGCCGTCGGGCAGCTTCACGGTGGTGACGAACGCCCGGCCCGCCGGCTTGACGGCCGGGGTGGTCGGCTCGGCCGTCGGAGTGGTCGGCGGGGTCGTCGGCGGGACGCTCGGATCCACCTGCGGGTCCACCTTGGGGTCCACCTGCGGATCCTGCGGACCCGTGCCCGGCTGCTGCTGGTCGATCCCGGGCAGGACCTGCGGCTCCGGGACGGCCGGGGAGTCCGCGAAGGCGGACCCTACGGGGAGGGCCAGGACGGCGGCCGCGCCGGCTACGACGGCGGCGGTACGGAGGGTGGTGCGGCGGCGGGGGCTGCGCATGGGGAGGGCTCTTCTCGTGCTCGTCGTTACTCGTTCGCGGCGGCGACACCAACGAAGCTACGGGTCCGGTATGTCCGTATTCCATCGGCGATGTAACGGAGTCCCGCAGACTGGCGCGCGGCCACGTAACCCACCCCGAGACGCCCCCTGAGACGCCCCCGAGAGGCCCCCTGAGACCGCCCCCGACCGCCCCCTAGGGGATGTCACAGTCCAGCCGCAAAGGGGGCTGTTTCCGGCGGCCCGGCCACCGGGCCCCGCCGGAGCGGGTACTTTCGATCACGTGGCTGGATTCAGGATCGGACGCGGCCGGGACAACAACCGCACCCCGCAACAACCCCCGCGGCAGCAGCCGTACGGTCAGCAGCAGGCCGCGCCCCACCAGGCGCCGCAGGCCCCCGCACCGTACGGCCAGCAGCCCTACGCCCCGCAGCAGTGGCCGCAGCAGGCCACCGGGGGCCACGGCGAGCCCGAGTACTACGACCCGCACGGCGGCCCCGGCGCGCCCGCGGGCCAGGGGCCGGGACCGGGGCAGGGCTCGTACCCGGGTGACGCTCCGGGGTACACCCAGGCCTTCGCGATCGGCGAGGACCCGTACCCGTACAGCCAGGGCGGGACCTACCAGGCGGGCGCCGCGCAGTCCGCCGCCCCCACGGGCCCGCGGCTGCCGTGGAAGGAACTGCTCCGCGGCATCGTGATGCGGCCCGGGGCGACGTTCCTGCAGATGCGCGACTACGCCGTCTGGGGCCCGGCGCTGACCGTGACCTTCCTCTACGGCCTGCTCGCGGTCTTCGGCCTCGACGGCGCCCGCAAGGACGTCATCAACGCGACCCTCGCGAACGCGGTCCCGATCGTGCTGTCGGCGGGCGTGGCCTTCGTGGCCTGCGGCCTGATCCTCGGCGCCGTCACGCACACCCTGGCCCGCCAGCTGGGCGGCGACGGGGCCTGGCAGCCCACCGTGGGCCTGTCGATGCTGGTCATGACCCTCACGGACGCCCCGCGCCTGCTCTTCGCGATGTTCCTGGGCGGGGACAACATGTTCGTGCAGGTGCTGGGCTGGGCCACCTGGGTGGCGGCCGGCGCGCTCTTCACCTCGCTGGTCGGCAAATCGCACGACCTTCCGTGGCCGAAGGCCCTGGGCGCGTCGGCGATCCAGCTGATCGCACTGCTGTCGATCATCAAGCTGGGCACGCTGTAACCGGCACCCACACCGGAACCTGAACGCGAAGGGGCCCGCCGCGCGAATCCGCACGGCGGGCCCCTCCACACACACAACGCGCTCACGGCTCTCACCGCACAGGCCGCGAGGACCTGACCCTCACGCGTCACGA
>NZ_JBHYVM010000008.1:71338-77631 GCF_042750105.1 Streptomyces sp. NPDC059443 | reverse complement strand
GTGTTGTCTATATCCTCGGGGGGGCGTCCGACTCCCCCCCCCCACCCCCCTCCCCGCGCGGCGGGGCGCCGCCCCCCCGCCCCCCCCGCCGCGCCCCCCCTCCACACTCTCACCGCTCTCACGGCTCTCACCGCTCAGGCGTCGAGGACCTGACCCTCACGCTTCACGACGGGCGGTTCGACCGACCAGGGGAAGTTGACCCACTCGTCGGTCTTCTTCCACACGTACTCGCACTTCACGAGCGAGTGCGACTTCTCGTAGATCACGGCGGACCGGACCTCGGCCACGGCGCCGAGGCAGAAGTCGTGCACCAGCTTCAGGGTCTTGCCGGTGTCGGCGACGTCGTCGGCGATCAGGACCTTCTTGTTGGAGAAGTCGATCGCGTCCGGTACGGGTGCCAGCATGACCGGCATCTCCAGCGTGGTGCCGACCCCGGTGTAGAACTCGACATTCACCAGGTGAATGTTCTTGCAGTCCAGGGCGTACGCCAGCCCGCCGGCGACGAAGACGCCGCCCCGGGCGATGCTCAGGATGATGTCGGGCTCGTAGCCGTCGTCGGCGATGGTCTGCGCCAGCTCGCGCACGGCGCGCCCGAACCCCTCGTAGTCAAGGTTCTCGCGTACTCCGTTGCTCATGCCTCGTGCCTCACCTGGGTTCGGTGGAAGTTCTGGAAGGAGCGCGAGGCGGTCGGTCCGCGCTGCCCCTGGTACCTGGACTCGTACCGCTCGCTCCCGTACGGGAACTCGGCGGGCGAGCTGAGCCGGAACAGGCACAGCTGCCCGATCTTCATACCCGGCCAGAGCTTGATCGGCAGCGTGGCGAGGTTCGACAGCTCCAGGGTCACGTGCCCGGAGAAGCCCGGGTCGATGAACCCGGCGGTCGAATGCGTCACCAGCCCCAGCCGGCCGAGACTGGACTTCCCCTCCAGTCTGGAGGCAATGTCCTCGGGCAGCGAGATGACCTCGTACGTCGAGGCGAGCACGAACTCACCCGGGTGGAGGATGAACGCCTCGTCCCCCTCCGGCTCGACCATCCGGGTCAGATCCGGCTGCTCGGTGGCGGGGTCGATGTGGGCGTAGCGGTGGTTCTCGAACACCCGGAAGAACCGGTCGAGACGTACATCGATGCTGGAGGGCTGCACCATCGACTCTTCGAATGGGTCGATGCGAACCCGTCCGCTGTCGATCTCGGCCCGGATGTCTTTGTCAGAGAGAAGCACGTCCCGAGGATACGCAGAGCGCGCGGACCGCCCCAATCGAGGCGACCCCGCGCGCCGGGAAACGTCTACTGCTACCGCTACCGCTTGGCAGCGCCGCCACCCACGGGGACGGCGTGCCTCAGCCGCGCGCAACGCGGACACCGCAACAGCCGCCCCGGCCCGATCCGGCCGGCACCGAGGTGCTGCAGCGGGAACGAAGCGGTGCTGAACACGTGCCCTTCGGCACAACGGACGACGGTGTGCTCCATCGAGTCCCTTTCCCCAACCAGCCGTACTGCGACGAATCGCCACATTAGGGGATGAACAAGACCCACTCCAGCCGCCGCTCCGCACTCACAAGGTACGCCCCAACTCCCGCCCCCACGACCCCCCGTGCACCACACACGCAGGCACGCCCCCCGGGTGAATTCACCAGGGGTCGATCATGGGGTAGGGTGAGGAACGATACGGATCCAGGCAACTGGACCGCTGCGCGGATGTAGTTTAATGGTAGAACATGAGCTTCCCAAGCTTATAGCGCGGGTTCGATTCCCGTCATCCGCTCTTGCAAGAAGGCCCAGGTCAGCGACCTGGGCCTTCTTCGTTGCCCAGACCTCTCAGGGTCTGCCGTGCCCTCCGCGTGCCCCAACTCCCGCGGATGTCCTAGCCGGAGTCCCTTTGGCGCACCACATGCACCACGCAGGCAGGGCGCGGCGACGCGGTTCCCCGTCCGCCTGCCCCGGCGCTCGCCGTCCGCCGTCCGCCGTCCGACAGTCGTCCGCCGTCCTGTGTCGTTCGGCCCGCTCAGAGCCAGCCCTGCTGCGCTGCCTTCAGGCCGGCCTCGAAGCGGCTGGTGGCGTGGAGGCGTTCCATCAGTGCCGACATCTGGCGCCGGACGGTGCGCAGGGACACCCCGAGGCGTTTGCCGGCTGCCTCGTCGGTCATTCCCGAGGCCAGGAGTTTGAGAAGTTCGAGTTCACCCGCCGTGGGGGTGGAGTCGGTGGGGCGGGGGCGGTCCGCGCCGAGGGGGACGGCAGAGTCCCAGGTCTGCTCGAACAAGGTCAGGAGCGACGCCACGATGCCGGGCGCTCTGGTGCACAGCGCGCCCAGGCGGGAGTTGGCGGGGTCGATCGGGACGACCGCCACGCTGCGGTCGAAGATCAGCAGGCGGGGAGGCAGCAGCGGGCTCGTGCGCACCTGGCCGCCCTCTTCCGTCAGCCACCGGGCGTAGGCGAGCGTTTTCGGATCATTGCGGGTGCTGTCCTGATAGATCGAGCGCATCTCGATGCCGCGGCTCAGGACGCGCTGGTCGAGCGGGCGCGACGCCTCCATGCTGGCCTCGGACATCGCGCCGCCGGGCAGGATCGCCACGCACTCCCGCGTCAGCCCGTGGGCGAGCTCTTCGAGTCTGTTCTGGATGGCGTCCATGCCCACCAGCCGTTCCGCTCCGTCGACCTCCGTGTTCGGGCGGAGCTCCACGAACTCGGAGACGGCCCGGGCGGCGGCCGCCTTGCTGCGAGCCAGCTCCTCCTGGCGCCGGGCCAGATCCTCCTCCTGGCGGCGTAGCAGCAGTTCCAGACCCAGATCGGGACTCACTGCGCGCAGCGCACCGGGGCTGTCCCGCGACGGCCTCAGCAGGCCGAGGTCGACGAGCTAGTCCAGACCGTCCCGCACCTGCGTCTCGGCGAGACCGATACGTACGCACAGCTCCGCGACACCCCCCGACGGGTCCGCCAGCATCCCCCGGTACACGGCTTCCACGTCCGGTGCCAGCCCCAACGATTGCAGCATCCCAGCCCCCCAGCTGATGTGACCGCGCACGCCGGCGGCCGATTCCGTGATCGTAAGCCACTAGTGGCACCAAGGTGACAGGCGTCTTGGTGCCATCCGAAAACCCTTCTGCGCAGGTCGGGGGCACAGCAACATGGTGATCACCGGAACGGCGGGGGCGAGAGTCCCCGACTCAGGCCAGAGCCGCAAGGACGATCCGGAGCAGCGCGCAGGGCGGTCACCCGCACCCGCTTCACGACCTTCGATCCAAGGGGGATCCCATGTCCCGCACCGCCCGCATCACCGCTGCCGCCGCCCTCTCCGCCCTGGTCTGCGCCGGAGCCGCCACGACCGACACGACCGCCTCGGCCGCGTCACCGACGGGAGCCCCAAGATCACCGCCGTCAGTCCGGGCGGCATCCACTGGGACACCGCCCCGATGGCCGGCACCAACAGCCTCAACTGGGACCAACCCTGATGCGTATCGTCCGCGCCTCGTTCGCCGGGACTGACCAAGGTCCCGCCCAGGAGCACATGCTCGCTCTCGTCTCCGATCTGATCTGGGCGCGCACCGCCCCGATCCACGGCCTGGAGCACCTGCGGGCCAAAGCCTCCGACGAGGGCATGGACATCTACCTCTTCCTGCGGGCCGCGTCCGAAGACGCAGCCCTCGACCAGGCGCACGCCATCCTTGCCGCCGCTCGCGCGCCCCTCGTCCGGCACGGCTACCAGGCCACCGCGACGTATCGCTGACACCACCTTCTGCGCCCCACGCCCCCGCCTTCCCCCGCACCGAGCCTCCCTTCGGCCTGCCCACTTCCAGGAGACCCGCCATGACCCGCACCGCCGCCCCCCGTCGCGTCCGTACCGCCATGCTCGCCAGTGCGGGCGTCCTCGCCGCCTCCGCCGCCGTCTACGGGCTGGCCCAGCACGCCGACGCCTCGGACGCCCCGCCGAGCTCGACGGTGGCCGGCGCGGCGAGCGCCAGCGCCTCACCTGCCGCGCCCCCTGCGGGACAGGCGCCGTCGGAGCAGCCCGCCACTGCCTCCGCCCCGAGCCCGTCCACCACGGCCGGCAAGGGCGCGGCCAAGAGCCCGGACAACGACAAGGACAAGGACAAGGGGTCGAAGCAGCCCACGGGCGACGGTCTCGTCGTCGAGGCCCTCGAAGCGGACCGGGTGGAGCCCGCCCAGCTCCCGGACAGCGCCCAGCAGAAGTGGAAGGAGATGGGACCGGCCCGTACCCAGCCGATGACCCGGGACTTCCAGCTCAACGAGTGCGCATCAGTGCCGGGCGCCACCAACTGGCGGCAGCAGGGCTTCATCAGCTCGCACAAGACCCCGGCCACCCAGAACTCCCTGTCGTTCAAGGACGAGGCAGCGGCCAAGACCGCGTACCAGAAGGTCCTCGACGGCATGAACTCCTGTGCCCAGAGCAGCCAGGCACTGCAGAAGCAGTACGGGGTGGCCCCCGACGCCGCAGTCCAGCAGACGGCCACCACCGACAACGGTCGTGCGTGGTCGCGCCGTTGGACCGGGGTCGCGGGGACCTCGGCGCCCGGCCCCCAGACCAACCACGTCTACGTCGTCCAGCGCGGCGCCGTGCTGACGCTCCTCACCTTCGACGAGTGGGACTCCGCCGCGCCGTCGTCCTATGACACCCACTCGGACGCCTCCGTGCTGGCCATGCTGGCCCGCTGACGCCCACCCACCGGTCGTAACGGTCGGGGCGCTAGCCGTCGGCGACCACCAGTCGGCGCGCGAAGACCCCGGCATGCCGCGCTGCGGGAATCGTCCCATCCCACACGACGTGGGTGGCGGCCGTACGGACCGTGTCGCGCCCCGCAACCCATGCGGGTGATCGGCACCCCATAGACCACACGGCCACGGAAGAGCCGCTATGAAAGTTGCATGTCCGCACTCTTCCCTGAACCGGCTAGCCCCGCCCCCGCTGGCGACCTGGATGCCGCAGGTCGCATCGAGGTGGGTGACGCGCTGCTCGTTCAGTTTCCCAGTGATACGGCTTGCCGTTCGAGCGCCTTCAAACGTGCAGCCACCCGCTACGGTCTGCCAGTAGCCAGGGCAAGGGAGTACGTGGCGCTTGCCCGGTGGTTCAGCCCCGACATGCGCGCGCGCATCTTCGCCAATGTCCAGGTCTCCTACTCCGTCTTGAGGGAAGCGGCCTGCGACTATTCGAGGTCTGGCATGCCTGATCACCAACGCTGGGACGCTCTTCGGTCGATGATCGACACCGCAGCCGACCAAGGTCTGAAGCGGGTGACGGCGAGTGAGTACCGATCCGCAATCGGCTCCCGGCAGATCCCGAACCAAGCCAGTGCCATGCCGGCCGAGGCAGTGGTTCGACAGCTAGCGCGCCCTGAGGTCTGGCAAGCCGTGGTCGACTACATCGTGACAGACCCTGCCGGCCGCCGAGAAGTCTTGTTGCGGCTCTCGGCGTAGCGCTCTCACCCAACCCCCGCCTTCAATGAGGCCGGTCAGCGGACGTGCCACGACGTGCCAGTCACGTCATCCGCTCTGCAAGAAGGCCCAAGTCAGCGACCTGGGCCTTCTTCGTTGCCTAGGCCTCTCGGGGCTCGCGTGCCGCTTGCGTGCAGCGGGGTGAGGGGGTTTGCCGTCTGCCCGTGGCGCGGGTCAGCAGTGGTACGTGCTGTTGCTCGTGCCGGAGTTGGCGCCGGTGTTGAAGTTGTGCTCATCGCTGTAGATGACGCAGCCGTTGCTGAGTGTGGCCACCGCGCTGAAGAGCCGGTAGCCCTGGTCGATGCCGACGCCGTTGGAGTAGTTGTCGCTGTGGGCGTTCGTGGACACTCGGTCGCCCTGGAGGCTCAGCGTCGACCCGTCGGGGGCGTGGTCGATGACCTGGAGTTCGACCGACGCGCCGCTGGTGTTCATCCAGGCGGTGGCTCCCTTGAAGTGGGCGGCGGTGCGGCGGCAGGAGGGGGAGTAGACCAGGTCGACCCGGCCGACATAGGTGTCGCCGAGGTAGAGGTACTGGGCATGGCTGACGGTGGTGCTGTAGTCGCAACCGTCGCCGGGGCCGCTGGCGTTGGCGACGCCGGCGTTCACGGCGAGGCCCGCGAGGGTGAGGGCGGTGGTGGCGAGGGCCATCGAGGTCCTGCGCAGCGCGGTGGACGGCAAGGTGGACGGCAAGGTGGACGGCAAGAAGGTCTCCTCGGTTCGTGGGGGGGCGGGCTCGGGCCGGGGGGCGGGGGGGGGGGGGGGGGGGGCGGCCCCCGCCGCCCCCCCCGGGGGGGGGGGGGGGGGGTGTAGAGCAACCCAACCCGCAACGGGGGGGCAACAGGTTTGGG
>NZ_JBHYVM010000008.1:41055-71333 GCF_042750105.1 Streptomyces sp. NPDC059443 | reverse complement strand
TACGTGGGGGGGGGGGGGGGGGGGGGGGGGGGGGGGGGGGGGGGGGGGGGGGGGGGGCGCGGCGCGCGGGGGGGGGGGGGGGGGGGGGGCCCCCCCCCGGCCGCGGCGGGGGGGGGGGGGGGGGGGGGGGGCTTACGCGCAGCCACGCCATCCGGTGGTGCCCTCGGTGATGCAGAGCGTGGCGGCGTAGCGACCGTCCACGACGAGTGCGTGGTCTCTGATGTACTTGATCTCAGAGGGACCGGAGAGGCTGCCCGCGTAGACCCGGTAGTCGGTGTCGGGCCCGGTGAGCGTGAAGGTGTACTGGCTGAACCGCTCGCCAGAGTTGTAGAAGTAGCTGTTCAGGCAGAGCTTCTCGCCGCTGCGGGGCCCGGTGATGCAGTGGCCGACGGACGCCTGGGCCGGGGCCGCCAGCACCACGCCGGACAGGGTGGCGGCGGCGAGGGCCAGGGTGGTGATCGTCTTTCGGAGCACGGTGTACCTCCAAGGTTGCGGGACCGGGGGAGCCGGGACGAATCCGGGGCCGCCTTCCGGTATGCCGGGAGCCAATCTTGGGGATGGGTCGCATGTTCGACAGCCTCTGACAGGGATCTGACAGGGATCTGACAACATCGAACACCGGGGGAGACAGCAGTGAGTACGGCCGAACAGGGCGGGCCTGTCGCGGGGCAGCGCCAATCCGCCGTCGCGGACTTCGCCGCCGCACTCCGTCAGCTGCGTCTGGAGGCAGGGAACCCCTCGTTCCGGGCGATGGCCGGGGCCACCGGAGCGATCTCCCACACCACGCTGCACGAGGCGGCCTCCGGATCCCGACTGCCGTCCTGGCCCACCACCCGGAGCTACGTCCGGGCCTGCGGCGGCCACGAGGCCGAGTGGCGCCGACGCTGGCTCGCGGCCGCGAGCGCCGCGTCCGGCGGCGAGACGGCCGATCACCGCCCCCCGGAACTGGAGGCCGCGCTCCCGCTCCCGCTCCCGCACCCGCACCCGCACCCACACCCACAGGAGCCCGATGAAGGGCTTCCGGCCGACGCCGGTCCGCCGACCTCCGCCGCCGAAGACGTCACGCCGCCCGAGCCGCCGCAGGACGCCCCGGCCCGGCCGCGCCGCTTACGGCGACGCAGGCACGTGCTCACGCATCTGGTCGCCCTGACGGCCGGCGCCGCGCTCGGCGCCGGAACGGTGCTCGCCACCGACCGGGACAACGTCCCGGCCGCCGTGCCCGTAGCGGCCGCGCCGAGCTACGTCGCCCGGGTCGCCTCGGCGACGGGGACGACGTACCAGACGTCGACGACGCTCCCGGTCAAGCGCGCGGTCGCCGCCGGCGAAACCCTCGTGGTGCCGGTGATGCTCACCAACACCCATCCGGGGGAGGTCCGGGCGACCGACAGCCAGGGAAACACCTACCTGATTGCCGCGGACCAGACCGACGGCGCCGCCGATGACCGCACCCTGATCCTCACCGCGGCCGTGACCACCGCGCTTTCGCCTTCGGACACGATCACCCTCGGCTACCCGTCGACCGGTGAACAGCACGTGATCGTCGACGAGTTGACCGCCGTCAGCGCGGTCGACCAGCACGCCGCCGCTACCGGCGCGCGGGGCACGGACTTCAACTCCGGTACGACGCCGCCCACCAGCGTCGGCCCCAAGCTGGTGTTCGGCGTCGTCGGCGTCCAGGGCGGCGCGCCGGTGACCTGGACGGACGGCTTCACCGCCCTGCCGACGTTGTTCGTATCTGCCGACCAACTGGCCACCGGCTACAAGCGGGTGACCGCCGCCGGCTCCTACGCGGCCGTCGGCACCTGCGACCGCCAGTGGATGGCCGGCGTCATCACCTTCGCCTGACCGGATCCACCGGTCCGCGTCCGAGACCCGGCAGGTGGCCGCCGGCCGGTGCCGCGCGGGTTCGCATTCGGGTGGAGGTCGTCACGTGCCTTTTACGGTGAGGCCTACGTGTCGCGCCAGGGCGGGGGCCAGGTCCAGCAGCTGGACCGGGCTGATCGTCGCGCCCTTCAGGGTGGATCCGCGCAGGTTGACCGAGTCGAACTTGCACTGGTGGAAGACGGTGCGGTGCATCTCGGAGACGTGGATCTCGGTGCCCGCGAAGACGCCGGCCGTGCACTCGCTGTCCAGCCAGGTGGTCTCGGCGAGGTCGGTACCGACCATGCGGACCGTGTGCATCCACACGTCGTCGAAGCGGGAGCGCCGGTAATGGCCGCGGTGGAAGGCCGCCGAGGAGAAGGCCGACTCGCTGAACTGGGAACTGCCGCCCTGCACGTCCTCGAAGACGGAGCCGTCGAAGTGGAGCCACTCGTACGCGCCCTCCCGCTCGATCTCCCCGGCGAACGGCTCAAGGCGGTGCGCGTACGGCAGAGCCGGCAGGTCACGGGGGGCGGGGACTCGCACGAGTGCTTCCTTCTGCGGACGGTGGGGTCGGACGGGGCGACCCTGAAGGCCGCTCGAATCACCCAGACAGTCTATGCAAAACATAGGAAATGGGACAAATTCTCCTCTCTTTGTGGTACTCCCCGACCGGGGTGAGCGGAGCGTTACGGGATGCCGGCGGTCAGCTGGGGTTCTTCGGGACGGCCGCGGCAAGGCCCCAGGCGGCGCCCGCGGTGCCGAGCAGTTCGGTGCTGCCAGGGCGGCCGAGGGCGAGGAGGACCAGCCCGACGGAGAAGGAGACGGCGCCGCACAGGACGAGCCCGATGCGCAGGACCGTGCGCGCCGCGCGAGGAGCGCTCGCGCGCCAGGCGCGGCGGCGGTCGCGGCGACGGGCGGCGGTCTTGAGGCGGCGGATCCGGCGCCGTTCGGCCTTGGCCGCCTCGTACGCGTGCTGCCGGCGGGTGAGCTCGTACTCTGCGGCGGTCAGCAGTCCGTCGATGCGGGCGGCTGTCCTGGCGGGCCGGGGACGGGTGGGCCGGGGACGGGTGGGCATCGCGGTCTCCTGGGGGCTGCCGTGGACGGGAAGGGTCTTCACCGGGTACGACGAAGGCCGGGGCCCCGAGTGGGAACTCCACTCGGGGCCCCGGCCATGAAGGGCGTCCCTCAGGACCTGTCGTGACCTGTCGTCGGGCTCGCCGGCGCCTACGCCCTCCGGGGCTCGAAGCTGCCCTCGGTTTTGTGCCTGTCGATCCGCGCGACGTTCACCTGGGTTGCGTTCGCCGGTGGTGTACCGGCGCGGTCGGTCGTGGACACGTGGCGGGTGACGTGGACCGGAACGACCGGAACGACCGGAACGACCGCGCCGGCGAAAACGGAGAAGTCGGGCCTGGGGGTACGCAGGCGGTCGATGAAGACGGCGCACGCGTTGATCACCAAAGTGATCAGAGCGAGCAGCAGAGGCAGCGGGTTGCGCATCCGCCGGCCCCTTCCTTCTCGCTCGGACTCCTGAAACAACACTGTTCCTCCTGCACTTGGGCCACTTTGCTGCCGATCACGGTCGGCGGTAGGGGTAGTTCCCCACGTGGGCCTGCGATTCCCCGCGATGCGCGGCCACCCGGCGCTTTCCTCGGGGGCGTTGGGAGAACCGCAGACCCTGGAAGGGAGCTACGCGTCCCGCCCCAGGCCGGGCTTGTACTTGGCGATCTTCTTCTTGGCCCGCGTCAGCGCCTTGCGGACATTGGCGTAGGGGGCGCTCATGGCCACGGCCGCCTGTTTGGCGGTGAAGTCGTGCACGCAGGTGAAGTAGAGCGCCCGACGCTCCATGTCGGTGAGGAGGATCTTGAGCTCGTCGCCGATGTCGGCCCAGTACACGCCGGAATCGTCGAGCGGTACGTTCTCGTGCTGCTCCAGGACGGCGGTCCCGTGGCCGAAGAGGACCTCGGCGCGGCTCGCGATCGCCCGGAGCTCATCCATGGCGCACGTGTGGCACACGCTCCTCATGTACCCGCCGATGTTGAGGACCGGCTCGTCGCCGTCGCGGAGCCGTTTCGCCATCTTCGTCAGGGCTTCCTGCCAGACGTCCTTGACCCGGTCGGTGTTGCAGTGCTGGCCCAGGCACCGTGCGATGTACGGGGTGTACTCCAGCCGCCTGCGTTCGAGGTCCTCCAGCTGCTCCTCGACGGAGATCGGCGCCGTCTTGCCGAGGCCCAGCAGCGGCAATCGGCGTCGCCTCTGAAGTGGGAGACGGGGGTTCGGTGCGGAATCGGATGCCACGGGGAGGTACCTCGCGTTCGAAGTTCACGTGCATGGATGCCCTGACACACGAACGACGTGGCGGGGGCCATCCGGTGGGAACCTCCTGGCGGACTTCGTTCGGTCGGCTACTTCGTCCGGGGCGGCAGGCGCAGGGTGAAGCGGGCGCCGCCGCGGGGGCTGGGGGTGGCGTCGAGGGTGCCGCCGTTGGCCCGGGTGACCCAGGAGGCGATGGAGAGGCCCAGGCCGCTGGAGCCGGAACCGGAGGTGGATCCGGTGGTGGATCCGGTGGTTCGAAAGCGCTGGAAGAGGGAGTCGGCCAGGGCCGGGGGGATGCCCGGACCGGCGTCGTCGACGGTCAGCGTGCCATCGGCGGTCACGGTGAGCTCGACCTCCGCCGGCTCGCCGGGGGCATGGCCGTGGACGAGGGCGTTGCCGAGCAGGTTGGCCACCGCCCGGCGCAGGAGGTCGGGGTCCGCGACCACGACGACGGGTTCCGTGTGTACGGTCACGCGGTGCCCGCCGGTCTCGGTGTCGGTGTCGTCCACGACCGTTTCGACCAGCTGGTCCAGGCGCATGGGGCGGCGGTCGGGGGTGCTGACGCCGGCCGTGATCCGGGCGCGGGTGAGCAGGCCGTCGATCAGGTCGCCCATCCGGGTCGCCAGGCGTACGGTCCGTTCGAGCGCGGCGGCCCGGTTGGCTTCGTCGCGCAGCGCGGTCTCGGCGAGGACGCGCAGCGAGGCCGCCGGGGTGCGCAGGTCGTGGGCTGCGTCGGCGAGGAACTCCTCCTGCTGGCGCAGCGCCGTCAGTACGGGCTTGATCGCCCGTCCGGAGAGCAGGTGTCCGGCCGCGCCGGACAGGGCCACCAGGGCCGCGCAGCCGCCGATCAGGAGCAGCGTCAGCCGGCGGTGTGCGGCCTGGTCCGCGGACATGTCGGCGGCGGCGACCAGCGCGCCCTCCGGTTTTCCGCCGTCGGGCCCCGTGTAGGGCTCGGCGAGGAGCCGGATGTCCCGGCCTTCCTCGCTACGGGCCTCCACGACGACCGCGTCGCCCTCCTTCACGGCGGCGGCCGCCGCCTCCACGACGTCCTCGGTCCGGGGCCATGCGCAGGCCTGGCGCGGCTGGTAGACGACGGTGGGCTTGTTCCCCGTCGTGGCCACCACGGTGAGCAGCGGGCACTCGGTCTCCACGCCGTCCTTCAGGGCCTGGACGTCGAGTTTCCCGTTCTCGCCGGTGGCCAGCAGCGGGATCGCCCGGCTCGTCTGAAGGTTGAGCGTGTCGTCGAGCTGGTTGCGCCAGGAGCCGTCATCGGTGCGGACGGCGAACGCCGCCAGGGCGATCAGCCCGACCGCGCTCGTCAGGGTGAACAGGGCCGTGAGCCTTCGGCGCAGCCGGCGGGCGCGTGCCTCGGCCCCCGTCATGCCCGGCCGGCGGCGGGTGGTGCCAGGCGGTAGCCGACGCCGCGCACGGTGTGGATCAGCGGTGGGTCGCCGAGCTTGCGGCGCAGCTGGGAGACCAGCACCTCGATGACGTTGGAGTTGGGCTCGGTCACCTCGTCCCAGCACTTCTCCACCAGGTCGGCGCGCGGTACGGCCTGGTCCGCCCGGGCCGCGAGCAGCTCCAGTACGGCGAACTCCTTGCGGGTCAGGAGCAGCAGCACCCCGTCCCGGTGCACCTGCCGCCGGGCGGTGTCGATCTCCAGGTCGGCGATCCGCTGCACCGGCGGCCGGGTCGCTCCGGCCCGTCTGCACAGGCTGTGCACCCGCGCCACCAGCTCGGCCACCGCGAACGGCTTGACCAGGTAGTCGTCGCCTCCGACGGCGAACCCCGCGACCCGGTCGGCGACCGTGTCGCGGGCGGTGAGGAACAGCACGGGAACCTTCCGCCCGGCGCGGCGCAGCTCGTCCACGTAGTCGATGGAGTCCCCGGAGGGCAGCGTCCGGTCGAACACGGCGCAGTCGTACTCCGTGACGAAGAGCGCCTCGTCGGCGGCCGGCAGATCGGCGGCCTCGTCGACGGCCAGCCCCGCGCCGCGCAGGGCCGCGGCCACCGAGAACCGCAGATCGTCGTCGTCCTCGACCACCAGTACTCGCACGGCGGTCAGGATAGTCCGGCCCGGGCGGCGGCCCCCGCCCCGGCCTCATCAAATCCTCAGGTTCCCTCGGGGACCATCCGTACAGGTCAGAGCGAAATCGAACACGCCCCCGTCCCTACGGAGTCCTCACATGAACCACCCGGCCCGCAAGCGCGGCAGCATGATCCTGGCCCTCGCCGCACTCGGCGCGACGGCACTCGCGGGCTGCTCCCCCGCCCATGACCAGGCACGCCCGCCCGGCGGCGGCACCATAACCATCGATCCTTCCGCGCGGAGCGATCTGAAGGACTTCTACCGGCAGAAACCCACCTGGACGCGATGCGGCGAGCTCCAGTGCGCCACGCTCACCGTGCCCATGGACTACGCGCACCCCAAGGACGGCCGGACCTTCACCCTGCCGCTGGCCAAGGCCGTCGCCGCGGACCCCGGCCGGCGCATCGGCTCCCTGGTCTTCAACCCCGGCGGCCCCGGCGAATCCGGGATCGACCACCTGAAGTCCGGCGGCGCGTCCTCCTTCAGCGAACGGACCCGCGCCCGCTTCGACATCGTCGGCTTCGACCCTCGCGGCGTGGCCGGAAGCAAGCCCGCCGTGGACTGCGGGTCCTCCGACCCCGCCGACGCGGACCAGCCCGTACCCGGCGCCTCCGACGCGTCGACGACCCTGTACCCGAAGACCGACGCCGAACGCCGCGCCGCGCTCGCCGACGCCGAACGCGAGGCCGCCGCCTGCAAGGCCCGCAGCGGCGCGATCCTGCCGCACGTCGGCACCCTGGACGCCGCCCGGGACATGGACGTACTGCGCGCCGTCCTCGGCGACGACAAGCTCACCTACCTCGGCTGGTCCTACGGCACCTACCTCGGCACCGTCTACGGCGAGCTGTTCCCGCGCCGGGTCCGGGCACTCGTCCTCGACGCCGCGGCCGACCCCGCACTCGACTGGTCCGAGGCCGCCCTCCAGCAGGCCAAGGGCTTCCGGAATTCGGTGGAGGACTACGCCGGGCAATGCGCCTCCGTGGTGGGAAGCGCCTGCCCCGCCGCCACCCCGGACGGCATCCGCAAGGTGATCACCGATCTGTACGCGCGGGTCTCCAAGCGCCCGCTGCCCATCAAGGGCACCGACGAGCGGCTCGACCAGACCATGCTCAACACCGCCGTCAGCATGTCGATGTACTCCCCCGAGTCCCAGTGGAAGCCGCTGTCCGAGGCGCTCCGCGCCGCGCACAAGGACGGCGACGGAACGAAGCTCGCGGGGATCGCGGACCCCGGCACGCCGGCCGGGGACGACAGCTCCGACGACGCCGGAGCCGATGCGGGCGCCGACGGCCATCAGAGCCCCGGCAACTCCTCCGACGCCCTCGTCGCCGTCAACTGCCTCGACCAGCCGCACCCCAGGGACCCGCAGTCCTACTGGGGCCTCCTCGACCGGGCGGACCGGGAGGCCGGGGCGTTCGGCACCTCCGGCGTACTGGCCGAGCTCGTCTGCAAGGACTGGCCCGCCGGGGAGCAGAAGCCGCACCGCGTCAAGGCGGAGGGCCTCCCCCCGGTCCTGGTCGTCGGCACCACGGGCGACCCGGCCACGCCCTACGAGTGGGCGCGGAACCTCGCCGGCCAGCTCCCCGGGGGCATGCTGCTCACCTTCCGGGGGGCGGGCCACACCGCCTACGGCCGGGGCAGCGCCTGCGTGACCGACGCCGTGGACGCGTACCTCCTCGACCTCGAACCCGTCCCGGACGGGAAGACCTGCTGACCGCGCGCGTCGCACCGTCAACGGAGTTGGTTCATCAGGCCATTTGATCGTCAAACCGACTGCGCTCCGGGTACGGTCTTGGCCTGTCAGGGGGACCGGCGAGGGGGAGCGTGCTGGGCATGGAGCCATTGACGGCGGATGATCCGGAGAAGATCGGTGAGTACCGGCTGCTGCGCCGGCTCGGCGCGGGCGGGATGGGGCGGGTCTACCTCGGGCGGACGGCCGGTGGCCGCACGGTCGCCGTCAAGGTGGTGCACAGCGAATTCGCCGTCGACGCCGAGTTCCGTACCCGGTTCCGCCAGGAGGTCGCGGCGGCCCGGCTGGTGGGCGGTCAGTGGACGGCCCCCGTGCTGGACGCCGACACCGAGAGCGAACACCCCTGGGTCGCCACCGGCTACGTCGCCGGGCCGACGCTCGGCGCGGCCGTCGGGGAGTTCGGGCCGCTGTCGGACCGGGCCGTCCGCACGCTCGGCGCCGGACTCGCCGAGGCCCTGGCCGCGGTGCACGGGCTGGGGCTGGTGCACCGGGACGTCAAACCGTCGAACGTCCTGCTGGCCCTGGACGGGCCCCGCCTGATCGACTTCGGCATCACCCGGGCCCTGGACGCGTCCACCACGCTCACCCGGACCGGCTTCGTGGTCGGATCCCCCGGCTACATGTCCCCCGAGCAGGCACAGGGGAAGCCGGCCGGGCCGCCCAGCGACGTGTTCTCCCTGGGCGCGGTACTGGCCTTCGCCGCGACCGGCATCGCTCCCTTCGGGGACGCCGCGAGTGCGGCGGTACTGCTGTACCGCGTGCTGCACGAGGAGCCGGAGCTCGGCGATCTCGACGGAGACCTGCGCGGCCTCGTACTCGACTGCCTGGCCAAGGAGCCGGGCGACCGGCCGACGCCGGCCCAACTGCGCGAGCGCCTCGAAGGCGGCGGGGTCGGCACCCTGCAACTGGGCCGCGGCGGATGGCTGCCGGCCGCGGTGTCCGGTTCGCTGGCGCAGTTGGCCGTCGAGCTGCTGGACCTCGATACGGGTCTGGGCGCGAGCGGCGCGGGCGGCGTCGGCACGCCTGCGGGAGCCGAACCGGTTCCCACCCCGCCCCAGGCACCACCGCAGGCAATGCCTCAGGCAGCGCCCCAGGCACCGCCGATCCCCCGGACGTCACCGCAGGTACAGCCATCGGCCTACCACCCTGGCCCGAGCACCCCGCCGTACGCCCAGGCGTTCCCCCCGGCGGGCCCTCCGGGGGGTTCTTGGCCGCCGCAGGGGCCACCGCCCCGGCGGAGCCGGAACGGTGCGATGGTGGCGGGTGTAGCCGTGGTGTCGGTGGCGGCCACCGCCGCGCTGACGCTGTGGCTGACGAACGGCTCGGAGGCCGACAAGAGCGGGACCTCTCAGGGAACGGGCTCGGCCCCGGCCCAGCCGTCCACGGACTCGGACGCGAACTCGAACACTCCCGGCAAGCCGCAGGGCCGGCCCGCCTCGCAGCCCGCGCAGCCGGCCGGCGGCATCCCGGCCGCCTTCCTCGGGACCTGGCAGGGCACCGTGACCGGTACGGCGTCCGTGATGACCGCCGCCACGTACCGCATCGAGCTGACGCAGGGCAACAAGGGCGAGACGATCGGGCATTCCGTGACCACGCTCGACAGCATCGGCCTCCAGTGCCCGGGCACCGACGTCCTGGTTTCCGCGTCGGCCGGATCGATCACCCTGACCGAGTCCCCGGCCAGTACCGATGCCCTGTGCAGCGGCCGGCCGGTCACCGTGACCTTCAAGCTGAACACCAGCGGCAGCCTCCAGGCGACCGCGCCGGGCCTGAGCGGCGAGCTCACCAAACAGGGCTAGGGCCTACGAGGCTGCGGGCGTCTCAGCGGGTGGCCGGCAGCCAGCCGTCCTGGACCGCGTGGACGCCTGCCTCGAAGCGGCTGCGGCCGTCCAGGCGCTCCATGAGCTCGGCGGCGATGCGGCGGGCGGTCCGGGGGGAGACGCCCAGGCGTTTGGCGATGGACTCGTCGGTCAGTCCCTCCGCCAGCAGCTGGACGACCTCCTTCTCCTGCCGGGTGCGCCCGTCGGCGTCGCGTACCGGAACGGCCCCCAGGGGGACGGCAGATGCCCACGTGGACTCGAACAGGGCGCACAGCGCGGTGACGGCGCCGGCGCCGTGCAGGACGACCGCGCCGACATGGGCGTCGGTGGTGTTCACCGGCAGCACCGCGAGCCGCCGGTCCATGATGATCATGCGGACGGGGAGCGACGCGGTGGTCCTGACCTGACCTCCCCGCTCGCTCAGCCAGTCGACGTGCTCCTGCGTCGCCTGGTCGTTGCGCACGCTGTCCAGGTAGATGGTGCGCATCCGCACGCCCCGGTCCAGCATCTCCGCGTTCGGGCCCCGGCTGGCCCGCAGATCGGCCTCCGGATGGGCGCCGCCGGGCGCGAACGTCAGTACCTCGCTGGTGACTTCGTCGCTGAGCTGCGCCAGCCGGTTGCGGATCTCCTCGATCCCGGACAGGGACTCGTTCTCGCCCGAGGACTGCGGCTGGGAGGTCGCGCAGTCGGCGATCAGCTGGGCCGCCGCGGCCTGGCACAGGGCCAGGCGCTCCTGCTGGCGGGCCAGCAGCAGGTTCATGGCCGCTTCCGGCCCCAAGGGGGCGAATCCGCTCGGCGCGTGGTCCACGGAACGTATGAGCGCCATGGAGCTGAGCCGGTCCAGGGCCTCGCAGAGGGTCGGCTCCTGCAGTCCGAGGCGCTGCGCCAGCTCCGGCACGCCGTCCTGGGGATTGGTCAGCATCCCCCGGTAGACCTGCTCGGCTATGGGGTCCAGGCCCAATGTCTGCAGCATCTGTTCTTCGTTCTCCCCGAGTGCACGCAGGCGTACTGTGCCACCCGCTGTGTTGTCACGCCCAAGTCGTGGACGTTTCATGCAAATGCATAAAACGTCCTGGCTATCCCCTGGCGAGGCAATATAGCGCAGGCGCACGATCTGATCCATGTACCTAATTCACCTCAAACTCGGCTTGACATCAGGCGGGTTGGTCCCGCCTGGGCTCGGGGACCTCATCCGCTCGGCCGCGCGTCCCGGCGACGGCCTCCAGCACGTCACCGTCCATGCCGACGTCCCAGGTGGGCCCGTGCTCGGGATGTTCCTGACCGCCGAACGGGTCGAGCAGGCGGAAGTGATGGCCGGCCTGCTGTGCCGCCGGGCGCTCGCGACCTCACCGAAGCTGCGGGGCGTCACGCTCCTGCGGGGGAAGGCGGAGCTGGTGTGGGCGTCCTACGACGGGTTCCCGGAGCGTGGACAACTTATGCCAGCGGGAAATCCGTCCACCGGGAACCTCTTCCATCCGTTCTGACCAGCGGCCAGAGTTGGGGATGTCAGCCGGTGAGCGACAAACACCGGCTAACACCGAGTCGAAGGAACGCGGACGGGAAATCGGCCGCTTACGTTGCCCCGAGTTTCAAGTTTCAAGAAGAAGAGGTACCACTCGTGACTCGCACCCGTTTCATCATGGCCGTCGCGACGCTGTCCACGGTGGTGGCGGCGACGCTCGCCATCGCCCCGGGCGACGCCGACACCCTGTCGGTCACGGCGACGGGTACGAGCATCACGGACCTCTCCGGCGCTTCGGCTCGGCTGCAAGACCCGATCAAGAGCGACGACGTGACCTGGGGTCACTGAGCGATCCGGGCCTCACCAGGCACCACCCGCACCACCCCGCACCACCCGCCGTCCATACCGAATCCGTGGAAGGAATCCGGACGTGAACAGTATTGAGGCATCGTCGGCCCCGCGTTTTCACGACGATTCCGACGCACACGCAGAGGACCTTCCCCTGGGTTCCGGTCAATGGCCGTCGGGTCCCGGCGAATCCGAATGGGTCCTGGTCTGATCCGGACCGGCCCGAAATCAAGAGGAGACACACATGTCCGAGAACGCCGAGGACATCGAGCAGAACCCCGTGGACCTGTCCCAGGACCTGGCCATCGAGGAGCTGAACGGCGAGCAGGGCACCACCGCCGTCAGCACCTTCAGCACCATCGGCTGCTCCAGCTGCAACGCCTCCTGACACCGCACCGCACCAGCCCGACCCACCCGAGAGAAAGCAGAGAACGATGAGCACTCCCGAGACCGTCTCCAACGGCGCCGAGGACCGCGACAACGACGTCGAGGTCGAGGACCTGAAGACCACCAGCCAGGCCGTCACCGCCACCATGTTCACCGTCGGCTGCTCCGGCAGCTTCTCCAACAGCGAGGCCTGATCACCATGAGCGACAACACTTCCGACAAGCTGACCGTCCGGGCCGACGACACCACCGAGGTCGAGGTCGAGGACCTGGAAGCGTCCGCGGCGCAGGGCTGCGCGAGCACCATCGGCACCATCAGCTGCATGACCAGCTGATGAGCGGCCCCGTGGACATCAACGCCGTCGACGGCGCCGAGGTGGAGGTCGAGGTCGAGGACCTGTCCGAAGCCCCCGGCGCGGCCACCATGGCCTGCATCGGCACCCGTTACTGCTTCGAGAGCTGAGCCGTGAACCACTTCGCACCCGACCCGGTCACCCTCCAGGCCGAGGGCTCCGAGATCGAGATCGACATCGAGGACCTCGACGGCGGATCGGCCACGGCCGGCGCCTACTCGGTCGCCACCGGTCTGGCCTGCTGGTCCGCCTGATCCGGCTGATCCGTCGCCCCGTCCCACCTCGAACCAACCACGAACGAGAAGGAACACCATGAGCGACAAGATCGACCCGACGAACGTCCAGGCCGACGAGAACACCGAGGTCCAGGTCGAGGACCTGGACGGCGGCCCCGCGGCGGCCGGCGCCTACACGATCGGCTCGGTCGGCAGCATGGGCTGCCTCGCCTCCTGACGCGTCTCCCGATCAGGGCGCGGCATTCATCACCTGGCTTTCGCTGGGCTGTTGCTCGTCCTGACCCGCTGACCGCGGCGAACGACCGCACCACCAACCACCGCACCACCCACACACAAGAAGGAGCATCATGAGCGACAAGACCGACCCGACGAACGTCCAGGCCGACGAGAACACCGAGGTCGAGGTCGAGGACCTCAAGGGGGCCGACGCCGCCTACACCTTCGGCACCGCGGGCTGCTTCACCTGCCCCGTCACCTAAGCCACACCGCACAGAGCACACCGCAGTACGCATCACGCAGCACCCCCGCGCCACTCGCGGGGAAGAACGCGGACCGGCCCAGCCGGCCGCGTGAGCACCGGGCCCCATGCCATCGGGTAGGTGCCCAACCACCCGGTCGGCCAGTGCACATCGTGCCCGCCGACCGATCGCCAGACACCCCGCGAGGCCGCTGAGCGGCCCATGACCGGGGTCGGCGAGACCCGAGGCCCTGGAACGGCCGGGCCGCACATTCCCACACGTACGGCCCGGCCGTCCCCCTCCCCTGCCCGGATTCCCCACCCGGGGCGGTCCCGGAACCCACAGCGCCGCCCCGGCGCGCCCTCCTGCCCCTGCCTTCCCAAGGAGTCGACGCATGTCCCGTACCCTGCGGTTCAAGAGGTCAGCCAGCGCCCAAGTCGTTCCCGGCGAGGGGGTGTTCCTGCTCTCGGAGCAGCGCCAGTCCGTTCTGCGCGGCGCCCTCGCCGAGCGGCTCGCCCCGCTCCTGGACGGACGGCACACCCGCGAGGACGTCGTCGAAGCCCTCGCGCCCTCCTTCGGAGCGGACCGGGTCACCCGCAACATCGACAAGCTCGTCGGCTCGGGCCTGGTCATCGACGTCGAGGACGACACCGACCCGCGTACCGGCGGGTTCTGGGAACTGGCCGGCGTCGATGCCGACGAGGCCCAGCACCAGGTCGCCGGCGGACCGGTGGAGATCATCGCCCTGGGCTCCACGGAACCCGGCTGGTTCGCCACCGCCGCCGAGGCCATGGGCCTGGCACCCGACTCCGGCGAGCCCGAGCTGACCGTCGTCCTCACCGACGACTACCTCCACCCCGACCTCGCCGACATCAACAAGAAGGCGCTGACGGCCGGCCGCCCCTGGCTCCTGGTCCGCCCCGTCGGAACCGAGGTCTGGGTCGGCCCGCTCTTCCAGCCCGGTGCCTCGGGCTGCTGGGACTGCCTGGCCCACCGGCTGAGCGGCAACCAGCTGATCACCTCCTTCGTCCACAAGAGCGCCGCCACCGACCGCGCCCCCGTGACCGCCCTGGCCGGTCTGCCCGGCACCGTCGCCGCCGCCGCGCACCTGGCCGCCGTACAGGCCGCCAAGTGGTTCGCGGGCATCCGCGGCGAGGCCCTGGCCGAGGTGTTCGGCCTGCACACCCTCACGATGGAGGGCCGCCGGCACAAGCTGTCGCGCCGCCCCCAGTGCCCCACCTGCGGGGACCCGGAGATCCAGGCCCGCCAGGCGCACGCGCCGGTCGAGCTGGAGAGCCGGCACAAGGCCGCCGCGGTCTACGACGGCGGGCACCGCACCAAGGACCCGGCCCAGCTGCTGGCCGCCTACGACCACCTGATCAGCCCGGTCACCGGGGTCATCTCCCAGCTCACCAAGCACGATTCCGGCACCGACCTCCTGCACTGCTACCTCGCCGGGACCAACTTCGCGGTCGGCTCCGGCGGCCTGAGCGCCCTGCGCGCCGGACTGCGCAGCCAGAGCGCCGGCAAGGGCATGAGCGACCTCCAGGCCAGGGCCAGCGCCGTCGCCGAGTCCATCGAGCGGTACTCGGGCGTGTTCCAGGGCGACGAGGCCCGGATCACCGCCACCAGCCGCGAACTGGGCGACCGGGCCGTCCACCCCGACTCCACCCAGCTCTACAGCGAGCAGCAGCACCGCGACCGCGCCGAGTGGAACGCCCGCGGCTCCAACTTCCACCGCGTCACCGACCCGTTCGACGAGGACGCCCGCATCGAGTGGACCCCCGTCTGGTCCCTGACCGAGAAGCGGCACAAGTACCTGCCGACCGGCCAGCTCTACTACCACTACAAGGGCCTGCCCGGCCCGGCGTACGTGGGCGCGGACTCCAACGGCAACGCCGCCGGGGCCAGCCTGGAGGACGCCGCCGTCCAGGGGTTCATGGAGCTCGTCGAACGCGACAGCGTCGCCCTGTGGTGGTACAACCGCGTCCAGCGCCCCGAGCTGGACCTCGACAGCTTCGGCGAACCGTACTTCGGCCGTTGGAAGCAGGCCTACCGCGACCTCAACCGCGAGACCTGGGTCCTGGACCTCACCTCCGACCTGGGCATCCCGGTCGCCGCCGCGATCTCCCGGCGCACCGACAAGCCCGTCGAGGACATCCTGATCGCGTTCGGCGCCCACTTCGACATGAAGATCGCCGTCTCCCGGGCGCTGACCGAGATGAACCAGTTCATCGGCGCCGTCCTGCCGATGAAGAGCGACGGATCCGGCGAGTACGCCTTCGACGACCCGGACCAGGTGCGCTGGTGGTCCACCGCCACGATCGAGAACCAGCCCTACCTGCTGCCGAAGCCCGGCCGTGTCCACACGTACGCGGACCACCCCTACGAGCAGAGCTCCGACCTGCTGGACGACCTGGAGCGGGCCCGTTCCACCGTGGAGGCGCAGGGCCTGGAAATGCTCCTGCTGAACCAGACCCGCCCCGACATCGGCCTGCCCGTGGTCAAGGTCATCGTCCCCGGCCTGCGGCACTTCTGGCCGCGCTACGCCCCGGGCCGGCTCTTCGACGCCCCCGTCCGCCTCGGCTGGCTCGACGCCCCCACCCCCGAAGAAGACCTCAACCCCATCGGCATGTTCCTGTAGTCCGTCCGTCCGGAGGCAGCAATGAAAACGGCCACCCGCCACACCCACACCCGCCTCGCGTTCGTGGCGGGGGTCAGCGTCCGCAACCGTGAGGGCCACCTCGACGTGACCCGCGACGGCCGCACCCAGTTCCGCATCCGCGGGGCGTCCCCCGAACTCTTCGCCGCTCTGGAGGGCATGACGGGCTCCCTCGCGGCGCCCGAGCCGCCGGCCACGTCCCCGGAACAGGGGCTCGACACGGTCCTGACCCGCGTCATGCGGCTGCTGGAACACCACATCGTGCTCGGCGACGCCGTGGCGCTGCGCCTGGAGCCCCTGGTGCCGGGCCTTCGGCACACCCCGACCGAGGTCGGCGCCGACACCGCCGTCCGCCTCAACCGCTTCGCCTTCCTGCGCGGCCACGAGGGCGACCTCGTCCTGGAGTCGCCGCTCTCCCCGCGCCGCGCCCGCCTCCTGGCGGATCCGGCGCGGGAACTGGCCGCGGCCCTCGGGGCGGGCACCACGGCCCGGGAGCAGGCCCTCGCCCTGGACCTGCCCATCACTGCCGTCCAGGACCTGCTCGGCCACCTGGCCGGGGCCTCGCTGGTGGACACCGCCGAGGCGGACGGGTCCTTCGCCACCGACCTGGACGACGTCCTGCGCCAGTGGGACTTCCACGACCTGCTGTTCCACAGCCGCAGCCGCATGGGCCGCCACGACTACCCCTTCGGCGGAGTCTTCCCGTACCGGGGAACGATCGAGCCCCGCCCCGCGGTCAGGCCCCTCCCCGCCGGCCCGGTGGTTCTCCTGCCCCGCCCCCGGCTGGAGGACATCGCGGCCCACGACCCCTCGCTGACCGCCGCCCTGGAGGGCCGCCGCTCGGTCCGCACGCACGCGCGGACCCCCATGGACCTCGACCGGCTGGGCGAGTTCCTCTACCGCTGTGCCCGCGTCCGCGCCGTCACCGGGCCCCGTCCCGACGAGGGGATGCCGTACCCCGCCTCCTCGCGGCCCTACCCGACCGGCGGAGCCTCGTACGACCTGGAGCTCTACCTGTCGGTGCACCGCGTCGCCGGGCTGGAGCAGGGCGTGTACTTCTACGACGCCGCCGGGCACCAACTGGTCCTGGTCAACGCCGACGCGGACGACCGCGAGTCCATGCTCGGGATCGCCCGGGTCTCGGCGGGCAACATCGACACCCCGGACGTGCTGATCACCGTCACGTCCCGGTTCCAGCGCCTGTCGTGGAAGTACCGCAGCCTCGCCTACGCCGCCACCCTCAAGAACGTCGGAGTGCTCTACCAGACCATGTACCTGGTGGCCACGGGCATGGGCCTCGCCCCGTGCGCCCTGGGCGGCGGCGACTCCGACCTCGCAGCGAAGGTACTGGGCCTCGACTACCTGGAGGAGTCCTCCGTCGGCGAGTTCCTCCTCGGATCGCGTCCCGCGCCCCGGCAGCTCCCCCCGGCCGGGCACCACGACTGGACCCCCGTGAACGACGCCGACTGGCACCCGCGCATGGAGATCGAGCTCCACCCCGCCACCGCCCCGGACCAGCCCGGAACCCCGTCATGACCACGGCCGTCGCCCCGGCCCCGGCCGCCGCGCCCGTCCTGGTACGGGTCCCCGCGCCGGCCCCGGCCGTCGCCCCGGCCCCGGCGGCCGTGCGGCGCCCGGCGGCCGTGTTCCCGCTGCTGTCCACCCGGGTGACGGCCCTCGGCCCCGCCGATCTGGAGCCGTTGGCCGGGCCCGCCCTGACCGAGGCCCTGACCGCCCTGCGGACGGGCCGGGAGGCCGCCGCCGAGGCCGCGGACGCGCTGTCCGACGTGCTGTACGCCCTCGTTCCCACCCTCGACGAGAACCCGGCCGTCCGCCGCGCCGCCCTGCGGCTGCGCCGCGACACCCGCCACGCCCGCGGCGGCCCGCGCACCGCCGAAGCCGCGGCCGCCGTCCGCCCCGCCCTGGACGCGGCCGGGCAGGCCGTCCTGACCTCCTGGACCGGAGCGGCCAAACGGTTCGCCGCGGCCGCCGACCACGCCGAACGCCTCGTGGAAGCGGACGCCCGCGCCGCCGGCTCGTGGATGCTCGGGCTGCTGCGCCGCCCCGACCTCGCGGCCGGACTGGCCCTGGCCAGCCCCGCGTTCACGCGGGAGCTGCTGCGCACCGACCCGGCGAAGCCGCCCGCCCCCGGCAGCCGCCTGGCCCGCTCGGCGCTGTCGTACCTGACCCGTACCGCCATCAAGACCAGCCCGTTCGGCAGCCTGGTCACCCTCGGCCTGGCCTCCCTCGGACCGGCCCCCGTACCCGTACCGGCCCCCGCCGCCGGACCGGCCCCCGCGGCCGACACCGTCTCGCCCCGCCACCTGGCCGTCGAGCTGCTACGGGCCTTCGCCGCCGACCCGGACCTGTCGGACGCCGTGGAGCTCCGGGTCAACCCGAGCCTGCACCGGCTCGCGGGCACCTGGCAGGTCCTGCTGCCGCAGTACGTGAACCACGCCCTCCCGTACCACTCCGACCTCCTCGCCACCGCCGACCTGTACGCCCCGTTCCTCGCCCCGGCGGGCGACGGATCCGGCCCGGCGGACGACCGGTCCGGCCCGCCGGCCCTCTGGAGCGGCCACGGCACCCCCGGCGAACGGGCCCGCGCCCGGCGCTGGGCCGCGATGGGGCTGCTGCTCCCCGACGTCCCCTGGCAGCCCCACGACCGCCACTGCCTGGCCGCCCTCGCGGACCGCACCGGGACCCCGCCCGGCCCCCAGGGCACCCGGATCGCGGGGGCGCTCGCCGTCCTCGCCGACGCCGAACGCGCCCTGCCCGCCGCCGACGCCGCGACCCGGCTGCGCCTGGACGGCCGGGCCCGGGACGCCGCCGCCGACGTCTTCACCGCCCTCGGAACCCCGCAGCCCCACTGGCTCGCCTCGGCGCCGCTCTTCCACCAGAACGTCCCCGCCACCGACACCCCCGTACCGGTGCTGCCCGCCGCGGAGATCGAGCACGACCTGCGCGCCCTGGGCCGGCGCGTGCGGGCCCAGACCTTCCGCAGCGCCCTGTACGACGTACTGACCGCGCACTTCACCGGCCGCTACGGCACCGGCGGCACCTGCCACGACCTCTACGACTTCCTGTACAGCTTCTGCCGGCGCGAGGACCACCACCGCCTGGTCGCGCGGGCCGCGGAAGCCGACCGCGCGGGCACCGGCACCCCGCGCGTCCCCGTCCCGGCCGGCACCGTCGGCGCCGCGGCCGTGACGGTCTTCCACCAGCTGGCCGCCACCGACGCCGCCGCGCTGGCCCGGGGCGAGTACCTCATGGCCGTCAACCGGGTCAGCCCCGGAGCGGGCGGACTGCTCGCCCGCTGGGGAGCGGTCCCCGGCAGCGGCGAGGCGATCCGCGAGCCCCTGCGCCGCTGGATCGGCGACCTGTACCCGGGCTGCGTCGTGCTCCAACTGTCAGCCGGAGGCGACTACTCCACCCTCCAGGCCCCCGCCGGCCCGCTCTTCCCGTATCTGCGCTGGCCCTCCGACCTGCGCGCTTCGGCCACCGCGGCGAAGCGCGGCCCGCACGGGGGCCCGTACGACGGGCCGGGCGACGGGCCGGGCCCCGGGCTCGACCTCACCGACCTGGTCCTGTCCCACGACCCGGCCTCCGACACCCTCCAGCTGTACGACCGGCACGGCGCGAGCGTCGCGCTGCCCTACCTCGGCGTGATGCCGCCACACGTGCTGAGCGGACCGGTACGGGTCCTGGCGACCCTCTCCCAGCCCTGGAACACCCGCTACCTCACCAACGGCGAGCGGCTGCCCCACGACCCCACCCGGCCACCGCCGGCCGGCGTCACCGCGACCGCCCGCGCCCGGGAGGGCCGCCTGGTCACCGCCCGCGCCTCCTGGCGGCTGCCCGGCGCCGCCCTGCCCCGCCCCCAGACCGGCGAGGGCACCGCCGCCTTCCTCGACCGCCTCGACGGCTGGCGACGGGAACACGGCATTCCGCAACAGTGCTTCGTCCGTGCCGAGGGCACCCGCGGAGCCCTCCCGGAGAAGCCCTTCTGGACGCACCTCGGCTCCCCGCACGCCGTCGCGTCCCTACTCAAGACCCTGGGCCCCGACGCCGCGGCCGTCGAGTTCACCGAGCTGCTCCCCGGCCCCGGCACGCACTGGCTCACCGACACCGGCGGCCGCCCCCGCGCCGTCGAACTCGCCGCCCTGCTGCGCCTGGACCAGCCCGACACCGAGGAGACACCGAGGTGACCCCGCCGACCCTCGCCCCCGACCGCCCCGGCTTCGGCCCCGAGGCCGTGGAGCGCGACTGGCTGTACTACCGGATCTTCGTCCGGGACTACCGCGACCTCACCCCGCTCATCGACCACACCGTGCGCCGCATCGTCGCCGCCGCGCACGTACTCAACCCGCAAGGAGGCTGGTTCTTCCTGCGGTACGTCGACGAGTCCGGCATGCAGGTCCGGCTGCGCCACCACGGCCCGCTGGACGCGGTCGCCGCCGTCGAGGCCGCGGCCGACCGCATCCTCGCCGACACCGCCGCGATGCCGCCGGAACTGGCCCGCGCCTACCGGGGACACGCCAAGGGCCTGTACGAACCCGAGCACGCCAAATTCGGCGGCCCCACCGGGGTCCGGCTGGCCGAACGGGCCTCCCAGGCCGCCAGCGAGGCGGCCTTGGAACTCATCGGCCCGGACTTCCCCCGGCTGCGGCTGGGCCACGCCCTGGCCGCCACGCTCTCCGCGCTGGAGCTGCTGCCCGCCGACCAACGCCTGTCGTTCGTCTACCACATGACCTGGTACTGGACCGGGCAGAACGGCGACCGCTCCGGCCCCCTGCGCACCCGGGTGGACGCCGCCGCCCGCCGCGCCGGGCCGGACCTGCGCCGGCTGCTCGACCTCGTGCGCGAAGGCCCGTACCGGCGCGTCCACGACGAATACCGGCTGGGCCTGCGGGTCCTGCTCGAACAGCACCGGGCCGCGGGCATCCCCCGGACCGGTCCGCACCTCCTGTTCCACCTCATCCACCTCACCAACAACCGGCTCGGCGTCAAACCCACGGAAGAGGCCGTCCTCGCCCGCTGGATCCGTGCCGAGTACGGAGCGGAAACGTGAAAGAGCACCGGCTCGACAATGGGCTGCGCATCGTCCTGGCACCCGACCACCTGAACCCGGTGGCGGCCGTCTGCGTCTGGTACGGCGTCGGCTCCCGCCACGAGCGGCCCGGCCGCACCGGCATGGCCCACCTCTTCGAGCACCTGATGTTCCAGGGGTCCCGCAACATCCCCGGCAACGGCCACTTCGCCCTGCTCCACGAGGCGGGCAGCCGGCCCAACGGCACCACGAACTTCGAGCGGACCAACTTCACCGAGACCGTCCCCTCCCACCACCTCGAACTCGCCCTGTGGATGGAGGCGGACCGGATGGGCGGACTGCTCGACGCCCTCACCCAGGAATCCCTGGACAACCAGCGCGACGTGGTGAAGAACGAACGCCGCCAGCGGTACGACAACCTGCCCTACGGCACCGCCTGGGAACGCCTGGTCGCCATGGCCTACCCGCCCGGCCACCCCTACCACCACCTGCCGATCGGCTCCATGGCCGACCTCGACGCCGCCTCCCTGGAGGACACCCGGTCCTTCTTCAGGCGGCACTACACACCGGACAACGCCGTCCTGGCCGTCGTGGGCGACTTCGAGCCCGAGCAGACCCTGGGCTGGATCCGGCGGTACTTCGGCGGGATCGCCGGCCCCCTGTACGCCGGCTCACCGCCCGCCGTCGTGCTCCCCGAGCTGATGGGGAACGAGAGCCGCAGCGTGGTCCGCGCCGACGTGCCGTCCGGGGCGGTGCTGCACGCGTACCGGATGCCGCGCGACGGCACCCACGAGGTGGAGGCGGCGGCCATGACGCTCGCGATCCTCGGCTCGGGGCAGAACAGCCGTCTCAAGCTGCGGCTGATCCGCCGGGACCGCAGCGCCTCCAGCCTCTCCAGCGGCCTGATCCGGCTCACCGGAGCGCCCTCCCTGGGCTGGCTCGACATCAAGGCCTCGGCCACCACCCCCACGGCGGAGCTCGAAGCGAGCCTCGACGAGGAGCTGGCCCGCTTCGCGATCACCGGACCCACCGGCGAGGAACTCGCGCGGGCCCGCGCCCACTTGGAGCGGGTGCTGCTGATGCGGCTGGAGAGCGTCGGCGGCCGGGCCGACGAACTCTGCCGCCAGGCCACCTTCTTCGGGCACGTCGAGCGCGGCGGGATCGCCGCAACGGCCCTGGCACAGCTCGAAGCCGTCACCGCCGACGAGGTCCACGCCTTCGCGGCCACCCGGCTGCACCCGTCCAACCGGGCGGTACTCGTCTTCGAGCCGGGCCTCGCCGGCACCGCCCCTGGAGAGGACCCCCGATGACCATCGCACCGCTCGCGCCGCCGCTCGCGCCGCCGCTCGCGCCCGCCCCGGCCGTCGCCCCGTTCGCCGCCGCCGCCCCGGTGAACGTGCTCGTCGCGGACCGCCCCGCCGCGGCTCCCGCCCGCCCGTGGACCTTCCCCGCCCCCGAAACGATCCTGCTGGCCGGCGGCCTGCGCGTCGGGCACATCGCCCGGCCCGGCCACCGGCTCGCCGCCGTCGGGCTGTTCCTCGACACCCCGCTGGACGCCGAACCGGAAGGCCTCGACGGCATCGCCGAGCTCACCTCCCGGGCCCTGCAAGAGGGCTCGGCCGCCCTGCACGGGGCGCCCTTCGCCGCCGAGATCGAGCGCTGCGGAGCCACCTTCGACAGCATCGCCGGACCGCACGGCATCGCCATCGCCCTCCAGGTCCCCCAGTCCAGGCTCGAAGCGGTCCTGGGCCTGCTCGCCGACACCTTGTGCGCCCCCGCCTTCCCGGCCCGCGAGGTCGCCCGGCTGCGCGCCCAGCGCCTGGACGAGATCGGCCACGAGGCCGCCGCCCCGCACATCCGGGGGTTCCAGAGCATGCAGTCCGCGCTGTTCGGCCCCGGACAGCGGGAGGGCCGGGCCGGCGCGGGCACCCGCGAGACCATCGCCCGGATCGACCACACCGCCGTCCGCGCCTTCTACGACGCGTACGCCCGTCCCGCCACCGCCTCGGCCGCCGTCGCCGCCGACCTCCCCGCGGCGGAACTGACCGGCATCCTGGAGCGCACCCTGGGCCGCTGGAGCACCACCGAGGCGCCCCTCACCCCCGTACCCGCCGTCACCGTCGACGACCGCACCCGCGTGGTCGTCGTCGACCGGCCCGGGGCCGTGCAGACCACCCTGATGATCGGCCGGCACGGCCTGGACCGGCACTCCCCCGCCTGGGCCGCGCAGTCCATCGGCATCCAGTGCCTGGGCGGCGGCCTGACCTCCCGGCTGGACCAGGTCCTGCGCGAACGCCACGGCTACACCTACGGCATCTCCGCCATCGCCCAGCCGCTGCGGTCCGGCTCCCTGCTGTCCATCGGCGGCGCCGTCGCCACGGCGGTCACCGGCCCGGCGGTGGCCGAGATCTTCGGAGTCCTGCGCTCCCTGTCGGGCGGCCTCACGGACGCGGAGCAGACCGCCGCCGCCCGGAACCTGGTGGGCGTGGCCCCCCTCCAGTACCAGAGCGCCGCCTCGACCGTGAAGGCCGTCATCCGCGCCGCCGCCGAACGGCTCCCCGCCGACTACCTGGGCACCATCCACGACCGCCTGGCCGCCGTCACGGCCCCCGAGGCCACCCGGGCCCTCCTCGACGCCTTCCCGGTGGACGGCCTGGTCGTGGTGGCGGTGGGCGACGCCACCGCCATCCGCCCCTCCTTGGAGTCCCTGGACCTGGGCCCGGTCACCCTCGCCCCCTGAACCGAGTTCTCGGCGTGGTCCTCGTAGGGCCACAGCCGTACGGCGGCCAGTGCCGCCGTGGAGGCGATCAGGCCGAGGGAGGCGACGGCCCACTGGAGCCCGGCCGCCGCTCCCACCCACCCGGCCAGCGGGTAGGTCAGCAGCCAGCAGGCGTGGGACAGGGAGAACTGGGCGGCGAAGGCGGAGGTCCGCTCCTCGGGCGGCGCCGAGCGGCGGATCAGGCGGCCCGTGGGCGTGAGGACCATCGAGCACGCGGCTCCGAAGGCCGCCCAGGCGGCGAGGAGGGCCGGCCAGCGCCAGGCTCCCGCCCCGGCGGCGGTGATCGCGCCGACGGCGGCGAACACCAGCGTGAGCAGCAGCGCCCCGCGCAGCATCACCGTACGGTCGGCGACCTTGTCCAGTACGCGGGGGAGCAGCAGGGCCACCGCCATGGAGCCCGCTCCGTAGGCGCCGAGCGCGAAGGCGACGTCGCCGGTGGCGCGACCGAGGTGGCTGCGCACGTAGACCACGGTGTTGACGGTGACCAGCGCGCTCGCGGCGGCCACGGCCAGGTTGAGGGCGAGCAGGGCGCGCAGGCGCGGGGTGGTGAAGAACAGTCGGCTGCCCGCGACGGCCTTCGCGTACACACGGCCCTCCCGCTCAGGGGCCGGGGCCGGGTCCGGGGCCCGGACCGGCTTGGGCAGCGCCGCCGAGACGACCAGCGCGGCGGACGCGAGGAACCCGCCGACGGTACCGAGGAAGAGCCAGTTGTAGCTCGTGAAGGCGAGCAGGGCGGCGGCCAGTGCCGGGCTGAACAGGTTCTCCAGGTCATAGGCGAGCCGGGACAGCGACAAGGCCTGGGTGTAGTCCCGCTCCCCGGGCAGCACGTCGGGAATGACGGCCTGGAAGGTCGGGGTGAACGCGGCGGAGGCGGCCTGGAGCGCGAAGATCAGGACGTAGACCTGCCAGACCCGATCGACGAACGGCAGCGACAGCGCGACGGCGGCACGGGTCAGGTCGGCGCCCACCATCAGCGCCCGGCGCGGGATCCGGTCGGCCACCGCCCCGATCGCGGGGGCGATGGCCACGTACGCCGTCATCTTGATCGCGAGGGCGGTGCCGAGCACCGAGCCGGCCCGCGCGCCCGCGATGTCGTACGCGAGCAGGCCGAGCGCGACGGTGGCCAGGCCGGTGCCGATGAGGGCGACGACCTGGGCGGTGAACAGGTGCCGGTAGGTGCGGTCACGCAGTACGGACGACATGACTCGATCGTACACATCATGTGCGCATGTGTGCACATGATGTCGAGTTCGGGAGGCCGGGAGACCTACTCTGTTCCCATGCCTGCAAGCGAAACCGTCCCAGCTGCGAAGACCGCGCATCTGCACGTTCCCGACGATGCGCGGCTGGCCGAAGCCGCCGCGGTCTTCGCGCTGCTCTCGGACCCGACCCGGCTGCACCTGCTGTGGCTGCTCGCGCAGGACGAGTCGGACGTCGGGTCGCTGGCCGAGCAGTGCACCGCCTCCCGGACGGCGGTCAGCCAGCACCTGGCGAAGCTCCGCCTGGCCGGCCTGGTCGAGACCCGCAAGGACGGCAGGCGCATCCACTACCGGCTGCGGGACGGGCATCTGCGCCGCCTGGTGATGGAGGCCCTGAGCCACGCCGACCACCGCGTCAGCGGCGAGGCCCCGCACGACTGACCGGACCCGGACGCACCGCCGCTTCTGCGCGCGGCCGGGATCGCGGCTACGTTGAGGGGATCTGCTGTCAACCCGTCAGAGGTGGACGATGGAACCGAGGGTCCTGACCTGCGAGGTGAAGGGTGAGGGGCCTCCCCTCGTCCTGGTGCCCGGCGGGCTCACCGGATGGGTCTCGTGGGCGCCGCTCGCGGAGACCCTGTCGGCGGGGCGGCAGACCATCAGGGTGCAGCCGATCCACAACGAACTCGGCTCGGCCGGCGAGCGCGGGGATCCCGGGTACACGGCGGCGGTCGAGCGCGAATCGCTGCTGATGACCATGGACGCCCTCGGGGTCGGGACGGCCGATTTCGCGGGATGGTCCGGCGGCGGACGGGCCCTCGTCGAGTTCGCCCTGGCCCATCCGGAGCGGGTGCGGACGCTGACGCTCGTAGAGCCCGCGGCGTACTGGATCCTCGACGGCCTCGGCGAGTCCGACCCCGAGGTCGCCCGGCTGAACCGGTTCCTGCACGCGCTGGCCGGGCAGGACGTGGGCGAGGACGACCTGGCCGAGTTCCTCGAACTCGCCGGACTCGCGCCGTCCAGGGACCAGGCCCGCGAGCACCCCGCCTGGCCTCGCTGGGTCCCGCACCGGATGGCCCTGTCCTGGAGCTCGGAGCGGGCCGACCGGCCCGGCCGCGACGTGGCCGAACTCGCCGACATCCGGTGCCCCGTCCTCCTGGTCCACGGCACCGTGACCACCGACTGGCTCAAGCGGGTCGTCGCCGTCCTCGACGAGCGGCTGCCCGATACCCGGGTTCTCGAACTGCCCGGCGACCACGCCTGCCACCTGGAGAACCCGGACGCGTTCCTCGCCGCGCTGGAGCGGCACCTGGCTCAGTGAGCCCGGTCTAGCGGTGCTCTCCGGCGAGCCGCCGGTACTCCGACGGCGTCAGGCCCGTCCATCTCCGGACCGCGCGGGTGAGGGCCGCCGGGGTGGCGAAGCCCACCCGTGCCGCGATGGCGCCCACCGGCAGGCCGGCCGGTTCGGGCTCGGCCAGCAGGGCCAGCGCCCGGTCCCGTTGCACGGCCTCCGCCAGCGCCGAGAACGAGCCTCCCTCCTCCCGCAGGCGCAGCTGGAGCGTGCGGCGGCCGACGGCCAGCGCGCGCGCCACGTCCGCGAGCCGGGGCGGCCCGGCCGGACCCGCCGCACTCTGGAGCGCCGCCCGGACCGTCTCCGACCACCGTGTGTGGTTCAGCGCGAGCCGCCGCTCCGCGTACGGGGCGAGCATCGCCAGCACCACCGGATCCGCCTGCCGCACGGGCGCGCGCAGTGCGGCCGGCCCGAACACGCAGGCGTCCGCGGGCTGCCCGAACGACACCGGTCCGAGCGAGTCCTCGTAGGCCTCCGCGAGCTCGGGGGCGGGCCGCCGCAGGAGCACCCGGTCCGGCCGGGCGCCCTCCCCGGCGAGCCGGCGGACGGTCCGGCACAGCATGGCGAAGCAGGCGTCCACGGTCTCCGGGTGTGCCGCACCGCCGTCCAGCGCCCGCAGGCCCAACGACACCGTGGCGGGCCCGCTCCCGGCGGGGCTCCGCCGTACGACCAGCTCGTTGCGGCCTACCAGGGGGTGGAAGCGCCCCAGGCTGTCCAGCAGCGCCGCGACGTCGGGGCTGTTCGCGAGGATCGGCGCCAGCACCCCGCCGAGCGCGGTGGTCTCGGCCGAAGCGGCGAACGCCAGCCCGGGCTGCGCCACACCGGCCAGCCGCAGTTCTTCCCAGTACGGTGCGAGCCAGTCGTCCGCCGTACGGGGCTCCGCGCGTACGGGCCGTGCCGCTCCCCGCGCGAGGGCGTAGGCCTGCAACTCCGCCTCCACCACGTCGGTGGCGGCGGCGGGGCCGGCCTGGCACTCGTCCCGGGATGCGCGGGAAGGCAAATGCGGTGCGCCCACGGGAAAGCACGCCTCTCGGGTCAGCTGCGAAGTTGGCGGCATGGAACTCCACACCCCGGCGCGGCCGGTTCTGACCTACGGTACCTACCCCCTGCTGGCCACGGCCACGGCCGTCGTGGTCTGGGCGGCCGTCACCGACCGGCTGCCCGTCGCGCGGGAGGCCGCCCTCGCGCTGCTGACCGTCGGCACCATCCTCGTCGCGTTCACCGTCGAGCGGGTCAACCCGCTGCTGGACCGCTGGCGGATGACCAAGGACAGTCTCGTCGGCCGCGACCTGCCGTTCATCGGACTGGCCTTCGTGGTCGAGCAGATCGCGACCATGGGCGTCTCCCTGGTCGCCGCCCGCTTCATCCCGGACGGCGGCTTCGGACCGCTCGCCGAACTCCCGCTCGTCGTCCAGGCCTTGGCGGTCCTCCTGGCCCTCGACCTGCTCTGGTACACGTACCACCGGACCGCCCACACCCTCCCCCGCCTGTGGCGGGTCCACGGGGTGCACCACGCGCCGTCCCAGCTGTACGTGCTCATGCATCCGGTCTTCCACCCGATCGACCTGCTGGTCTCCCGGTTCGTGATCTCCCTGCTGGTGTTCCGGTTCAGCGGCGCGACCCCCGACGCCGCGTTCCTGGCGCTGGTGGTGCTGAACCTTCAGCAGACGATCAGCCACATCAACTCCGACCTGCGCACCGGGCCGCTCAACTACCTGCTGATCGGCGCCGAGACCCACCGCTGGCACCACGGCGCGGGCGAACGGGTCAACTACGGCTCGGTGCTCCCGATCTGGGACATCGTCTTCCGCACCTTCGTGTACCTGCCCACCCGGGTGCCCGACCACCTCGGCCTCGACGACCCGGACTCGTACCCCGACCCGCGCCGCTTCCGCGCCACCCTCGCCTGGCCGTTCCGGCGGACCGCCGCCGCGAAGCTGAAGGAGATGGCCTAGCCCTCCGACCGACCCTCCGGCGGATTGGTCCAGGCCCAGCCCCGCAGGATGGGGTCGGCGAGGAAGGCCAGGTGGCTGGAGACCAGGACGGTCCGGCCCTCGGCGGCCGGGGCGCGCAGGGAGTCGCGCAGCCAGCGGATGCCGTCCGGGTCGGGGCCGTTGGCCGGCTCGTCCAGGATCAGCAGTTCGGGGTCGGCGAGCAGCGCGGCGGCCAGGGCCAGGCGCTGCTTCATGCCGGTGGAGTAGCCCTTGGCGGGGCGGTCGGCGCTGTCGGCGAGGCCGACGCGGTCCAGTACCTCGTCGACGCGGGCGTTCGACACGCCCAGCGTGCGGGCCCAGATCCGCAGGTCGCGGCGGCCGGAGGCGCCCGGGGTGGGGCCGATGCCGTCCATGCAGCCCCGATCCGGCGGGCGGCGTCGGGGAGTTCGGTGTACGGGCGGCCGAAGACGGTGGCGGTACCGGCCGTCGGGCGGACCAGCCCGAGCAGCATCCGCAGGGAGGTCGACTTGCCGGCGCCGTTGCGGCCGAGGAGGCCGGTCACCCGGCCGGGACGGACCTCGAAGCTCAGGCCCTGGACGGCGGTGAAAGCGCCGAAGTTCTTGGTCAGTCCGGCGGCGCGGACCACGCCTTCGCCGCTCCTCGCTTGTTGGCGCGGGCGTTGGCGCCGAGGCGGGCGGCGCAGCCGAGCAGGCCGAGGCCGATGATTGCCATGACGGCCACCTGTGCGGCCCCGGACAACAGCGTGTTGGTGACGGCGAGTGCGAGCGCGAGCAGCGCGGCGGTCGTCCCCAGCTGGCTGTTCGACGCCTTACGGGAATTCTTGTTCGTCATGGTGTCTCCCTCTTCGACAAGGAGAAGACTGCCGACCGGAAGCCTCCCGTTGGGGGCATCCGGGGCGCAGCTTCCTGCATTCGTCCGTGCAGCAAGCTGCACGGCCCGCCACCGGCCGAGGGAGTGCAACGGGTCCGCACCGGGCCTGCGCCGGGGCCCGCAACGGCTCATCGGAAGGCTCGTCGGCCGGTGTCTGCATTCGTATGATCAGAAGACCGTGCTGACCACGCGGAGCACCACCATGCAAGGGGAAACATGCGAGCAGAAAGCCTCCGGTACTTGGGGATGACCGCCGAGGATGAGGACCTGTACCGATGCCTGCTCCGCCTCTCCGAGGCCACGCCGGCCGACCTGTCCCACCACCTCGGCCGGCCGCTGCCCGATGTGGAGGAGTGGCTGGTGCGGCTGGAGTCGGTGGAACTGACGGCCCTGGCCGACAACGGCTGCATCCGGCCGGCCCCTCCCGCGATCGCCGTGCAGCGGCTGATCGATCTGCGGCTGCGTGAACTGCGCGAGGAGTTGCAGCGGGTGGCCGCCGAGCAGCGGGTCGTCGAATCGCTGCTCGCTGAGCGCCACGCGGTGAGTCCGGCGGCCGACGAGCTGTCGGAGCGGCCGGCCATCGAGCGGGTGGAGGGGACCCCCAACGTCCGGGCGGTGATCGACGAGCTGACGTTCTTCACCCGGCAGGAGGGCCTGACCACCCAGCCGCACGGCGCGCTCAGCGCGGCCAGCATCGAGGCGTCCCGGCCGCTGGACGCCCGGATCCTGCGGCGCGGGATACAGATGCGCACGATCATGCGGTCGGAGGCCGTGGAGGACGGCCCGACCCTCGCCTACCTCCAGGAGATCTCGGCGATGGGGGCGGAGATCCGGATCTCGGACAAGCCGCTGGAGCGGATGCTCGTCTTCGACCGGGCCGCCGCGCTGACGCCGATCGACCCGGAGAACCCCCGCCTGGGCGCCCTGGTGATCCGGGAGGCGGGGCTGGTGGCCAATCTGGTCTCGCTGTTCGAGCGGATGTGGTCGGACTCCGTAGACCTGCGCGAGGCGGTGGCGGCCCGCCAGGGCACGGGGGCCACGCTCACCGAGATCGAACGCAGGGTGCTGGCCACCATGTACCAGGCCGAGAAGGACGAGAGCGGGGCCCGTGAGGTGGGCGTCTCCATCCGCACCTACCGCAAGTACGTGGCCGACCTCATGCATCGCCTGGGGGCGACGAACCGCTTCCAGGCCGCGCTGCTGGCCCGCGACCACGGCTGGATCTAGTGCCGCCCTTACGAAGAAGGCCCAGGTCGGCGACCAGGTGCGGCGTCGTCGTCACTACCGAGCGGCGTCTCGGTACGCACCCACCGCATTCGTGCGGGCGCCCCCCC
>NZ_JBHYVM010000008.1:29522-41045 GCF_042750105.1 Streptomyces sp. NPDC059443 | reverse complement strand
TGGAGCGGGGCGCCGGCGCGCCGCCCCGGGCCGGGGGGGACGGCGCCCCCCCGCCGGGGGGCGCCCCCCCCCCCCACCCCCCGCGGCGCGGGCGCGCGCCGCCCCCCCCCACCCCCCTCGTCCAGACCTCTCGACTTCTCGGTCCTCACCCTCCGCATGCGTGCGAGCGCACCACCGGGTAGCGTCGAAAGCGTGTGTTCCGCCCAAACCGCTGCGGCCTGGCCCGGCAGGGCCGCCGTCTCCGTCCGGGGGCAGAGGAACGAGATCACATGCCGAAGCACAGCCTCTCCGCGGCGACCGCCGCGGCCGTTCTGGCCTGCCTGACGGCGATCGGCCCCCCAGCGGCCGTCGCCGCTTCATCACCCGGCCCGGCGGCCCCAGCCCGGTTCGTGCCCGGCGCCTGTCCGAAGCCGCCCGAGCCCATCGAAGCGTTGGGTCACGCACGGTGCGGGTTCCTCCAGGTACCCGAGAACCGCTCGCGCCCCGGCGGCCGGACCATCAAGCTGGCCGTGGCCGTCATTGCGGCCGTCAAACCGGCGAAGCCCGCACAGGATCCCGTGGTGTTCATGGCGGGCGGCCCCGGTGGCGAGACCTTCGACGACATTCCGTTCCTCGTGGAGTCCGGCCTCAACAAGGACCGCGACCTGATCATCATGGCGCAGCGCGGCAACCTCTACGACCAGCCGAACCTCGCCTGCCCGGAGATCGACCGGTTCAACGAGACGGCCGTGGGCCTGCGCTACGGAACGCAGCCGGCGCAGCGGCTCATGCTGAAGGCGGTGAAGGAGTGCCGGGACCGGCTGGTGGCCGAAGGCGCCGACCTGAGCGCCTACAACACCACTGAGAACGCCGCCGACTTCGCCGACCTGCGCAAGGCCCTGGACCTCCCCCGGTGGAACGTCTACGGATACTCCTACGGCAGCGACCTGGCCCTCACCTACCTGCGCCTGTACCCCGAGGGAATCCGCGCGGTGGCGATCGACTCGGTCGCGCCTCCCCAGAGCACGGTCCTGCCCTGGGGCTGGAGCAGCGCCAGGGAGGGGATCGACAACATCTTCAAGGCGTGCGCGGCGCAGCCCGCCTGCAAGAGCCGGTACCCGGACCTCCCCGGTCTGCTGACCGAGCAGGTGCGCAAGCTGGAGGCACAGCCCCTGACGCTGAACGTCCCGCCGGCGAAGGGGGAGAAGCCGGTCAAGGTCGTCCTCGACGGAGGTGCGCTGCTGGACCTGATCGTCGCCTTCACCCCCCGGCCCAAGGACATCCCGGCGGCCCTCACGGAACTCGCCAACGGGAACCCGCAGCGCTTCGCGCAGGCCCGCGCGGCCGGCTCGGTCCAGAAGATCGGCATGAACGCGCACGGCCTGACGGAGTCGGTGGCGTGCGGCGAGTGGGCGCCGGGCTACTCGGAATCCGACGTGCTGGACGCAGGACGCAAGGCCTTCCCCGCATGGCCCGACACCGTACTGGCCCAGGCGCCTCAACTCCCCTTCCAGTACCCGATGTGCGGGATCTGGAACGTTCCGGACCGCGCCTCCGTCACGCGGGTGGCCACGGTCAGTTCCGTACCGGCGCTCGTCATCTCCGGCACGTTCGACGTGAAGACCGGGGCGAGTTTGGCCGGTGGCGTGATCCGCGACCTGTCCGGCTCGACCGCCGTGCAGATCCCCGGAATCGGCCACTTCGTGGTCCCGCAGTCGCCTTGCGCGCAAAGCGTGCTGGCCTCGTTCCTCGCCAACCCGACCGCGCCCGACACGGGCTGCGTGGAGGGCCTCCAGCCCGAACCGTTCACGATCATCCCGAAGTGACCGGGAGGACAGATGACACTCCATCACGCGCCCCGACGTCGTCGGCGCACCACACGAAGACTCCTGGCCACCTCGGCCGGTCTGGCGACCGGTCTCCTCGTCACCGGCCTGCTCACGGCCCCCGCCCAGGCGCAGTCCCGTACGGACGCAAGCACTGGTCCCGGAGCACCGACCGGTACGGTCGCCCGTACGGTGGGCGACGCCAGTTTCAAACCCGGCCCCTGCCCCAGGACGGCGGCGCCGACCCCGGAGCTGAACGGGGCCCGCTGCGGAACGCTCACCGTGCCCGAGAACCGCGCCAAACCGAGCAGCCGGACGATCAGCCTCGGCGTCGCGATCGTGCCCGCCCTGGCCTCCACACCCCGACCCGACCCCATCGTGTGGCTCGCGGGCGGCCCCGGAGACGATGCGCTGAGCGAGGTGAAGATGGCCGTCGACGGCGGCCTGAACCGCGACCGTGACGTCATCTTCATGTCCCAGCGCGGTACGTACGCGGCCGTCCCCGATGCCCTGTGCCCCAACATCGACGAGTTCAACGCACACGCGATCGGCCTCGTCTCCGACGCTCCGTCCACCGAACGCCTGCACGTCGATGCCACGAAGGCCTGCCGCGACAAACTGGTGGGCAGCGGCATCGACCTCAGTGCCTACAACGACACCGAGAGCGCCGCCGACTACGACGGCCTGCGCACCGCACTGGGCATCAAGCAGTGGAACCTGTACGGCATCTCCTACGGCACCCAACTGGCGCTGGTCTACATGCGCCTGCACCCCGAGGGGCTCCGCTCGGTGGGCATCGACGGCATCCTGCCGCCGTCCAAGGGCGGGTCGGCCTCGACCTGGAGCAGCTTCAAGCAGGGCGTCGACGGCCTGTTCAAGGCCTGCGCGGACCAGCCGGCGTGCAACAAGCGCTATCCGAACCTGCCGGCCACCTTCGAAAAGCTCGTCCGCGACCTCGAAGCCAAGCCGGTCACCACCACCGTCACGCCCACCGGCGGCGACAAGCCGGTGAAGGTCGTTCTGGACGGCGGGACCCTGGTGAGCTGGCTGACCACCGCCACCCACACGGCGGAGGTCGTACCCGTCTCCCTCGACGAACTGGCGCACGGCAACCCGCAGCGGATCGCCCAGCAGTGGGCGGGCTGGAGGACCAACCCCAAGGGCATCGGTGTGACGTCGCACGGCCTCGTCTACGGCGTCTTCTGCAGCGAGTGGACTCCGTACGAGACCCAGGAGCAGGCGCTCCGGGGCGGACAGGAAGCGTTCCCGACCTTCCCCCGCTCGGTGCAGGCCCAAGCTCCGGCGCTCACCTTCCTCCGACCGGACTGCGACGTCTGGAACGTCCCCCCGGCCGCACCCTCGATCCGGGACGTCACGCGCAGCGACATCCCGACCCTCGCCCTGTCGGGCGCGTTCGACTCCCAGACCGGAGCGGACAACGGCCCGTACGTGGCCCGCACGCTGAGCAAGGCCAAGGTCGTCACGATCCCCTACGAGCCGCACGTGGTGTTCGCCACGTCGAAGTGCGCCCAGGAGATCGCCGTCTCGTTCTTCGAGAACCCGGCCGCGCCGAAGACCGAATGCCTGAACAGCCTCAAGGCGCCCGAGTTCCAGACCTCGGAGTAGGGGCATGACCCTGCCGTCGGAGTCACCCCGCCCACGCCGCTCCGGTGCCTCGATCCTGCCGGTCCTGATCCCCATCGCGGTGCTGATCCTGGTGGCGGTGTCCGTGGGGTCGTGGCTCCAGTTCACCGAGCGGCAGGCGTTGGACCGGGTCCACACGGTCGGCTCGGCGGCGGCCGACCGGGTGGACGTGGCGGCCACCGTCCAGCACGTCGACGCCGCGGCCAGGGAGCTGGTCCTGCGGGTCCGGGTCACACCGCGCGGGACCCTCGCCGCGGAGGAGGAGGGCGGGATCGCCCCGGTGGCCGATCTCACCCTCCAGACCTCCGCGGCGACCCTCGGCGACCTGACCTTCAAGGCCCACGAGCGGCTCGCGATCAGGGACGTGCAGGTCGCGCTCACGGGTGGATCGATCAGCGACTACCCGTTCGACACCTACCAGACCGACATCGAGTTCTGGGCACAACTGGGCGGCAAGCAGGTGCCGGTGCGGATGCTGTTCTCCAACAACGACACGCTCTTCGCCGTCATCACCACACCCGCGCCCGCACCCTCGACCACACCCGCGCCGGCCACCCCCTCCCCGCAGGAGGCCGTCATGGGGCTGGAGCTGGCCCGGTCGGGCAGCCTGATCATCTTCGCGGCCTTCATGATGCTCGTGATGTGGGCGCTGGCGGCGTCCGTGCTCATCGCGACCTGGTACCTGACGTCCCGCGGCGAAGGCCTGGTCTGGCCCGCCCTCGCCTGGATGGCCGCCACCCTGTTCGCCCTCTCCGCGTTCCGGAACAACGCCCCCGGCACACCCCCGATCGGCTGCGTGCTGGACTGGTACGCCTTCCTGTGGGCCGAGACCGTCATCGCCCTCTGCCTGATCGCCGTGGTCCTCACCGGGGTCCGTACCGCCCTGCGAAACGGGTCCGGTGCGAAGTAGCAACAAGCCCTAGGATCACGGGCATGGCCCTGATCACCAGTGATGTCGAGCTCTTCGAGACCGCCAGGCCCCGGCTGGAGGCCATCGCCTACCGGCTGCTCGGCTCATCGAGCGAGGCGGAGGACGCCGTACAGGAAACGTTCCTGCGCTGGCAGGCCGCCGACGTCGGGCGGATCGAGGTGCCCGAGGCCTGGCTGACGAAGGTGCTCACCAACTGGTGCCTCAACATGCTCACTTCGGCCCGCGCCCGGCGCGAGACGTACGTGGGGAGGTGGCTGCCCGAGCCGCTGCTCGCCGGGGACCCGATGCTCGGCCCCGCCGGCACCGCCGAGCAGCGCGAGTCGGTGTCCTACGCCGTCCTCGTGCTGCTGGAGCGCCTGTCGCCGGGCGAGCGGGCCGTGTACGTGCTGCGCGAGGCCTTCGAGTACCCGCACCGGGAGATCGCCGAGATCCTGGAGATCACCGAGGCCGCCGCCCAGCAGACCTACCACCGGGCGAAGAAGCACATCGCCGACGGCAAGGCGCGCACCGAGATCGACGACGTCACCGCCCGGAAGATCGTCGAGGAGTTCCTGGCCGCGGCGACCAGCGGCCGCACCGAGCCCCTCCTGCGCCTGCTCACCCAGGAGGCCGTCTCGGTCGGCGACGGCGGCGGGAAGGTCCCGGCCCGCGCGAAGGCGTTCGAGGGAGCGCTCGCGGTCGCCACGTTCATGCGCGGCATGTTCAAGCCCAGCCCGGCCAAGCGGGCCCATGTCGGCGGCACGCCCGAGATCTACGCCACGACCGCGAACGGCGGGCCCGCCGTCCTGGCGGTCGTGGACGGCCGGGTCGTCGGGATCATCTGCCTGGAGGTCACCGAGGAGGGCATCTCCGCCATCCTCAACCAGGTCAACCCCGACAAGCTCGTCCGCGCGACCGAGCGGTGGGCCGCCGCCGGCCACGAGGAGGCTCCGCTCCACACCCTCTGAGGGGGTGCGGAGCGGGTGTGGCGCAGGTCACATTCGGATCCTGTCAGGGATCGGGGAGCTGTCCGGTTCAAGGTGCGAAACCACGCCGGACACCGGCGGCCACCGCCCAGACAGGAGCACGGACATGCAGCACCGAATCGTCGTCCTCGGAGCCGGTTACACCGGAGCGGTCGCGGCCGGCCGCCTCGCCAAGCGGCTGCGCCGCGAGGACGTCACCATCACCCTCGTCAACCCCGAGCCCGACTTCGTCGAGCGGGTCCGGCTGCACCAGGTCGCGGCCGGCCAGGACCTCAAGCCCCGGCCGTTCGCCGAGATGTTCGCGGGCACCGGCGTGGAACTGAAGCTCGCCAAGGTCACCGCCGTGGACGTGGACCGCAAGACCGTGACGGTCACCGCCGCGAACGGCCCCGCGCGGGAGGAGCGGGAGGCGCTGGAGGAACTGGAGTACGACACCCTCGTCTACGCCCTCGGCAGCGGCTGGAACGACGGGGGCGTCCCCGGCGCCGCCGAACACGCCCACGAGCTCTCCAGCCGCCCCGGCGCACTGCGCCTGCGCGACCGCCTGGCCGCCCTGGACGCCGGCCGGTCCGTGGTCGTCGTCGGCGGCGGCCTGACCGGCATCGAGGCCGCGACCGAGATCGCCGAGGCCCGCCCGGACCTCGACGTGGCCCTGGCCGCCCGCGGCGCCCTCGGCGACTGGCTCTCGGCGAAGGGCCGCGCGCACCTGCGTACCGTCGTGGACGAGCTCGGCATCACGGTCCACGAACACACCGCGGTCGACACCGTGGAGGCGGACGCCGTGACCACCGCCGACGGCCGGACCGTCCCCGCCGAAGTCACCGTCTGGACCACCGGATTCGCCGTCCACCCGATCGCCCGGGCCACCGCCCTGGAGCTCGACGGCGGCCGGATCGTGGTCGACGGGACGATGCGCTCGGTCTCCCACCCCGACGTGTACGCCGTGGGCGACGCGGCGATGGCGATAGGCCCCGGCGACAAGCCGCTGCGCATGTCCTGCGCCTCGGGCATCCCCATGGCCTGGCAGGCCGCCGACGCCATCGCCGCCCGCCTCACCGGCACCAAGGTCCCCCACGTCGCCATCGCCTACGCCGTGCAGTGCATCTCCCTCGGCCGCAAGGACGGCCTGATCCAGTCCGTCACCCCCGAGGACCAGGCGATCGAGAAGGCCATGACGGGCCGCACCGCCCGCCTCGTCAAGGAACTGATCTGCAAGGGCGCGGCCTGGAGCGCCTCCAACCCGACCCTGGGCATGCCGTCCTGGCGCCGGCGCGTCGTACCGCAGGAGACCCGGAGCCGCGTACAGGTGCAGGCCGCGGCCTGACCTCGCCGGGGCCGACCTGCCACTTGACGACCTTTTGGGTATTAGGTCCGAATTGCGGATAATGCACTGAACGTGGAGGTGCATCCTGCCCGGTGTCACACCCGACGCTGTTCGCCATCCGACCCGTCACCACCCGGTGCGGGGGCATCAGCGACGAAGGCACCACCGTGACAGCCACCTCCTTCCACTCCGCCGGCCGTGCCCGCTGGATGCGCGCGGCCCGGTGGGCGCCGCCGGCCGTCGGGCTCGTCCTCGGAACATGGGGGAATACGGGCCCCTCCGCGTGGACCGACGAGATAGTCACCATCGACGTGGCGCGGCGGTCCTGGCCGCAGCTGATCGAGCTGCTCGGCCGGGTCGACGCGGTGCACGGACTGCACTACGCACTGATGTACCTGGTCGGGCAGGTGACCGGGCTCAACGAGTTCACCGCCCGGGTGCCCTCCGCGGTGGCGGTGGCCGTCGCCGCGGCCGGCCTCGCGTGGCTCGGGCGGCTCCTCGGCGGCCCCCGCCTCGGACTCTGCGCGGGGCTGCTGCTCGCCGTTCTGCCCACCGCCTCGCGGTACGCGCAGGAGGCCCGCTCGTTCGCCTTCGTCATGGCGGTGGCGGTACTGGCCACGGGCGCGCTGGTGAAGGTCCTGGCCGGCGGCCGTGCCCGGGGCCGGTGGCTGGCCGCGTACGCCGTGCTGACGGCCCTGCTGGGCTGGTTCAACGTACTGGGACTGCTGCTGCCGGCCGCCCACCTGGTCACGGTGGCCCTGCGCAGGCCCGGCCGCCGCGCCGTCCTCCAGGTACTGCTGGCCCAGGCCGCGGGCATCGCCGCCGTCATCCCGCTGCTGGTCCTCGCCTCCGCCCAGAGCTCCGCCGTCGGCGACGCCGCACCGGTCACCGCCGGGACACCGTTCAGCTACTTCACCTGGCTCCTCACCCCCGGCCAGGACACCCTCCCCACCCCGCTGAAACTCCTGCTCACCCTCAGCGCCCTCGCCGCCCTCACCGCCCTCGTCGTGCACCGGCGCGAAACACCGCCCCTGGCCCTCGCCATCGGCGTGCCCTGGCTCGCCGTCCCCCCGCTGCTCCTCATGGCCGTTTCCCTCGGCCATCCCCTCTTCGCCTACCGCTACCTGCTGTTCTGCCTGCCGGCCCTGGCCCTGCTGCTCGCGACGGCCGCCACCGTCCTGCCTCCGCGTCGACTACTGCTGCTCGCGCTCCTGCCGGCCGTCCCCCTCGCCGCGTCCCACCTCGCCATACGGCAGCAGGACAGCCGCCAGTGGGACACCCGCGACGTCATCAGCACCCTGCGCGTCCACGACGCCCCCGGCGACGCCGTCCTCTTCAGCGGCGCCCGGTGCGGCCTGATCGCCACCGCCTTCAAGGAGGCGTTCACGGGACACCCCGACCTGGGCACGGCCCGGACGGCCGCCGGAGCCGCCGCCCTGGACAACCTCCCCGCCGACCAGGCCCTCCTGGAACGGCGTCTGGCCCAGACGCCCCGCGTCTGGCGCATCACCTGCAACCACCTCTCCGACGGCGCCCGCCGGGCCGCCGCCCGCACCACCGCGTCCCAGGAACAGGCCCTCACCCGCGCCGGCTTCTCCCCGGCCTTCCACCACAGCGCCCGCGGCGTGGACATCACCCTCGAAGAACGCCGGGCCCCGGGCAGCCGCGAGCACCAGCTCGACGCTGAGCAGACCGCGGAGCAGACCGCGGAGTAGACCCCGGAGTAGACCCCGGAGCAGACCGGCTCAGGGCTTGATGTTCTGGTTCAGGTGGAACAGGTTCCCCGGGTCGTACGTCCGCTTGACCTCGACCAGGCGGTCGTAGTTGGTCTTGTAGTTGGCCCGGATCCGGGTCTGGTCGTCGTCGGCCATGAAGTTGATGTATCCGCCCTCCTCCGAGTGCGGGGCGGTCGCCGCGTAGTAGTCGCGCACCCAGGCGGTGTTGGCCTCGTTGTCCGCCGGGTCGGGCCACATGCCTGCGATGACGGTGGCGAACGAGGCGTCCCGGTAGGCGAAGGCCGTCGCCTCCGGTGCGACCCGGTGGCAGGCACCGTTGATGGGGTAGATGTGGACCGTCGAGTTCACGACCGGCAGCCGCGGCCCGTGCTCCACGTGCGCGGCGATCGCGGCGTCGCTGAGCTCGGTCACGAAGTTGGCCTTCCAGTAGTGCTGGAGGCCGGGCGGCACCAGCGCGTCGAAGGCGCTGTTGATCGCGGGATACGGCATCGGCCCGACGTACTCGGCGACCACCGGCGCGAAGTCGTGGAAGGCCTGGAGGGCGCGCTCCCCCTCGTCCAGCGGCCCGGCCCAGCACGCCACGACCAGGGCGAAGGGGTCGCCGTGCCGGTCCTCCGGGATGAACGGGAGCGGCGGGGCCAGCTGGAAGGCCGGGAAGGCGCCGAGTTCCTCCGGAGCGTCGGCGATGTAGTCGGCGAAGGAGCGCAGCACGGTAGCGGCGTCTTCCAGTTCGTAGAGCATCGGCCCGCCGTAGACGTCCTTGACGGGGCTGAGCCGGAACTCGAAGGAGGTCACCGCGCCGAAGTTCCCACCGCCGCCGCGAAGGGCCCAGAAGAGGTCGTCGTTCTCCTCCTCGCTCGCGACGAGGAGCCGGCCGTCCGCGGTCACCACGTCGGCGGAGACCAGGTTGTCGCAGCTCAGCCCGAGTCCGCGGGAGAGATAGCCGATGCCGCCGCCGAGGGTGAGCCCGCCGATGCCCGTGGTCGAGATGATCCCGCCGGTCGTCGCCAGACCGAAGGCGTGCGTCGCCGCGTTGAAGTCGCCCCAGGTCGCGCCGCCTTCGGCCCGTGCCGTCCGCCGCGCGGGGTCCACGCGCACGCCCCGCATGCCGGACAGATCGGCCACGATCCCGCCGTCGCAGGTGCCGAAGCCGGGCACGCTGTGTCCGCCGCCGCGCACCGCCAGGTCGAGCTCGTTCTCCCGCGCGAATTCGACCGCGGCGATGACGTCGCCCGCGTTCACGCAGTGCACGACGGCGGCCGGCCTCCGGTCGATCATGGCGTTGTAGACCTTGCGCGCCTCGTCGTAGGCGCCATCGTCTTCAGGGGTGGTGACCGCCCCGCGGACACGTTCACGCAACTGCTCGATCGAGAGCTTGCCCATAGCGATCGCTCCTCGTGCCTGTACGCCGCCACGCGCGCTGCCGGTGAGCCCGGTCCTCTCCGAACCCGGCCCTCTCTTCACGCTACGCCGATGGCGCGAGCCCTCAACTCGGGACCCGAGGTCCGTGGAGCCCTGACCCCCGACTCCGTCCGCCCCCGCGGTCAAGCAATCGCCAACCGACCCGTCGCCGGCGGAAAATACCTGGTCAGGAGCGGCTTCCGGGACCACGAACCCTACGAACCGGAGTACGGTGGAGAGACCGGGAGTATTTCGCACACCCGCTCCACGCGGACGTCGTTTCCGGCGATCACTGCACCGGCCGTTCGCGAACGGCCGGGGACGGGTCCGCGACATGACTACGACCCAAGACCGCGCCGGCCGCGCCGAGTCCCGAGTGATGGCCCCCCTGGCCCCGGCACGCCTGTCCCTCACGCCGAAGACCGCTCTCATCGGCCTGCTGGACGGTGCCTGGTGGCCTCGTTCCCGTGACCTCGAAGCCGAGCTCCCGGCGTTGTCCGCCGCCCTGGACGTGCCCTGGGGACGCATCACCCGCGTCACCGTGAACCCCACCCGCTGGCCCGTCATCCCCCGCGTGGTCGCCACGGACAGGCAGTCGGTGCATGTGGGCTGGTTCACCGAACAGGACCCCGACAAACTGATCCTGCTCTCCTACACCGTCGGCCGCTGGGACCTCCTCGTCATCCCGCCCGAGACCGAGCCCGCCGCCGCGGCCCGGCTGATGGCCGCCGCCGCAATCCCGGGCAGCGTCCTGACCGCCGGTGTCCTGATGGCCAACGAAGCCGCCATCGGGCGCGGGATCCGCGATGCTCGGCGCCAGGAATCCGGCTGGGAGAGCGAAGGCGGGGCCTGCATGTCGCCCTTCGGGAACGCGATGGACCTACGCGACCTCCCGCTGCCCGGGAACGGCTGGAGGTGAGTTCCGCGGGGGCCATCGTCCTCCGGGACCTCCCGGTCCGCCGCCCCCTCCGACCACTCCGACCACTCTGAAGAGGACAAGCCCTCGTGAAGTACATCGAGACCCAGATACTGCCGTCGCTCGGAAGCGCCGAGGTGCGGATCATCGCGCACACCCCCGAAGCCGCCCGAGCGGTCGCGGAAGCGCTCCGAGGCTGCTTCGCCGGCGCGGAACAGCGCAGCTACCCCGGCCTCGACGGCAACACCCGCCTCCACCTCACCGTGGACACATCGAGACCCAGCGACCCCGCCCGCACCTGGCTGGCCGCCAGCAGAGCCCCCGCCGGCGCCGGCGCCCACTCAGACGAGACCTGAGAGACCCGAGCCCCGAGCCCCGGTCCCGAAGTCCGCCCCGCACACGAGAGGACGCGGTCATGGCCACACTGCGCGAACGCAAGACCTACCGCGATCAGGTGCTCCGGGTCCTGTACGAAGCCGTCGAGGGCAACCGCCTCCTCGGCGTCACCGGAGCGCAGCTACGCCGCGACCTCCACGTACCGGAACAGGACCTGGCCGCCGCCTGCACCTACCTGGCGGGCGAAGGGCTGATCACCGTCGACTGGGAGCCAGGGAACACCCCCGCGATGGTCACCCTCACCCACGAGGGAATCCGGCGCATGGAGGCCGAGGAGGAAGAGCACGGCTAGGTCGTCTCTTTCGGATCTTGTCGGCCTTGTCCGCGTCGTTCGGTGCCGTGCCTCGCCGTGCTGCCGGGGCTCCCGCGTACTGGACGTACTCGGGAGCCCCGGCAGTGCGGCGA
>NZ_JBHYVM010000008.1:14124-29512 GCF_042750105.1 Streptomyces sp. NPDC059443 | reverse complement strand
CTGGGCTTCTTGTTCTGGGGGGTTGTGATATTTTTTTCAGAGAGGGGGGGAGCGCGGGTTTTTGCTTTATGCGGGAGCCCCGGCAGTGCGGCGAGGTGCGGTGCCGGGCGGCGCGGGCCCCGGCAAGATCCGAAAGAGACGGCCTAGTGCCGCGTCAGCCGTGGAGCCGGCGGCGGCGCCAGTACGCCGCCGTGGCCACGGCCAGGAGCGGCCCCCAGAGCAGCAGGGGCAGGTAGCAGGCGTTCATGACCCACAGGGCAGGGCCCGTCGGCGCGAGTGCGTCGCCCATGTTGTGGGGGGAGTTCCAGCGCAACGCCCCGGCGACCGCGATCACCGTGACCAGCGCGGCGCCCGTGGCTGCGGGAACGACGGCGGCGAGGGGCGGGATGCGGCGGCCGCCGAGCCACGGCACCCAGGGGGGCAGCACCTCTCCCCAGCGCTGGACGAGGCCGAGGGCGAGCAGGCCGATCAGTTCGGCGAAGACGCTGAGCCCGATCAGGTAGAAGGAGTACCGGCTGGGGAAGTTGCCGGCGTGCAGCAGATCGCCCTCCTTGAAGCCGGACGGCATTCCGAGGGCGACGGCCGTGCGCCAGACCCCGGTCGGTACGAGCGTGAGCGCGGCCCCCTTGGCGGCCCACCGGGCGGTGCGCGAGACACCGGGGACGGTGGTGAGCAGGGGCACGGGGGTGGTGGTCGCGGTGGTCGCGGGTGCGGTGGTCGCCGGTGCGGTGATGGGCATCGTCAAGTCCTGTCCGGGAGGCGGCTGGTGAGGCGGTCGGTGATGCCTCAAGACTCCGCCCGGGCACCTGCCCGAGACCATTCGCCGATCGGCAGACCGTGCGGCCGGGGCCGCGGGCGGGCTCTGCCGAACGGGGGATGCCACGGCCGCGCGACCGCTCGTAGGGTCGCCCCATGACCGTGCATGTCGTGCGTACCGTGCAGATGCGATCCCTCTACGCCCCGGTGCTGGCGGGCGCCGCCGTGCTGTCCGTCGCCGGCTCGCTCGCCCGGGTGCCCGCCGCGTGGTCCCTGACCGGCCTGGCGCTGCTGCTGCCGCTGCTGGGGCTGGTGGCGCGGTGGTCGCCGGTCCGGGCCGGGGGATTCGCGGGTTCCCTGGGGATCGCGGCGGTGGGGCTGTGGCCGGCCCCGCTGGTGTGGGACGAGGGAGGGTCGTGGCTGGAGGCCTGCGGGGCGGCGGCCTTCTGGGCCCTGCCCGGCCTGGGCGCGGTCGGTGTCGGAGCCCACTTCCGCCGCCAGGCGTCCCGGACCCGGCGGGCCGTCCGGGACGCGCGGCGCGACCAGCAGCTCGAACTGGCCCGGGATCTCCACGACTTCGTCGCGCACGACGTGAGCGCCATCGTGGTGCAGGCGCAGGCGGCCCGGTTCGTCGCCGGCACCGATCCGGGTCAGGCCGTACGCGCCCTGGAGCGCATCGAGGCGGCGGGGCTGAGCGCGCTGGCCTCCATGGACCGGACGGTGCACGCCCTGCGGGAAGCCGGCGGCGGCCTCGCGACTCCCTCCCCCGGACTCGCCGAACTGGCGGACCTCGTGGGCCGGTTCGAGGGCGGGGCGGCGCTGGAGACCGAGGAAGGAGCGCCGGCCGGCCTGTCCCGGGAGGCGGACACCGCCGCGTACCGGGTGGCGGTGGAGGCGCTGACGAACGTACGCCGCCACGCGCCCGGTGCGCGCACCGTACTGGTGACCCTGCGCCGGGTTCCCGCCGGGATCGAGCTGGCCGTGGCCAACACCGCGCCCCCGCGCGGCTCGCGGATCCGTCCGACCCGGCGCCGGAACACGGGCGGTACGGGGCTGGCGGGGCTGCGGGAGCGGGTGGAGGCGGCACGGGGCACGCTCGCGGCGGGCCCGGCCGCGGCCGGTGGCGGCGACGGTGACGGCTGGCGGGTTTCGGCGGTCTTCCCGGCGGAAGGAACCGCCCAGGGGTGATCATGGTGCCGTGACCACAACCATCCTCATAGCCGACGACCAAGAGGACGTCCGCAGCGGATTCCGGATGATCCTCGACTCACAGCCGGACATGACGGTGGTGGGCGAGGCCGCGGACGGTGAGAGCGCGGTGTCGCTGGCCCGCGAGCTGCGCCCGGACGTCGTGCTCACCGACATCCGCATGCCCCGCCTGGACGGGCTGGAGGTGACCCGGCTGCTGTCCCCCGAGACCCGGGTCGTGGTGGTGACCACCTTCGACCTGGACGAGTACGTGCACACCGCGCTGCGGGCCGGTGCCTGCGGTTTCCTGCTCAAGCGGTCCGGTCCCGCGCTGCTGATCGAAGGGGTCCGGGCGGCGATGGCCGGGGACACCCTGATCAGCCCGCAGATCACGGTGCGGCTGTTGAGCCGGCTGTCCGACCCCGGGGCGAAGGCTCCCGCGACCGCCGCGCGGGTGCTGACGGGGCGGGAGGTCGAGATCGTGCGGCTGGTCGCGCGGGGGCACACCAACGCGGAGATCGGGGTGGAGCTGTTCATCAGCGCGGGGACCGCGAAGACCCACATCGCGAACGTGCAGGCCAAACTCGGGGCACGGAACCGGGTGGGGATCGCGGCGTGGGCCTGGGAACACGGCGTGGTGGGGGCTGAGTAGGGCAACCTTCCGCCCGGCAACGGGCGTTACACCTCGACGCCGACCGAGTCGACGTCCTCCATGAAGGACAGCATCCGGGCGTTGACCACGTCCGGGTGGTCGATCTGCGGTCCGTGGCCGGTCGCTGCGATGATCTCGGCGCGGGCCCCGGGCACGAGGCGCGGTACGCGTTCCAACTGCCGCTTCGGGTGCACGAGCAGGCTGTGTTTGCCCATGATGACGTAGAGCGGGGTCCGGATGGACCGCAGCGCGTCCTCGGCCAGCGGCAGGGGTGCGGGGCGGCGGATCCGGTACGCGCGGGCGCCGAGCTGGATCCACTCGCGCATCTCGGGGATGGCGAGGACCGGCTGGTCCAGCCAGGCGGCGAGGCGCGGGCGCAAGGACTTGGGGGCGAAGGTGGCGAACAGGCTGATGAAGATCCAGACGAAGAAGCGCAGTCCCACCTTCTCCAGGCCGCCGGGGTCGAGGGCGGTGACCGAGGCGAGCCGCTCCGGGCGCCGGTGGGCCTGGTTGAGCACGAGCCAGCCGCCGTAGGAGGAGCCGACGAGGTGGACCCGGTCGAGGCCGAGCGCGTCGAGGGCCTCGTCCATCCACTGCGCGGCGCGCTCGGGCTGCCACATGGGCTCGCGGTGGACGCTGCGGTTCGCGTCGCCGGGGGTGTCGAGGGCGTAGACCGGGCGGTCGAGGCTGAGTTCGGGGGTGTTGGGGAACCACATGGCGGAGGAGTAGGCCGCGCCGTGGATCAGGACGATCGGCGTACGGGACTCGGCGGCGGGGTCCGTGGGCCCGTACCGGTAGACGTGGGTGGTGCCGAAGCTGGTCTCGACGTCCGTCTCGGAGCGGACGGGCGCCCCCATCGCGAAGAGGACGTCGGCGGCGGCGAAGTAGCGGTCGCGCAGGGCGTCGTTGACGTAGCGGCCGACGTCACGGCGTACGCGGGGGGTGTTCTCGGGCACGGCAGGGCACCTCCGGGAGGATCCGTTCTTCGTAATACGACCGTACCATGACGTTGATACGGCGGTACCATAAAGGGACCCACACCGACGGGCGGAGACATCAACACATGCCAAAGCGCGTGGACCACGAAGAACGGCGCACGCAGATCGCCGAGGCCCTCATCCGGGTCGCCGGCCGGCGCGGACTGCACGCGGTCGGCATGCGCGACGTGGCGGCCGAGGCGGGGGTCTCCCTGCGCCTCGTCCAGTACTACTTCGAGACCAAGGAGAAACTGCTCTTCTACGGGCTCCAGCACCTGACCGACCGCTTCACGGCCCGGGTGGGCGCGCGGCTCTCCGCCGTCGGCCCGGACCCCGGACCGCGCGCGACGATCGAAGCGCTGCTGCTGGCCTCCCTGCCGACCGACGAGGAGAGCCGCACCTTCCACCTCCTCTACAGCTCCTACGCGATCCTCTCCGTGACCGACGAGGGCCTCGCCGCCCAGCCCTTCATCGACAACCCCGACGCCGCGGAGAACGCCCTGACCGGCCTGCTCGAAGGGGCCCGGGCCTCGGGCCTGGCCGATCCCGGCGTCGACGCGCGCACGGAGGCGATCAGCCTGCTCGCCATGGCCGGGACCATGGGCACCAGCATCCTGGTGGGCCAGCGCGACCCGGAGTCGGCCGTCGCCGTGCTCCGCCACCACCTGGACCGCATCTTCACCGTCAGCCCCGAAGGGGCAGTTCCACCCGGACGGTGAGGCCCCCGCCGGAGCGCGGGACGGCGGTGACCCGGCCGTGGTGGGTCAGGGTGATCGCTCGGACCACGGCCAGTCCCAGTCCGGAGCCTTCGCCACGGCGCTCCGGGCCGCGCTGGAACGGCTCGAACAGGACCGGGACCTCGTCCGGGTCCAGGACGGGCCCGGTGTTGGCGACTTCGACGAAGGCGGAGCCTCCCGCGGTGCCGGTGGCCACCGTCGCCGTGCCGTCGGGGTGGTTGTGGCGCACCGCGTTGGCCAGGAGGTTGAACGCGATCTGCCGGAGCAGGGAGAGGTCGCCCTCGACCGGGGCCGGCCGGAGCTCGGAGCCGATGCGGATGCCCGCGGCCCGCGCCTCCCCGGCCACGTCCGCCAGGGCTTCCCCGGCGGCGTCCGCGAGGTCGGCCGGACACGGCGTCAGCTGTTCGCTCTCGCCGCGCGCCAGGGTCAGCAGGGCCGCGATCAGGCGCTCCGTACGGGCGTTGGCCTCCAGGGCCCGCTCGATGGAAGGCCGCAGACCGGCCGGGACCCGGCCCTGGGCGAGCGGGATCTCCAGTGCGGTGCGCTGGACGGTGAGCGGGGTGCGCAGCTCGTGCGAGGCGTGGGCGGTGAAGCGGCGCTGCGCGGTGAAGCTGCGGTCCAGGCGGTCGACCATGGCGTCGAAGGTGTCGGCCAGCTCGCGGACCTCGTCGTTCGGGCCGGTCAGGGCGAGCCGTTCGGCCAGGGCGCTGCCGGCGGCGATCCGCCGGGCCGCCGCGGTGACCTGGCTGAGGCGGTGCAGTGAGCGGCGGCTCGCCCACCAGGCGAGCACGGCCGCCAGCACCGTGAAGACGGCGAGCAGGAGCAGGGACCGCAGCAGGAGATCGCCGAGGACGGTGTGCTGGAAGTCCTCGAACGCCTGGGCGGGACTGGTGGTCGCGGCGGGCAGGGAGGATTCCTGCGGGTGGGGGGCAGGGGTGGGGGCGCCGGTGGGGATGCCGGTGGGGCTGGGGATGCCGGTGGGCATCGGGCTCTCCGGCGGCTGGACCGGGTCCACCAGATCGGCCTGGGGGACGACCAGGCCGCGGTTGGCTTCCATCAGGTCGCGGGAGCTCAGCCAGTTCAGCAGGAGCAGCCCGCAGCCCAGTACCGCGAACAGCGCCGTGGTCACCAGCGTCAGCCGGCCCCGCAGCGGCAGCCTGTACCGGGTCCGGGTCCGGGTCACAGCCGGTACCCGTATCCGGCGTCGTGGGTGATCAGCGGCGGCTCGCCGAGCTTGCGGCGCAGGGAGTGCACGGTGACCCGTACGGCGGTCGTGGCCGGGTCCAGTGCCGCGTCCCACAGGCTGTCCCGCAGCTGGTCGGTGCCGACCGGAGCCCCGTCGGCGGCGAGCAGCATCTCCAGGACCCCGAGTTCCCTGGGGGTCAGTCTCAGGGGCCGGCCGTCGCGTTCGGCGATCCGGCGCACGGTGTCGAGGCCGACCCCGCGCCTGCTCAGCACGGTGGCGCCGCTGCCGGTGGGGGCGCGGCGGCCCAACGCGCGCAGCCGGGCGATCAGTTCGAGGTACGAGAAGGGTTTGGCCATGTAGTCGTCGGCGCCCTGGCCGAGGCCGTCGACCAGGTCGGCGAGCGTCCCGGCGGCGGTGAGCATCAGGATCCTGGCCGGGTACCCGGCCGTGTTCAGGGCCCGGCAGACGGCGTCCCCGCTCAGCTTCGGCAGGTCCCGGTCCAGGAGCAGGATGTCGTAGTCGGCGGCGGCCGTCATTTCGAGCGCGCGGGCGCCGTCGTGGGCGACGTCGCACGCCATGCCCTCGGCGCGCAGGCCGTCGGCGAGCATCGCCGCCAGCTCCGCCTCGTCCTCGACGATCAGTACCCGCATGCCGTCCCACTCGCTCCGCTGCCTTGTCCGACCCGCCAAGGATGCCCCGGCAGGTGTGAGCCGGCGGTTAGGCACACGCTCACGGGTGGCTCACCGGGCGCTCCGTAGAACTGCCTGGAGTCGATGAGGACGTTCGCGTCCAGCAGGGAGACACGCGAGATGCGGATCAAGTTCGTACGGACGGTACTGGCGGCGGCCGCCGCCACCGCGGCCCTGGCGGTGAGCGGCTGCTCCTCACCGGCCCCGGCGCCCGAGGTGGCGGGGGGCGACGGTTCGGGAAAGAGCAAGCCGCAGGACGACAACGCGGTGCGGCGGGCCTGGGTGGACTGCATGCACCAGCAGGGGCAGAACAGCGTCGAGCAGGACAAGGAGGGCAACATCTCCATCCCTGCCAGCGGCACGGGAGAGTCGGCCTCGACCGCCGCCTACGACGCTGCGAGCAAGGTCTGCGACGACAAGGTGCCGGGCATCCACCAGGCCATGCAGAAGAACAACGAGAAGTTCGTCGAGCAGGCCCGTGCGTTCGTCGCGTGCGCGCGGAAGAACGGGTACGCGGACATCCCCGACCCCGATCCCAAGAACGGGATCCTCGTCTTCAGCACGGCCTCGTTCAACGCCGACCGGTGGGACTCGATCCAACCGGCCTGCGGGAAGCTCCCGATGCCCGGCTACACGATAGGCCAGTGAGCGCATGAGCGAGCTCGCCGATACCGCCCCTGTCGAGACCACCGCTGTCGGGACCACCGCCGTCGATCCTGCCGTCCCCGCGGACGGCCCGCCCGCCCCCAGGCGCGGCAGGCGCCGCAAGGTCCTCGTACCGCTCGTCCTCGTCGCCGCGCTCGGCGGCGCGGGCGTGCTCGCCGCCGTACGCCCCTGGGAGCGCCACGGCTCCCCCGCCGTGCGGCAGTCCGCCGACCAGGCCACGGCCCCGGTGCAGCAGGGCTCCCTGTCCAGCGGCATCCAGGTGGGCGGCGCCCTCGGCTACGACACCCCCACCCCCGTGGTCGCCGCGGGACGCGGGACCCTCACCGCCCTGCCCGCCGTCGGCGCCGTCGTCAAGGCGGGCGCGAAGCTCTACGAGGTGGACGGGCGGCCCGTCGTACTGCTCACCGGCGCCCGGCCGATGTGGCGCGACCTCGGCCCCGATACCGGCGACGGCCCCGACGTGGAGCAGCTCAAGCGCAACCTGATCAGCCTCGGGCACGCCGACGGACTGGGCCTGTCGGTGGACAAGAAGTTCACCGCCGCCACCGCCACCGCCGTCAAGCGCTGGCAGAAGGCCCTGGGCGAGCCGCAGACCGGGACGGTCGCTCTCGGCAGCGTCGTCGTGCTGCCGCAGCCGACCGTACGGGTCCAGCAGCTCGGCGCGCAGCTCGGGTCGGCCCTCGGGGCCGCCTCGGTCATGACCGTGACCAGCACCGACCTGGTCGCCACCGTGCAGCCCGCCGACAACCAGCTCTCCCAGTTCAAGCCCAACGGCCAGGTCGCAGTGAAGCTGGCCGACGGCTCCACCGTCAACGGCCGCATCCGCTCGCTGGTCCGGGGCGGCTCCGGCAACGGCGGGGACGGCGGCCCGGGAGGCGGGGGCGGCCCGGGGGGCTCGGGCGGCGGGGGCGGCTCGGACAAGACCACCGTCACCATCGCGCTCGACGCCCAGCAGCAGGCCCAGCAGGCGGGCCCCTCTCCCGTGACCGTCACCGTCATCGGCAACACCGTCAGCGACGCGCTCATCGTCCCCGTCACCGCGCTGCTCGCCCTGGACGGCGGCGGCTACGGAGTCCGGGTCGCCGACGGTGCCACCACCCGGCTCGTCAGGGTGAAGCTGGGGCTGGTCGCCGACGCCAAGGCCCAGATCACCGGGGACGTCCGGGCGGGCGACCAGGTGGTGATCCCGAAGTGACGTTTCCCCTGTCGGCCAGCACCGGGACGCGCACCGGCAAGGCCCCGGTACTGGAACTCGTAGGCGTGACGAAGGAGTACCCGGCTCCGGGATCACCGCCGCTGCGCATCCTGCACGACGTCCACCTCACCGTCGAGGCCGGGGAACTCCTCGCGGTCGTCGGCCCCTCCGGCTCCGGCAAATCCACCCTCCTCGCCCTGCTCGGCTCCCTCGACCGGCCCACGGCCGGCCGGCTCCGCTTCGAGGGGCGGGACCTCGCCACCCTCTCCGACCCCGAACTGGCCGCCCTGCGCGCCCAGCGGATCGGCTTCGTCTTCCAGCAGTTCTTCCTGCTGTCCGGAGTCACCACCGTGGAGAACGTCGCCACCGGTCTCCTCTACAGCGGCGCCCGCGCCGCGGACCGGCGCGCCCGCGCCGTCGAAGCCCTGCACGAGGTGGGTCTCGGACACCGGCTGGACCACCACCCCGACCAGCTCTCCGGCGGCGAGAAGCAGCGCGTAGCCATCGCGCGCGCCCTCGTCGCCCGCCCCGCGCTCCTGCTCGCCGACGAGCCGACCGGCGCCCTGGACAGCGTCTCCGGCAGCGCCGTCGTCGACCTGCTGCGGACCCTGAACGCCAACGGCACCACGGTCGTCGTCATCACCCACGACCGGGAGCTGGCCGCCTCGTTCCCCCGGCGGATCGGCATCCACGACGGCCGCATCGACTTCGACGAGCACGGCCGGAACCCCGCGGGAGCCGTCCGATGACACCGACCACCCGTCGCAGGACCCGCCGTACGCGCCGTACGCGGCTGCGCCCCATGGACATGCTGCGCCTCGGCATGATCGGGCCGCGCACCCGCCGGATGCGCACCGCGCTCTCCGCGCTCGGCATCTCCCTGGGCATCGCCGCCGTCATCGCCGTGACCGGGATATCCGCCTCCAACCAGGCGCACCTGCTGGCACGCCTGGACCTGCTCGGCTCCAACCTGATCACCGTCGCCCCCGGCAACGGGGCCGACCAGAAGCCGGTGCCGCTGCCGCCCACGGCCGAGAAGATGCTCGCCGGCATCGCACCCGTGCAACAGGTCACCGCCACCGGCGCCACCAAGGCCCAGGTCTACCGCAACGACCTCGTCCCCGCCCAGCAGACCGGCAGCATCACCGTCCTGGCCGCCCGGCTCAACCTGCTCGAAGTCCTGCACGCCACCCTGCGCAGCGGCCACTGGCTCGACCGGGCCGGCGAGAACCTCCCGGTCACCGTGCTCGGCGACCAGGCCGCCCTGCGGCTCGGCGTGCACGAACCCGGCGAACGGGTCTGGCTGGGCGGTCAGTGGTTCGCCGTCACGGGCATCCTGGCCCCCAACGAACTCGCTCCCGAACTCGGAACCGCAGCCCTCGTCGGCTGGCCCAAGGCCACGGCCGCCCTCGGCGCGGACGGCACCGCCGCCACGGTCTACCTCAGGGCCCACCCCGATCGGGTACCCGCCGTACAGTCCGTGGCCGGGGCCACCGCCGACCCCGCCCACCCGAGCACGGTCGCCGTCAGCCGCCCGTCGGACCTGTACACGGCCCGCGCCGAGACCAAGAACTCCCTCACCGGGCTGGTCCTCGCCCTGGCCGCCGTAGCGCTCCTCGTGGGCGGAGTCGGCATCGCCAACACCATGGTGGTCGGCGTGATGGAACGCCGCGGCGAAGTCGGACTGCGCCGCGCGCTCGGCGCCCGGAGCGGCCAGATCGCCGTCCAGTTCCTGATCGAGGCCGTGCTGATGGGCTTCATCGGGGGAATCGGCGGACTCATCGTGGGCGGCCTAACGGTGTACGGCTACGCCCTCACCCAGGGCTGGCCCCCCTCCGTCCCCCTCTACACCCTCGTCGCCGGCCCCTTGGTCTCGGTCCTGGTAGCCGCCGCGGCCGGCATCTACCCGGCCCTGCGCGCGGCCGCCGTCTCCCCCACGGACGCACTCCGCTCGGCCTGAGCGCCCTGTTCCGGCCCGCCGGCCACCGCCATCGGGGCGGGCCGGGGCCCGGCCTCGATGGCGGTGGCACGGTCTCACCTCAGGTGTCGGGTGAAGAACTGGGCCGCGGCGTCCCCCGCGAACTGCGGGACGCCGGTGTGCCCGCCCATGTTGGCGTGCAGGGTCTTCTCCTCGGAGCCGAAGGCGTCGAACAGGTCCAGGGCCGCCTGCCGGTCATTGCCTTCGTCGTCCCACTGCAACAGGACGTGCAGCGGAATGGTGACCTGGCGGGCCTCCTCGAACATGGCGCGAGGCACGAAACTCCCGGCGAAGAGAACCGCGGCGGAGATTCTCGGCTCGACCACCGCCAGCCGGACGCCGATGGAGATCACCCCTCCCGAATACCCGACCGGGCCGCCGATTTCGGGCAGCGAAAGGAGGGAATCCAGGGCCGCCTGCCATTCCGGGACCGCCCTGTCGACCAGCGGGAGGATGAGGGCATCGACCATCTCATCGCTCACCGGCTCCCCGGCCCGCATCGCCCGGCGCAGGTCGGCGCGAGCCTGCTCCGCGGCCGGCCAGCTGGGCCGGTCACCGCTTCCGGGGAGCTCGATCGTGGCCGTGGCGAAGCCGTCCGCCGCGGAGTGTTGGGCTCGGGCCACCAGCCTGGGGTACGTCTTGCGCAACCCGAGGGGAGGGGGGCTGAGCAGGATCAGCGGCGCCGGTGCGGATGCGGATGCGGATGCGGGAGTCCACAGGATGCCGGGGATCTCGCCGAGGGTGAATTCGCGTTCGAGGACGCCGTCTTCGAGGCGCTGCTCGGAAGTGAAACGCATGGTCATGCCTTTCGGGAGTGCACGTGAACGGCGCTCCCGGACGACCTATCGCCCGGCCGTGACCCCGGAGGGGAGCACCCATGTCGATACTGCGTTCACGGGTACCACCTCCTCGTTCTCTCGCACGGCCTCCGGGAACGTACCAGCGACCCCCACGACCCGCCAACGGGTTTTACGGGCATGCGTCGCCCGACGCGGCACTAGGCGGGCGAGCCCGGCACGGGCAGCGCGCGCTCCAGCGCGTCGAAGGCCTCGTTCACGCGCGAGCGGTGGTCGTCGGCCACGTCCGCGGCGCGATCGCCCGCGAGCAGGCGGCGGGCCGTGGCCACGTAGACGGCCCGGTACGCGGCGACGGTCAGGGCCGCCGCGAAGCGGAGTGCGGGGCCGTCGCCCTCGGGGGCGGACAGGGCCATCACGTCGCCCAGCGCCCGCTCCACCTCCTCGACCCCTTCGCGCGCCCGCCCGCGCAGCGCGGGCGAGTCCAACACGATGCGCCAGAAGTCCGCGTAGCCGTCGCCCACCGCCGCCAGGGGGTGCCGCTGGTCCAGGAGCCGGAGCAGCAGAGCGCGCAGCGCGCCCAGCGGGGACTCGCCGGCCGCGCGGTCGCGCACCGCGGAGGTGACGAGTTCGACGGCCTCGGGGATCCGGTCCAGGAAGAGGTCTTCCTTGCGGGGGAAGTGGTTGAAGACCGTCATCGTCGAGACCTGGGCGGCCTTGGCGATCTCGGCCACGGTCACCTGGTCGAAGCCGCGCGCCACGAAGAGCATCGTCGCCTCGTCGGAGATCCGCTGCCGCGTCTCGCGCTTCTTGCGCTCGCGCAAGGTCGGCGGCGGCGTCAGCTTCTGTTCGTTTTCCTCGATCACGGACATCACTATAGCGACTCTAAAGTTTTAGTGACTATAGTGAGCGTCATGAATCCCACGAATCCCATGGACACGGACTTCGACGTGGTGGTGGCCGGCGGCGGCCCGGTCGGACTCATGCTGGCCTGCGAGCTCCGGCTCGGCGGCGCGAGCGTGGTCGTCGTCGAGCGGCGCACCGAGGTGGATCCGACCATCAAGGCGGGGTCGGTCAACACGGCGACCGCCGAAGCCTTCTACCGGCGCGGCATGCTGCCCGCACTGGCCGAGGTACAGCAGCGCTCCATCGAGCGGTCCCAGGCCTTCGTACGCGAACGCCAGGGCGCAGCGCGGGCGGGCGGGCAAGCCCCTCCCGCCCCCGCCCAGTTCATCGGGCACTTCGGCGGGATCATGCTGCGCGCCGAGCTGCTGGACACGGCCGACCCGGACTTCGCGAACGCCGGACCCGCCGGAGGCGTCAGCCTCGTACCGCAGCAGGAGATCGAGCGGCTGCTCACCGAGCGGGCCCGGAAGCTCGGCGTCGAACTGCGCGAAGGCACGGAGCTGACGGGGTTCCACGAGGACGAGGACGGGCGCGGCATCGAAGTGCGGGTGGCCCCGGACCAGCGCATACGCGCACGGTGGCTCGTCGGCTGCGACGGCGGCCGCAGCACGGTCCGCAAGCTCGCCGGCTTCGCCTTCCCGGGCACGGAGCCGCAGATCACCGGCCGCCAAGCGCTCGTCGAGATGACCGGCTCCGAAGCCCTGCGGCCCGGCTGGAACCACACGGACACCGGGACCTACGTACACGGGCCGATGCCCGGCCGCATCCTCACGGTCGAGTTCGACGGGCCGCCCGCCGACCGCGAAGCACCGGTCACCGCAGCGGAGTTGCAGGACGGCCTGCGCCACGTCTCCGGCGCGGAGGTCACCATCACCGGGGTCCGCACCGCCACCCGCTTCACCGACAACGCGCGCCAGGCCTCCGACTACCGCGCCGGCCGGGTCCTCCTGGCGGGCGACGCCGCGCACGTCCACTCCCCCTTCGGCGGCCAGGGACTGAACCTCGGCATCGGGGACGCGATGAACCTCGGCTGGAAGCTCGCCGCCGCCGTACGCGGCCGGGCGCCGGAAGCACTGCTGGACTCCTACACCGCCGAACGGCATCCGGTCGGGGCACGGGTGCTCGACTGGACCCGGGCGCAGATCGCGGTGATGCGGCCGGAGCCGCAGGCCCGTGCCCTGCGCGACGTCGTCGCCGAACTGACCGAGTCCGTCGCGGGCACCACGTACTTCGCCAAGAAGCTCGCCGGGGTCTCCCAGCGCTACGACCTCCCCGGCAGCCACCCGCTGACCGGCCGCAGCGCCCCGGACCTCGAACTCGCCGACGGGACACGCCTGGCGGACCTGCTCCACGACGGCCGGGGCCTGCTGCTCGAACTCACCGACGGTACGGGGCTCCGTACGGGGCTCGGCGCGGAAGCCGAGGGGCACTACGACCTCGACCACGTACGCGCGGTCACCACCTCCTGCCCCGCCCGCCCCGAGCTCGCCGGACTGCTCGTACGCCCGGACGGCATCGTCGCCTGGGCCTACGAGCACTCCGAAGACACCGAGACCGCGCGGGCCGGCCTCGCGGACGCCCTGTCCCGGTGGTTCACGACACCACGAACGCCACCGCCGCCGCACCCATGAGTGCAGCGGCGGTGTGGATGGCCGGGTGGCCGTAGTCACCCGACCAGAGGTGGCGGGCCAGGCCGCCGACGGCGGCCAGGGCGGCGATGATGCCGATCTGGGCGAACAGGGTGACCGAGGTGAAGGGGGCCAGGAGCAGCAGGACCGCGTTCAGCCAGAACGGGGCTGCCCCCGTCCAGCCGCGCCACGCCCGGAGCTCCCTGAGCCCGCTCAGATCCCGGAACTCCCGGATCACCGTCGTCATCGTGCCGCCACCGGCCCCTTCAGTCGCCTTCGCGAGATGTCAACTCGCAGGCTGTACAGCCTCCTTGGGCGCGACGGCCGGGACAAGGGCCCGTTCGGCAAGAAATCCGAAAGCCAGGCCGAAAGTGGTCCACATCGCGATCTGGATGCCCAGCGAGGCGATCCGGAACTGCCAGATGAGCGCAGCCGGGAAGGTCGCCGGGACCTCGTTGACGCCGGGCAGGGTCGCGTACGCGATGGCGATGGCCAGCGCGAAGGCGAGCCCGGCGACGACCGAGGCGTTCCAGTTCCCCAGGCGCGGCGCGAGCCGCCGGCCCAGGATCAGCGCGGCCGAGGCCAGCAACACGCTGAGCGCGATCATCAGGACGAACAGGGTGGTCCGCCGGACCACGGTGTCGGGGTCCCCGACGGCCGGCGGGTTGGCGGGGTACTTGAGGAACGGCACCAGGTTGACGGTGAAGAACAGACCGCCCGCGACCAGCGCCGCCGTGGACCGGGGTCCGAAGCGGCCGATGCGGCCCAGCGCGTAGCAGAAGACGAGCGCGGCGATGCCGCCGAGCGCGACTCCGTAGAGCAGGGTTCCGGTGCCGAGGCCGGCCGTTGCCTGGAGGGCACGGCTGACCGGGGCGGACTCGTCGCCGTGGTCGTGGGCGCCGGCTTCCTCGATGGCGATCGCCGCGTCCACCTTGGATTCACCGAGGAGGTACGCGACGAGGAACGCCGCGACCCCGGCCAGCAGGCCGGCGAGCATGCCCCTGACCAGGAGCACGCGGGGGGAGATGGAATTCATGGTTGAGCTTGCCCCTCGCTGGTCAGTGGCAGGGGAAGCCGAGGAGGTGACGGCCGTCGTGCATCCACTCGTGGATGGTGTCGCCCTGGAACACCGCGGTGGCGCCCTGTTCGGCACCGACGAGGTAGAGCAGGACCAGCATGAGGACGCCGACGAACAGGGCCCAGGGGGCCAGGGAGGAAAGGGAGATGGGGGCGACGCCAACAGGTGCGGCAGTCGTGGGCACGGCGGAGTGGGCCATGGCAGGAACCTCCAGGGGAACACGCGTCCCGGTCATTGGTGCTCGTGACGACGGTGTCGGGTCTGACTTTCCTCCCCCTCCGGGAGGATTCACAGTGGCGCGACCGTGCCGGATTCTCACCGGTACTTCCGTCATACCGTCGTCTTGTCGACAGTGACCGTACCGCGCTTACTCTCACCTTATGAAGACCTCACTCGTTCGAGTCCAGCTCGTGAGACCTCCGATGGGCGATGACGAGCGGCTGCACCGGTTCCCGTACGGGGATCCGTGCCCGGGGTACGAGGGGCTGCGTGGGCAGGATCACGGGGCCTGGGCGGGGCGGGCGATGGACGAGGTGGCGGCCGGGGACCCGGACGGGCTGCGGCGCTGGATGACCGACACCTCGTACGCGCCCCCGGGCGGCGGGGAGTCGGTGGACGCGCTGATCGCGCGGGTCGGCGCAGAGCTGGCCGGGCTGGCGCCGGGGACGCACCGGCCGGTGGCCGGGCAGGGCGTCGTACGGGCGGCCGTCGTGTGGGCCCTGGAGCTGCCCGCGGCGGCCTTCTGGCGGCTGGACGTCAGGCCGGGGTCCGTGACCACCCTGACGGGCCGCTCCGGGCGGTGGAACCTGCTCGTGGGGCAGCCGGAGGCGTAGCGGCCGGTCCCGAACGCCGGGGGGGGGGCGCGCCCCCCCGGGGGGGGGGGGGGGCCCCCGGGGGGGGGGGGGGGGGGGGTGCGCCAACACAAAGACACAGCGCGCCGGGAGCCGCGCGCCCCCCC
>NZ_JBHYVM010000008.1:0-14114 GCF_042750105.1 Streptomyces sp. NPDC059443 | reverse complement strand
GCGCGGGCGGCCGCGGGGGGGTCTCCCCGCGCGTGGGGGGGCGCGGGGGGGCGCGGGGGGCCCCCCCCCCGGGCGGGCCCCCCCCCCCGGGGGGGGGGGGGGCGCCCCACCCGGTCGGTACAGGTGGGGCGTTACGCCACGATCCAGTCGCTCGTCGCGATGACCGGCTGCACGCCGTCGCGGTGGATGGTGCCCTCGATCAGACCGTACGGGCGGTCCGCCGCGAAGTAGACCTCGTTGTCGTTCTTGAGGCCGAAGGGCTCCAGGTCGACGAGGAAGTGGTGCTTGTTGGGGAGGTTGAGGCGGACCTCGTTGACCTTGGGGCAGCTGTCGAGCACGCGCTCGGCCATCGCGTTCAGGGTCTGCTGGAGCGAGTACGAGTAGGTCTCCGCGAACGCTTCGAGCATGTTCTTGCGGACCTTCTTGTACGACTGGTCCCAGTCGTACTCCGGGTCGTCGGCGGCCAGCGCCGAGTGCGCCCAGCGCGCGGTGACCTTGGTCGCCAGGATGCGGTCGTACGCTTCCTTCAGGGTCGTGTACTTGTCCTTGATGTAGCCGTGGAACTCGGAGTTGGTCGAGTTCATCACGGTCAGGTCCTTCAGACCCGAGATGACCTGGAGACCGGTCGTCTCGCTGTACGTGACCTGCGTGGTGCGCACCTCGCTGCCCTTGAGGGAGAACGAGTGCTGCTCCTTGCGCGTCGGGACCGGGATCCGCTCCCAGGCGAACTCCTCGATCCGGATCTGCGCCTCGCGGATCGGCTCCTGCGAGGAGACGAAGTGCTTGGCGAGCAGGATGCCGAAGGCCTCGGGGGAGGAGACGCCGTGCTCCTTGCCGAAGGCGTACACCGTGTTCTTGGTGGTGTCGGTCGGCAGGCAGTTGGCGTTGTCACCGGTCAGGTGGACGTCGCGGAACTCGCCGCGCAGCGCGACCGAGACGTTCAGGTCGCGGATCTCGTGCCAGGAACCGTCGCTGCCCTTGCGGGTGACCTTGACGATGCGGTTCTCGGCCTTGCCGTACTGGTTCTGGGCGAGGACGTGCTTGCTCATGCGCTGTCTTCCTTCGGTACTCGGGAACACGGAGTCCGGTTGTCTGGATCCCGTACGCCCGGCGTCCGGCGGACGCGCAGCCCGCCCCCCGCCGTTCGGCCACGTACCCGGAAGGACGTGCGACCGCCCCGGGACTGACGTGCATCCCGGTCCGTAGGTGCCTGTTGATTCCAGCACGTTCACATGCTGTTCGTAAGGGAGCGAATCCTCCGAGAACAGGCACCCACGGCTTGGGCAACCACACGATCTGCGCAGGTCAGACCGTGTGCGCGTCGGCGACCAGCAGGGCTTCGTCGATGATCCGCAGCCCCTTCGCCACGTCCTCGGCCGACACGTTGCACGGCGGCGCGACGTGGATGCGGTTCCCCGCGAGCAGGGGCCACAGGCCGGCCTTCTTCAGGGCCGCCCCGAACTCCGCCATCGGCGCGTTGTCGGCGCCCGAGGCGTTGTACGGGACCAGGGGCTCGCGCGTCTCCTTGTTCCGTACGAGCTCCAGGGCCCAGAAGGTGCCCATCCCCCGGACCTCCCCGACGGACGGGTGCTTCGCGGCGATGGCGGCGAGCCCCGGGCCCAGCAGCTCCGCGCCGGTGCGGGCGGACTGCTCGACGATGCCCTCCTCCTCCATGACGTTCACCGTGGCCACGGCCGCCGCGCAGGCCAGCACGTGCCCGGAGTACGTCAGCCCGCCCGGGTAGGGGCGGCGGGCGAAGGTCTCGGCGATGGCGGCGGAGATGGCCACGCCGCCGAGGGGGACGTAGCCGCTGGTGATGCCCTTGGCGAAGCAGATCAGGTCGGGGGTGACGTCCCAGTGCTCGGAGGCGAACCACTTACCGGTCCGGCCGAAGCCGACCATGATCTCGTCGAGGATGAAGACGATGCCGAAGCGGTCGCAGAGCTCGCGGACGCCCGCCAGGTAGCCGTCGGGGTGCACGAGCACGCCGGGGGCGCCGCCGACGGTCTCCAGGATGATCGCGGCGATGGACTGCGGGCCCTCGAAGACGATGGTGTCCTCAAGGTGGCGCAGGGCGCGCGCGCACTCCTCGGCCTCGTTCGCCGAGTAGAAGGGCGAGCGGTAGGCGAACGGTCCCCAGAAGTGCACGACCCCGGCGGTCGCGGTGTCGTTGCCGAAGCGGCGCGCGTCGCCCGTGAGGTTGATCGCGGTGGAGGTGGCGCCGTGGTACGAGCGGTACGCGGAGAGGATCTTGGGGCGGCCGGTGTGCAGCCGGGCCATGCGGACGGCGTTCTCGACGGCCTCGGCACCCGCGTTGGTGAAGAAGATCTTGTCGAGGTCGCCGGGGGTGCGCTCGGCGATCAGCCGGGCGGCCTCGGAGCGCACGTCCACGGCGAAGCCGGGCGCGACGGTGCAGAGCTTGGCCGCCTGCTCAGCGATGGCGGCGGCGACCTTCGGGTGCTGGTAGCCGATGTTCGTGTAGACGAGCGCGCTGGAGAAGTCGAGATAGCGGTTGCCGTCGTAGTCCCAGAAGTACGAGCCCTCGGCGCCGGCGACGGCGAGCGGGTCGATGAGTTCCTGGGCCGACCAGGAGTGGAAGACGTGCTTGCGGTCGTCGGCTTTCACCGCGGCTTTGGCGGCGGCGAGGGCGTCGGCTTCTGCGTTCATATTCCGAGGGTAGTTGTCCAAGATGTGGGATGGGGCGGGGACGGGGCTGGAGCGGGGCCGGGACGGCCGAAGCATGGCGTGAATCCCGCATGCCGGAAATTGATTTCCGCTCTACGGAAACCAAACCCCCAGGCGACTCTTCATAACGCCACATATCGGGCGAACCGGTAATTACGCACCTACCCTGAGCGAACGGCGCACATCCACCGCGTTAGGGACCCGTAAAAGCCGCACCGTCGGACGTATGGGCCCCGTCAAGGGAGTCTGTGAGGCCCAAAAAAGGCGTTCCACTCAGAGGTGTCCTACAGAGGTGGCTCACAGCAGTGTCCTAAAAGCGCCGCCGCCCGTCCTCAAAATCCCCGGGAGCTCACGATGGCCGATCTGGCCTTCGTCGTCACCACGATCGCGGTCTTCGCACTGGTGGTACTCGTCGCCAAGGGGGTGGCCAAGCTGTGAACGCCGAAAACGTCATCGGCCTGCTGGTCGCCGTCGCGCTGCTGGGCTACCTGGTCGTCGCCCTTGTGTTCCCGGAGAGGTTCTGAACCCCGATGAGTCCCGTTCTTGCCGGGGTGCTCCAGCTGCTCGCGCTCACCGCGGCCCTGGCCCTCGCCTACCGCCCGCTGGGCGACTACATGGCCCGCGTCTACTCCTCGAAGAAGCACTACGCCCCCGAGAAGTGGATCTACAAGGCCGTCGGCGCCAATCCCACCACCGAGATGCGCTGGCCCGCGTACCTGCGCGGCGTCCTCGCCTTCTCAGCGGTGAGCGTCCTCTTCCTCTACCTCCTCCAGCGGCTCCAGGGCCACCTGCCCGGCTCGCTCGGCTTCGCCTCCATCACGCCGGACCAGGCCTTCAACACGGCCGTCTCCTTCGTGTCGAACACGAACTGGCAGTCGTACGCCGGTGAGCAGGCCATGGGCCCGCTCGTCCAGACCGGCGGCCTCGCGGTCCAGAACTTCGTCTCGGCCGCGGTCGGCATGGCGGTGGCGGTGGCCCTCGTACGGGGCTTCGCACGCTCCCGTACCGGCGAGCTCGGCAACTTCTGGTCGGACCTGGTGCGCGGCACCGTCCGCATCCTGCTGCCGCTGTCGGCGATCGCCGCGGTCGTGCTGGTGGCCTGCGGGGTCATCCAGAACTTCGCCGGGATCCACGAGGTGGGTCAGTTTTTGAATGGGCACAGCTTGGGCGGTAACCAGCAGTGGAACGGCGGCGCGGCCGCCTCCCAGGACGCCATCAAGCAGCTGGGCACCAACGGGGGCGGCTACTTCAACGCCAACGCCGCCCACCCCTTCGAGAACCCGACCCCCTTCTCGAACCTCTTCCAGATCTTCCTGATGCTCCTCATCCCGTTCTCCCTGACCCGCGCCTTCGGCCGCATGGTCGGCTCGGTCCGCCAGGGCTACGCGATCCTCGCCACGATGGTCACCATCTGGATCGGGTTCACGGCCCTGATGATGTGGACGGAATTCAGCCACCACGGTCCGGCGCTCCAGGCCGCGGGCGGCGCGATGGAGGGCAAGGAGACCCGCTTCGGCATCGGCGCGTCCGCGATCTTCTCGGTCGCCACGACGCTGACCTCGACCGGCACGGTCAACTCCTTCCACTCCTCCTACACGGGACTGGGCGGCGGCATCCAGCTGCTGGGCATGCAGCTCGGCGAGATCGCCCCCGGCGGCGTCGGCTCCGGCCTCTACGGCATGCTCATCATGGCGATCATCGCGGTGTTCATCGCGGGCCTGATGGTCGGCCGCACCCCCGAGTACCTGGGCAAGAAGATCGGCACCCGCGAGATCAAGTTCGCGGCCTGCTACATCCTGATCACCCCGGCGCTGGTCCTCGGCTTCACGGCCCTCGCGATGGCCCTGCCCACCCCCGTCACCTCCATGTCCAACGGCGGCGCGCACGGCTTCTCCGAGGTCCTCTACGCCTACACCTCGGCCGGCAACAACAACGGCTCGGCGTTCGCCGGCCTGAACGCCAACACCCAGTGGTTCAACACGACCACCGGGCTGGCGATGCTGCTGGGCCGCTTCCTGCCCATGGTGTTCGTCCTCGCCCTGGCCGGCTCGCTCGCCGAACAGCAGCCGGTCCCGGCGACCGCGGGCACCCTGCGCACCGAGAAGCCGCTGTTCACCTTCCTTCTCGCCGGCACGATCATCATCGTCACCGGCCTCACCTACTTCCCGGCGCTGGCGCTGGGCCCGCTCGCCGAAGGGCTCGCATCATGAGCACCATCACCCCCACCCGCGCCCCGCACGGGGACCTGCCCAGCGGTCACAAGCCCGAGAAGGCCCGGATCGGCGGCGGCATCTTCGACCCGAAGCAGCTGCTGAAGTCCTTCCCGGACGCCGTGCGCAAGCTGGACCCCCGCGTGATGGTCAAGTCCCCGGTCATGTTCGTGGTGTTGATCGGTTCCGTACTGACCACCGTGCTGGCCGTATCCGACCCGGGCAACCTCTTCGGCTGGGCGATCACGGCCTGGCTGTGGCTGACCACGATCTTCGCGAACCTCGCGGAGGCGGTGGCCGAGGGCCGCGGCAAGGCCCAGGCCGACACCCTGCGCAAGGCCAAGACCGACACCGTCGCGCGCCGCCTGAACGGCGCCGTCGAGGAGACCGTCCCCGGCACGGAGCTCCGTATCGGCGACCTCGTGGTCTGCGAGGCCGGCGACATCATTCCGGGTGACGGCGACGTCGTCGAAGGCGTCGCCTCGGTCGACGAATCCGCGATCACCGGCGAATCGGCCCCCGTCATCCGCGAGTCCGGCGGCGACCGCTCCGCCGTCACCGGCGGCACCAAGGTCCTCTCCGACCGCATCGTCATCAAGATCACGACGAAGCCCGGCGAGACCTTCATCGACCGCATGATCGCCCTCGTCGAAGGCGCGGCCCGCCAGAAGACCCCCAACGAGATCGCCCTCAACATCCTGCTGGCCTCTCTGACCATCGTCTTCCTGCTGGCCGTGGTCACCCTCCAGCCGTTCGCGATGTACGCGCACGCCAAGCAGTCGATGATCGTCCTCACCGCCCTGCTGGTCTGCCTGATCCCGACCACCATCGGCGCCCTGCTCTCCGCGATCGGCATCGCCGGCATGGACCGGCTGGTCCAGCGCAACGTCCTGGCCATGAGCGGCCGCGCGGTGGAAGCCGCCGGCGACGTCTCCACCCTCCTCCTCGACAAGACCGGCACCATCACCCTCGGCAACCGCCAGGCCTCCGAGTTCGTGCCGGTGAGCGGCGCCATCGCCGCCGAACTGGCCGATGCCGCGCAGCTGTCCTCGCTGGCCGACGAGACCCCCGAGGGCCGCTCGATCGTGGTCCTCGCGAAGGAGAAGTACGGCCTGCGCGAACGCCACCAGGGCGAGCTCGCCCACGCCACCTGGATCGAGTTCACCGCCCAGACCCGGATGTCGGGCGTGGACGTGGACGGGCGCAAGGTCCGCAAGGGCGCCGCCAACTCGATCATCGCGTGGGTGGGCGAGCAGGGCGGTACGGTCGCCCCCGACGCGGGCACGAAGGTGGACGAGATCTCGGGCGCGGGCGGTACGCCGCTGCTCGTGGCGGTGGAGGACGAGAAGGGCGCCCGGGTCCTGGGTGTCATCCACCTCAAGGACGTGGTCAAGGAGGGCATGCGCGAACGCTTCGACGAGCTGCGCCGCATGGGCATCAAGACCGTGATGATCACCGGCGACAACCCGCTCACCGCCAAGGCCATCGCGGAAGAAGCGGGCGTGGACGACTTCCTCGCCGAAGCCACCCCCGAGGACAAGATGGCCCTCATCAAGCGGGAGCAGGCCGGCGGCAAGCTCGTCGCGATGACCGGCGACGGTACGAACGACGCCCCGGCGCTGGCCCAGGCCGACGTGGGCGTGGCCATGAACACCGGCACCTCGGCCGCCAAGGAAGCCGGGAACATGGTGGACCTGGACTCCAACCCCACCAAGCTCATCGAAATCGTGGAGATCGGCAAGCAACTGCTGATCACCCGAGGCGCCCTGACGACCTTCTCGATCGCCAACGACGTCGCGAAGTACTTCGCGATCATCCCGGCCATGTTCGCCGTGGTCTACCCCGGCCTCGACAAGCTCAACATCATGGGCCTGCACTCCCCGAACTCCGCGATCCTCTCCGCCGTCATCTTCAACGCACTGGTCATCATCGCCCTCGTGCCCCTCGCCCTGAAGGGCGTCCAGTACCGGCCCACCAGCGCCGACAAGATGCTCCGCCGCAACCTGGGAATCTACGGACTCGGCGGCCTCATCGCCCCGTTCATCGGCATCAAGCTCATCGACATGATCATCTCCCTCATCCCCGGCATCGCCTGATTAGGAACGTGCTGATCCCGCCATGAACAACTCCGCATCGAACACCCTCCGCCTCCTCGGCGCGGGCCTGCGCGCCCTCCTCGTCCTGACCGTGCTGTGCGGGGTCCTCTACCCCCTCGCCATCACGGGCATCGCCCAGGCCGCCTTCAACCACAAGGCCAACGGCTCCGAGATCAAGGACGCGACCGGCAAGGTCGTCGGCTCCTCCCTCATCGGCCAGTCCTACGAGGACGACCTCCGCTGGTTCCAGAGCCGCCCCGCGGCAGGCCTCGCCAAGAACACCCTCAACACCCAGTACGACCTGCTCGTCTCCGGAGCCACCAACAAGGCGGCGGACAGCCCGGATCTGCTGAAGGCGGTGGAGGAGACCAAGGCCAAGGTCCTGCTCGACAACACCGTCCCCGGCTACACCCCGCGCCTCTCCGACATCCCCGCCGACGCCGTCACCTCCTCCGGCTCCGGCCTCGACCCGAACATCTCCCCCGCCTACGCGGACCTCCAGATCCACCGCGTCGCGGAGAAGAACGGACTCCCGGTCGCGACGGTCGCCAAGCTCGTCGCCGACCACACCGAGGGCCGCACGCTCGGCTTCATGGGAGAGCCCCGGGTGAACGTGCTGGAGCTGAACGTAGCGCTGCGGGCCATCACCCAGAAGTAGCCAACTCCCGCGTCCCGCCGGGAGGTCGGATGCTCTACTGAGGCCCATGGGGAGCTCTTACACGGACTGTCGCGGGTGCGAATTCTGGTCGGGCGAATTCTGGTCGGGCGGCCTCCGGGCGGGCGGCCTCCGGGCGGAGGTGGTGCGCTGACCGGGCGGCCGGACATGCCCGGACCCGCGTCTCTGCCCACGCCCGGACGCCTCCCCGCGCTGCTGCGGGCCAACCCCGACTTCCGGCGGCTGCTCTGCGCCTCGGCGTTCAGCATGACCGGCGACTGGTTCACCCTGGTCGCGCTGAGCGGGTTCGTGTACCGGCAGACCGGCTCGGCCGCGCTGACCGCGGTCCTGTTCGCGGTCAACTCCCTTCCCGGGGTGGTCCTGATCCCGCTCATCGGTCCGCTGACCGACGGCTTCGACCGGCGGCGGCTGCGGATCGCGTGCGATCTCGGCGCGGTGGTGCCGGTCTTCGGGCTGCTGGTCGCCCTGCGGCTGGGGTCGGTGCCGCTCGCGCTCGGCGCTCTGGCCGTGCTGTCGGCGTTCGCCGCGGTGTCCAAGCCGGTCCCCGAGACCGTGCTGCCCAACCTGGTGGCCGAGCGGGACCTGCCGGCGGCCCAGGCCGCGCTCGGGAGCGTGTACTCCGGCGGGCTGCTGGTGGGTGCCGGGCTCGGCGGGCTGGTCGCCGCGGTGGGCGGCGCCTCCGTCACGCTGCTCGTCGACGCGGGCTCGTTCGCCGTGTCCGCCCTCCTCGTCTGGCGGATCCGCAGCCCCTTCGCAACGGCCGCCCCCCACCACCGGATGCGGGTCCGCGCCGATACCGCGGAGCTGGGGCGGTTCGTCCGGGCCACGCCCGCCGTGGCCGCGTACCTGTGGCTGACCGCCGGACTGCGACTGTCCTACGGCATGGTCGGGCTGCTGCCCGTCTACGCCCTGGCCCGCTTCCACGTCGGGGAGTCGGGGGTCGGCGCGCTGTACCTGGCCCAGGGCGTCGGAGCCGTCCTCGGCCCCTTCGTCGGCCGCCGGCTCGCCGGTGGTTCGCAGCACCGGCGGTTCTACGTGACCTCGGGCGGCCTGGCCGTCTTCGGGGCCGGCTACCTGGCGCTGGCCCAGGCGGATCACCTGGTCCTGGGCATGGCCGCCGCCGCGGTGGGCCACGTAGGGGTGGGCGCGTGCGGGATCCTTTCGCTCAACGGCCTCCAAGTGGCCAGCCCCGACCACATCCGGGGGCGGATCATGGTCCTGGCCTTCGGACTCGCCATGGGTCTCCAGGGCGTCTCCGCCCTGGCCATCGGCCCGCTGGCCGCCGCCTTCGGCATGGCGACGGCCACCCGCGTGTTCGGGGTCCTCGCCGTCGTCTGGGCCACGGTCTGGATGATGCGCCTGGAGAGCTCCCTCCGCAGCGGGGCCTGAGACCACCCCATTGCCTCGCACGCGTACGGAATTCCTCCCCGCCCCTCTCCGCAAACCGCCCCCGACCAGCGAGAATGGGTGACTTGAGCGACGCGCGGGAGCTGGTGTGACGGAAGGTCGGGAGATATCCCGGATACCTCGTATGCCTCGGATGCCCAGAACCTCCGGGGTCTCCGGGGCCCATGGGGCTGCCGGGGCCACGGGGACTGTCGGGGCTGCCAAGGTGCCGGCTGCCAAGGTGCCCGAAAAGTACCTGGACGGCTACGTCCGGATCCTCGGGAACGTGGCGGAGACCGGCCGCCGCCCCGGCCGCGACGAGCTCGACGCCCGGCGCACGGAGGGCGAGCGGGCCGCGGAGGCCGGGTACGGGCTGCGCACGCTGATCGGCGCGCACCTGGCCGCGACCCGGCACGCGCTGGCCGGCCGGATCGCCGCGAACCACGTCCTGGCGGCGGTGGAACAGGCCGTCGACGCCTTCGCCGAAGGCTACGAGCGGGCCCAGCGGCTCGCGGTCCGGCAGGAGGAGGCGGCCCGCCGGGAGTTCATCGACGACCTGCTCCTCGGGCGCAGCGACCTAGGCCGGCTGAGCGCGCGCGCCGACCGTTTCGGCCTGCACCTGGCGCGGGCGCACTCGGTGGCGGTGGCGCGCGGACCCGAGTCGTACGAGGACACGGGCGCGGCGATCCGGCAGGTGGAACTGGCGCTGGCGGGGCGGTTCGGCAACCGTACGTTTCTGCTCGCCACCAAGGACGGCCAGCTGATCTGCGTGGCGCCGGGCGACCAGGACGAGGTCCTCACGCACTTCGCGAAGCACGCGTACGCCGCCGCGGCCGAACGGGGCCTCGTCGCGATCGGCCGCCCCCATCCCGGGGCGGGCGGGGTCGTGACCTCGTACGAGGAGGCCCGGGGCGCCCTCGACATCGCCGACCGGCTCCGGCTCGACGGCCCGGTCCTGCGCGCCGCCGACCTGCTGGTCTTCCCGGTGCTGGCGCGGGACCGGGCGGCCATGGCCGACCTGGTGGGGAGCGTCCTCGGTCCCCTCCAGGCGGGCCGCGGCGGAGCCGGTCCGCTGCTGGACACGCTGACCGCGTACTTCGACTCCGGCTGCGTGAGCGCGGCGGCGGCCCGGCGGCTGAACCTGAGCGTGCGCGCGCTGACGTACCGCCTGGAACGCATCCACCGGCTGACGGGAACGGACCCCGGCGACCCCGTGCAGCGGTACACCCTCCAGACGGCGGTGATCGGAGCCCGGCTGCTGGACTGGCCGGCGCGGGCGCTGTAGGGGGCGGGCGGGGCCGCACGGCCGCTACGGCCGTCACAGCCGTTCGGCCAGCGCCCTGGCCATCGCGACGGTCGGGACCGCCTCCCTCGTCCGTCGGTACGGGGTCAGGTCCCGCAGGAGCCGTCCGAGTGCCTCGCGCACCGCGCGCGACCGCACGGCCGGGGCGGCCGTGAGGAACGCCCGCCAGTGTTCGCAGGCCCGGGTGAGGTGCCCGAGGCGCAGCAGCGTCTCCGCGAGCGCGGCGTGCGTGAGCGCGGTGGCCCGGTGCTGCCCGGCCGCGCGGCCGCGCAGGGACCGTTCCAGTGCTTCCACCGCGTCCGGGAACTCGCCGAGGGCGAGGTGGGTCCGGGCGCGGGCGAAGTCGAAGTCGGGGCGGGCGTAAGAGTCGAAGGGGCCGGCCGGTGCCTTCGCGGCGTGCCGCGCGTGCACCCGGTCGGCGGCGGCCAGATCGGCGGCGGCCGCCGCCCGCTCCCCCGCGTGGGCGTGCGCCGCGGCCCGCTGGACCAGCAGGAACGCCAGCGTCCCGGGCTCCCCGTCGGCGGGCGCGGCGTCCACGGCCATCCGGGCCAGGCGCACCGCGTACCCGGGCTGCCCCAGCCGTCCGGCGTGCGCGCTCATCGCGCGGAGCGTGATGGCGTACAGCCGGCGGTCCCCGGCCTGCCGGGCCAGCCCGAGTGCGATGGCGTGGTACTCCTGCGCGAGCCCGTGGTACCCGGCGTCGACGGTCATGTCGCCGAGGAGGTGCGTGAGCTGCGCGTACCCCCGGAGCACATCGTCCTCCACCACCGCGGCCGCCCGTCCTACGGAGATCCGCGCCCGTGCGAGCACCCCGCCCGGCCCGGCTCCGCGGGCTGCCCCCGGGGGTCCCGGCCGGGGGCGGCGCGCGGCGAAGGCCCCCGCGTCCTGCGCCAGCCAGGCGGCCAGGGCGGCGCGGGTGTGGGTACCGCCATGGGCGAGGTAGAGCCCCGAGAAGCTCCCGGCCAGGGCCCGCAACTGCTCCGCGTGCGCCGCGAGATGCCGCCGCGCGGCAAGCTCCGCCATGCCGGGGCCGGTGCCGGTGCCGGGGCCGGGGCCGGGGCCGGGGCCCTCCGGAGCCGCCGGGCCGCCCGCTTCGGCCTGGTCCGCCTCCCAGGCCTCGATCGGGACCGGCTGGTAAGGGCTGCGGAACAGGGGCGGCCGGGTGTGCGGGTCGGCGTCCGCCCGGGTCTGCAGGGTGAGGCGGCGCAGCCCCTCCGCCGTCGGCCCCGCGCCGGAGCCCGGACCGGCGGCCGGACCGGAGCCGGGGCCGGTGTCGGGGCCGGTGTCGGTGGCGGAGTCGGGCCCGGGGCCAGGGCCGGGCTCCGGTCCGGGGTCGAAGCCCGCCTCCTCCACCGTCACGAAGCGCCCGCAGCGGTCCGTCAGCGCCGCCGCTATCAGCTCGGGCACCGGCCGCCGCGGCCTCGTACCCGACAGCCAGTGCGCCACGGCGGTCCGGTCGTACCGCAGGGCCAGCCCGTGCAGCGTCCCCAGCGCGTTGACCCCGCGCGCCAGCTCCGCGCCGTTCCATCCGGCCTCGGCCAGCAGCCCGGCCAGCCGCTCATTGGCCCGTCTCGGGGTCACGGCAGCCACCCTCCACACGAATTCAACGCTTTCACCACTGCGGCCCCCGCATTCCCTTCTCCTCCGCCGCCCCCTGGTGTTCGCTGGAGCCGTCCCCATCGGATTCCACGGACCGGAGAAGCATGTCTGCCACCGCCGCGCACGCGTACTCGTTCCCCTATCGGATTTCCGGAGTCGGAGCCCAGATCGGCGAGATAATCTCCGTCGAAGACTGGGCCGGACTCGCGCACATACCGCACCGCAAACGCGCCGGAAAGGAGGTGTCGGGCACCGATATCCAGCGCATTCTCGGGGTCACCTCCAAGAGCTGGGACCGCGAGCGGTTCGGCTCGCTCGACACCGCCGTCGACGTCGCCCGCCGGGCCCTGCGCTCCGCCCGCGCGGAGCCCGGCGACATCGACGCCGTCTTCGTCGCCACGTGCACCCCGTACGAGATCATGCTCGACCAGGACGCCTTCAACCTGCTGCGCCGCCTCCGCATCCCCGACAGCGTGCCGCCCTTCCAGCTCGGCGCCGGCTGCGGCGGGCTCTCCCGGGTCGCCGCCCACCTCGCCCGGACGCGGGCGAAGCGGGCGCTGGTGATCTCGTACAACGCCGCCAGTCCCATCGGGATGGACGACAACGGCATCATCGCCTCGTACCGCGGCGAGGACGGCGGTTCCGGCGGCGGCGAGCATCCCTTCGCGCACACCCTGTGGTGTTCCGGCGCACTGTTCTCCGATGCCGCCACCGCGCTCGTATTCGAGCGGGACGAATCCTTCGACGGCGTCGGCTTCTATTCGCGCGATTCCCTCGATTTCGGCGGCGAGCCCGGATTCAGCGATCCGCTCATCCATTACCCGGGCGGCGGCGCCGCCCACCCGCCGGGTTTCCCCGGTTCCACCGCGCTCTCCGCATTCGGGCTGAACGGCCCGGAGCTGGCCCGCTACTACTCGCGCGGAATGATGCTGAACCAGGAGACCATGGACGCGCACCGGCCCGGGTTCGTGGACGAGGTCCGGCGCATCTACACCCATCAGGCCGGGCCCGCCCTGGTGGAGGACTACCACCGGCTCGCCGGCCTGGACGCGCGCAAGGCCCCCGCGCACGCCCGTGAACTCGGCAATCTGGTCACCTCCGCGACCCCGGTGCTCTTCTACACCGATGTCGTGAACGGCCTGGTCGACGCGGAGGACACCGTCTGCTTCTCGGTCATCGGCGCGGGGCCCGAGCGCGGTGCCTTCCTCGCACGGGTCGCGATCCCGGGCGAGGTCACCGTCACCGCGCCCCTGCCGCCCGTCCCGGCCGCCGCCGAAGCCGTCCGGGCCGACGGCCCCGGCCGGGCCGGCCGGGCCGTGCGAACCACCGCCACCGCGTAGGAGCACGAGCCCCCACCTCCTCCGAAACGAGTCCGCCTTGCACATCGCCCTCGCCGGCGCCGCCGGCCCCACCGGCATCCGTCTCGCCGCCGAGCTGCTCGGCCGCGGCCACCACCTGACCCTGCTCACCGCCGCCGACGTACGGCAGAGCAGGCTCCTGCTGGCCCGTCAGCTCACGCTGATCGGGCTGTATCCCGAGTACGTCGACCTCCTCGCGGCCCGCCTCGACGCGCGCCGGGCCTCCGAGGTCCTGGCCGATGCCCTGGCCGGGGACCCGGCCGGGGCCACGGGCGGCTCCGGGCCGGCGGCGGCGCCCGGGTTCGACGCCGTCTGGTGCGTGGAGCAGCCCGCGGCCACCGTGGCCGCGCTGCTGCCCCTCGCCTCCCGGGGCGGGCGGCGGCGTACGGCATTCCACCTGGTCACCACCGGGGACGCGGGTCCGGCCGGGCGGACCGTGGCCGCCGCGGCCGTGCGGGAGGGGTTCCCGGCCGGGGTGCACTGCCTGGCTCCGACCGTGAGCGACCTGGCCGACCATCCGGAGCTGCCGCGGCCGGTGTTCACCCGGCTCGCGGTCGCCGAGGCCACCCGGCCGACCCCGCCGCCGCTGCTCGGCGCTCCGGACCCGCCCGGCTCCCCGGAGGCTCCGGCGGCCGTCAACCTGCTGCCGCTGCCGGCCGCGGCCGGCGCCCTGGCGGACGCCGCCGCGGATCCGGGCTGGTCGGGGCTGCGCCACATCGGCTGGGTGCACGCGCACCCCGTCGAGGCCTCGGCCCTCACCCGGGCGCTCGGCCCCGGGCTGGCCGTACGCGTACTGCGGCG
>NZ_JBHYVM010000007.1:263067-276414 GCF_042750105.1 Streptomyces sp. NPDC059443 | reverse complement strand
CCCCCCCCCCCCCCCCGCGCCCCCGGCGGGGGCGCGCCCCGTCCAGCCCAGCACCGGCGACGTCCTGGCCATCGCCGACCACCGCGGGGACGGCTTCCCCGCGTCGATCAGCGGCGCGCGCGCACCCGGATCCACGATGAAGATCGTGACCTCCGCGATGCTGCTGGACCGGGGGCTGGTCTCGGCGGACAAGGTCGCCGAATGCCCGGCGGAGGTGTCGTGGGAGGGCCGGACCTTCAAGAACCTGAACGGCTTCAAGCTCGACCACGAGACCTTCGCGACGAGCTTCGCCCAGTCCTGCAACACCGCCTTCATCAAGCAGATCAAGCCGGTCAACGACATCGGAGCGCTGCCGAAGGAGGCCCGGGAGGTCTTCGGCATCGGCGTCGAATGGAAGGTCGGGGTGGCGACCGTGGACGGCAAGGTCCCGGAGGCCACCGGCCCGGCGGCGGCCGCCGAGTACATCGGCCAGGGCCAGATCCAGATGAACCCGCTGACCATGGCCTCGATCACGGCGACCGCCCGGACCGGGGTGTTCCGCCAGCCGGTCGTCGTCAAGGCCTCGATGGACGACCGCGAGCTCGCCAGGGCCTCCCGGGCGATGAAGCCGTCGGTGGCGGCGCAGCTGGTGCGGATGATGAAGCTGACGGCGACCAGCGGTACGGCCCGGGGCGCGATGTCGGCGGTCGGCGGCTCCGACAAGGGGGCGAAGACCGGCTCGGCGGAGGTCGACGGGGCACAGAACCCGGACAGCTGGTTCACCGGGTTCAGCGGTGACGTGGCGGCCGCCGCGATGGTCGAGGGCGGGGGCCACGGCGGCGACGCGGCGGGCCCGATCGTGGCGACGGTCCTCAACTCGGGCTGATGTGCCCGCCGCCCACCCCGCCCCGGCCGGGTTACAGCGCCGAGCGCAGGGCGCGGACCAGGGCCTGGGCGCGCGGGTCGGCGGTGACCGACTTGGCGTGGGCGTTGGTGACGTAGCCGAACCCGATGCCCTCCTCCGGGTCCGCGAAGGCGAGCGAGCCACCGCGCCCGGGGTGCCCGAAGGAGGCCGGGGACAGCAGCGGTGAGGCGGGGCCGTGCAGCATGTAGCCGGGGCCGAAGCGCGTGTTGACCACCAGCACGCGGTCCGGGCCGGAGGAGAACTCCTTGCCGGCGAGTGCGGTGGTGGCCGGGGTGAAGATCCGCGCGCCGTCCTCCACCACCCCGATGGTGGCGGCGTAGAACCGGGCCAGTGCGCGGGCCGTGCCGATGCCGGCCGAGGCGGGCAGCTCGGCCGCGCGGTAGGCGGGGTCGTTCTCGTCCGGCAGGGGGTAGATGGCCGCGAAGGCGCGGCGGGTGAGGGAGTCCGGATCGGCGTAGGCCTCGGAAACGTTTCGCCGCGGCCGGGTCCTGAGCGTGCCGGCGCCCTCCGGCGGATCCACGGGCGCCACCCGGCCCACCCGGTGGGTCTCCGTCTCCGGCAGGCCGATCCAGAAGTCCAGGCCCAGCGGCTCCGCTATCTCCTCGGCCAGGATGCCGGCGAGCGAGCGGCCGGTGGCCCGCAGCACGAGCTCGTTCAGCAGCCAGCTGAAGGTCTGCGCGTGGTAGCCGTGCTCGGTGCCCGGCTCCCAGAAGGCGTGCTGGGCGGCGACCGCGCGCGGTCCGGAGACCCCGTCGGCGGCCTCGGCCACGGTCAGCCCCCGGTCCAGGGCGGGGACTCCCGCACGGTGTGCGAGCAGGTCCCGGACCCGGGCCCGCTCCTTGCCCCCGGCCTTGAACTCCGGCCAGTACGAGCCCACCGGCGCGTCCAGGTCGAGCAGCCCGCGCTGCTGGAGCAGCAGCGGGACGGCGGCGGCCACGCCCTTGGTCGCGGAGCGGACGATCTGCACGGTGTCCTCGGCCCAGGGCTCCGTACCGTGCGCGTCACCGTGCGCGTCACCGTCCGCGTCCTTGGTGCCGCCCCAGAGGTCGACGACCTTGCGCCCGTCCCGGTACACGGCCACGGCCGCACCCCGGTCCCCGAGCACCTCGAAGTTGCGTACGAACGCGTCTCTGACGGGCTCGAAGCCCTCCGCCACCACACCCTGGATGTCCACGGGCAGTCCAACAACCTCCGACCGGCGCTTATGCCACCACTACGGAGCGGGGGTCGAAGCCGAAGGGCAGTTCCAGGCGGTGCGCGCGCATCAGCTCCTCGTCGCACAGCAGGTCCTGCGTCCGGCCGTCCGCCACCAGGGTGCCCTCGCTGAGGACCACCGCGCGCGGGCAGAGCTCCAGCGCGTACGGCAGGTCGTGCGTCACCATCAGCACCGTGACGTCGAGGGAGCGCAGGATGTCCGCGAGCTCCCGCCTCGATGCCGGGTCGAGGTTGGAGGACGGCTCGTCCAGGACCAGGATCTCGGGCCGCATGGCCAGTACGGTCGCCACCGCGACCCGGCGGCGCTGCCCGAAGGACAGGTGGTGCGGGGGCCGGTCCGCGAAGGCGGACATGCCGACCAGGTCCAGGGCCTCGCGCACCCGCTCCTCCAGCTCGGCGCCGCGCATCCCGGCGGCGGCCGGGCCGAAGGCCACGTCCTCCCGGACGGTGGGCATGAAGAGCTGGTCGTCGGGGTCCTGGAAGACGATCCCGACCCGGCGGCGGATCTCGGCGAGGTTGCGCTTCTCCACGGGCAGCCCGGCCACGGACACGGTGCCGACGCCGCCGCTCAGGATGCCGTTGAGGTGCAGCACCAGCGTGGTCTTGCCCGCGCCGTTGGGGCCGAGCAGCGCCACCCGCTCGCCCTGTCCGACGGTCAGGTCCACCCCGAAGAGGGCCTGGTGGCCGTCGGGGTAGGCGTAGGCGAGGCCGGAGACGTGCAGAGAGGGTGCGTTCACCGGATCTCTCCCAGGATGCCGGGGGCTTCGGCCCGGGGAGGAATGGGTCCCGCCGCCGTAGGCGCGGAGCGCCGGGGTTCGTTTCGCATATGTGGTGACCTGCGCTTTCTGGCGTTGTCAGTGGGCTGGTCTAGGTTGACCGCGTGACGGCATCTCAGGAGACGGAAGAGACCGGGCATTCCCGGTACACCTACCGGCTTCGCGTGTCGTCGACCGCGCTCGCCAGTTTGTTGGGTGAGTGGGCCCGGTGCCGGTGGCTCTGGAACGAGTGCGCCGCTCGGTCGAAGAAGGCCCACGCCGAGGACGAGAACTGCGGTCCGGCCCGACTGGACAAGATGCTGACCGAAGCCCGCAATTGCAACACCTGGTTGGGTGACGGCAGCAGCGTTCCGCAGCAGCAGCTCGTACGCGACTTCGGGAAGTCCCGTGCTAAGGCACTCAAGGACATCAAGGCCCGGTTGCCGATGCGGCAGCGGGCGGGGATGCCCAAGTACAAGAAGAAGTCCCATGCCGACCCGAGCCTTAACTACACCCGGCGCGGCTTCCGCATCAAGGACGGCCGCCTGCATCTTGCGGGCGGTATCGTCCTGACCGTGGTGTGGTCTCGCGATCTCCCGGCGGACCCGTCCTCGGTGCGGATCTACCGCGACAGCCTCGGGCACTGGTACGCGTCCTTCGTCGTGGCCACCAACCCCCAGCCCCTCCCGGAGACGGGCGCGGTGATCGGGATCGACTGGGGTGTCAGGGAGACTGCCACAACCACCAGCGACGCCCATGACCTCCCGCACGCGGAGCACGGCAAGAAGGCCGCCGTCAGGCTCGCCCGCTATCAGCGGATGATGGCCCGCCGCAAACCGGCGAAGGGCAAGCCCGGTTCGAGGGGCTACCGGGCGGCGAAGAAGCTGACGGCGAAGCTTCACAAGAAGGTGGCCCGGCAACGTCAGGACAGCGGCCGCAAGTGGGCCAAGTCTGTGGTCCGCGACCACGACGCCCTGGCGGTGGAGGACTTCCGCCCGAAGTTCCTCGCCAAGTCGACCATGGCCCGCAGGGCCGCCGACGCCGCCATCGGCGCCACCAAGACGGCGTTGATCGGCATGGCCCGCAAGCACGGGCGTATCGTGCACCTTGTCCATCCCGCGCACACCACCATGGAGTGCGCGCAGTGCGGAGCGAGAACCAAGCACGCACTCCCCCTCTCGGAACGTACCTACACCTGCACCGCGTGCGGAGCCGTGTCCCCCAGGGACAAGAACTCCGCACACGTGATGCTGGTCCGGGCTGGTCTCAACCCGGCTGGTGCCGATCGTGTAAGAGCTGACGGACCGCCGGTCCACAGCCGACGTGAGCCAGGAATCCCCGCCCCTAGGGCGGGGAGGATTCAAAGGGTCCATCCCATCAGACAGACGGCGAGCGCCGTCACGGGGAGCACGGCCGCGTACGCCCACTGGGCGCGGGTGGCCGCGAGTTCGTCGATCACCGGCATGGACCCGGCGTAGCCGCGGCTGACCATCGCGAGGTAGACCCGCTCGCCGCGTTCGTAGGAGCGGATGAACAGGGCTCCGGCCGTCTTGGCGAGGACCCCCCAGTGCCGGATCCCGCTCGCCTCGAAGCCGCGGGAGCGCCGCGCGACGGACATCCGGCGCAGCTCGTCGGTGATCACGTCGCCGTACCGGATCATGAAGGAGGCGATCTGGACGAGCAGCGGCGGCAGCTTGAGCCGCTGGAGGCCCAGCAGCAGGGCGCGCAGTTCGGTGGTGGAGGCCAGGAGTACGGACGCGGCCACGCCGAGGGTGCCCTTGGCCAGGACGTTCCAGGCGCCCCAGAGGCCGGAGACGCTGAGCGACATGCCGGCGAAGTCGATCCGCTCGCCCTGTGCCACGAAGGGCATCAGGACGGCGAAGGCGACGAAGGGCACCTCGATCAGGAGCCGGCGCAGCAGGAAGGCGGCCGGGATCCGGGCCACGGCGGCGGCCGCCGCGATGAGGACGGCGTACAGCCCGAAGGCCCACACCGCCTCGCGCGGGGTGGACACGACGACCACCACGAAGGCGAAGGCTGCGGCCAGCTTGCAGTGCGGCGGCAGCTCGTGGACCGGTGTGTGCCCGTGCCGGTAGAGCTTGTGGGCGTGGCCCGCGCCCATCAGGCGGCCGGGACGGCCGTGGAGGCCGCCGTCAGGTCTTCGGCGCGGCGGCGGCGCACGGTCCAGAAGATCCCGGTGCCCACGAGGACGGTCGCGCCGACGCCGATGGCTCCGGCGAGGCCGCCGGAGAGGCGGGAGTCGGAGACGTCCTTGACGCTGTAGTCGGCGAGCGGGGAGTCGGCGGAGGCGTGCTTCGTGACGTTCTGGTCGATGCCCTTGTCGGCGGCGACCTTCTCCAGTCCGTCGGGGCTGGAGGAGGCGTAGAAGGAGACGAAGCCGGCCAGGACGAAGGCGGTGACCAGGCCGGTGATCCACACGGGCTTCGTGGAGCGGGCGGCGAGGCCGACCGGGGCGGCCGGCCCGGCGGCGGCCGGGGCGTCGACCAGTTCGCCGCCGACACGCAGCTTCAGCGGAGCGGACAGCCCGCGGGCGCCGTGGACCAGGTCGGGGCGTACGGCGATCACGGCGCCGACGGTGGCGGCGGTGATGACGGCCTCGCCGATGCCGATGAGGACGTGGACGCCGACCATGGCGCCGAAGACCTTGTCCGTGGACACGTCGGCGGTGCCGCCGAGGGCGTAGAAGAGGGTGAACATGACGGCGGCGCCGGGGACCGAGAGCAGGGCTCCGGCGAAGGCGGCGGCGGTCACCGAGCGGCGGGTGCGGGGCAGCAGCTTCAGGAGCCCGCGGAAGACGGCGTAGGCGACGATCACGGTCACGACGCCCATGTTCGTGACGTTGACGCCGAGGGCGGTCAGACCGCCGTCGGCGAAGAGGACGCCCTGCATGAGGAGGACCACGGACACGCACAGCACGCCCGTGTAGGGGCCGACGAGGATCGCGGCGAGCGCGCCTCCCAGCAGGTGGCCGCTGGTGCCGCCGGCGACGGGGAAGTTCAGCATCTGCACGGCGAAGATGAACGCGGCGACGAGGCCCGCGAGCGGGGCGGTGCGGTCGTCGAGTTCGCGGCGGGCGCCGCGGAGGCTGACCGCCACGGCTCCGGCGGCGACGACACCTGCGGCTATGGAGACGGGGGCATCGATGAAGCCGTCGGGCACATGCATGGTTTCGCTCCGCTTCCTCAAATCTTTAACCGTTCAAGGATAGTGCCCAATTGCGAATCGTTGGCAAGAGCGGTGCTGCCACAAATAGGTCCGCGCGGATTCGTGGGAATGTGCGAGGCTGGGGGAAATGCGGACGCATATGTTCCGATTCGAGGAGTCTTGTCGATGTCAGCCACCGCCGAGAATCCGCCCGCGACCGCGACCATCGTGGAGGAGCGGGTGCGGGCCCGTGTCATCACCGACGACCCGCTCTACCGCGCCATCCCGGTCGCGCTGCGCTTCGTCCCCGCCGAACCCCTGGCCGTGCGGATCGTGTTCCCCGCCGACCTCTCCCCCGAGGGCACCGACAACGAGTGGGTCTTCCCCCGGGCCCTCCTGGAGGCCGGACTCCAGGCCCCGACCGGGACCGGCGACGTACGCGTCTGGCCCTGCGGGCGGGTCCAGGCCGTGGTCGAGTTCCACTCCCCCGAGGGCGTCGCGGTGGTCCAGTTCGACATCGCCGCGCTGCGCCGCTTCCTGCGCCGTACGTACGCACCCGCGCCCGCGGCCGCGGCCGCCGCCACCGCCTCGGCCACCCGTTAGGCCCAACGCGCCCGAACGGGACCGGCCCCGCACCCCCCCGGGGGGGGGGCGGGGCGGCGCGCGGGGGGGGGGGGGGGGCGGGCGCCGCGCCCCCCCCCCAGCGCCTAGCACCCTGTCTAGCCCCCCCCGCCCCGGGCGCCGCGGCCCCCCCCCCCCGGGGGGGGGGGGCCCGGTCCTGCGTGCGGGGTGCGCGGTGCGTCGAGCACCGCCCGCCGCCCGTCGGGTCAGACGTTGACGAGCTCGCGGTCCTTGCCCTGACCGTCGGAGCCGTCCGAGCCGCCCGAGGACTCCCCGAGGTGCTTGCGCAGGCTCTCGCCCTCCACGTCCACGTTCGGCAGGATCCGGTCGAGCCACTTCGGCAGCCACCAGGCCTTGTGGCCGAGCAGCGCGAGGACGGCCGGGACGATGGTCATCCGGACGACGAACGCGTCGAAGAAGACCGCGATGGCCAGACCGAAGCCGATCATCTTGATCATCTGCTCGCCGGATCCGATGAAGCCCGAGAACACCGCGATCATGATGACCGCCGCGGCCACGACCACCCGGGCGCTGTACTGGAACCCGGACACGACGGCCTGACCCGGCCGCTCGCCGTGGACGTACGCCTCACGCATGCGGGTGACCAGGAAGACCTCGTAGTCCATGGCCAGACCGAAGACGACGCCCACCATGAAGATCGGCATCATCGACATGATCGGACCGGGCTGCTCCACCCCGAAGATCGAGCTGAGCCAGCCCCACTGGAAGACCGCGACGACGGCGCCGAGGGCGGCGACCACCGAGAGCAGGAAGCCGAGGGCCGCCTTGAGCGGGACCAGGACCGAGCGGAAGACGAGCATCAGGAGCAGAAAGGCGAGGCCGACGACGAGTGCCAGGTAGGGCACCAGGGCGTCGTTCATCTTCTGCGAGAAGTCGATGTTCATCGCGGTCGCGCCGGTGACGAGGACGTCGTCGCCGCTGCCCGCGCGGATCTTGTGGACCAGGTCCTCGGTCTCCGTGGAGGACGGGCGGTCCTTCGGGATGACCGTGATGACGGCGGCGTCGCCAGCCTTGTTGAGCTGGGGCGGGGTCACCGCGACCACGCCGTCCAGGCCCTTGATCCGGTCGACCGTCTTGTCCGCGAGCGCCTTGTCCCCGTCCACGACCACCATCAGCGGGCCGTTGAAACCGGGGCCGAAGCCCTCGGAGAGCAGGTCGTACGCCTGGCGCTGGGAGGTGGACACCGGCTGCGAGCCGTCGTCCGGCAGGCCCATCTCCAGCCTGCTCGCCGGGATCGCGATGACGCCGAGGCCGATCACACCGGCCAGCAGCACCATGACGGGGCGGCGCAGGACGAAGCGGGCCCAGCGGGTGCCGCCGTTGGGCTTGGGCTCGGCGCCCTCGGCGGGGGCCGGCTTGCCCTTGCCGAACAGCTTGCTCTTCGTACCGGCGGGCAGGACCTTCTTGCCCGCGAACCCGAGGATGGCCGGGACCAGCGTCAGGGCGACGAGGACGGCGATGACCACGGTGCCGGCGGCGGCGAAGCCCATCTTGGTCAGCATCGGAATGTTGACGACGGCCAGGCCCACGAGGGCGATGACCACGGTCAGACCGGCGAAGACCACGGCGGAACCTGCGGTTCCGGCGGCGCGGCCGGCGGCCTCCTCGCGCTCACGGCCCTCGGCGAGCTCCGCGCGGTAGCGGGAGACGATGAAGAGCGCGTAGTCGATGCCGACCGCGAGGCCGATCATCGACGCGAGGGTGGCGGTGCTGGAGCCCAGGTCCAGCACGCTGGCGAGCGCGGTGACCGAGGAGACGCCGATGCCCACGCCGATCAGCGCGGTGACCAGCGGCAGTCCGGCCGCGATCAGCGAGCCGAAGGTGATGACGAGGACGACCGCGGCGATGGCGATGCCGATGATCTCGCCAGGACCCGTCTCGGGGGCCGCCATCAGGGCGTCTCCGCCGATCTGGACGTTCAGGCCGGCGGCCTTGGCCTCCGTACCGGACTCCTTGAGGGCTTCGCGGGTCGCGTCGGTCAGCTCCATACCGCTGACCTTGTACTTGACGCTGATGTAGGCGGTGGAGCCGTCCTGGCTCACGGCCTTGGCCTCGTACGGGTCGGCGACCGAGGAGACCTCGTCCTTGCCGGCGCCGTCCTTCAGGCCGGTGACGATCTTCTCGACCTGGTCCTTGGCGGCCGGGGAGTCGATCTTCTCGCCCGCCGGGGCCTTGATGACGATGCGGGCGGTGGCGCCCTGGGCGGCCATTCCCGGGAAGCGCTGTTCCAGCAGGTCGAAGGCCTTCTGGGCCTCCGTGCCGGGTATGGAGAACGAGCCTGCGGTGGGTGTGGAAGCCGTAGCCGCGCCGAAACCGGCGAGGAACAGCAGCGCCACCCAGACGAGTGCGACGAATCGACGGCGCCGGAAGGCGCCCCTGCCGAGTCGGTAGAGGAAGGTGGCCACGTCGGTGGTTCTCCCGTTCGGGTCGTGGGATGGATCAGGGCATGGAATGCCGGTCCGACGACGAGAGCGGCGTGTCAGAGGCAGCAGGAATCGAGCGCGGGGACAGCTCGGCCGGACGGTGTTGGGCGGGAAGGGGATCAGACGCCGAGGGCGGGGAAGACCACGGCGTCGATGAAGTCACCGAGGAAGCGCCGGTCGACGGACCGGTCCTCGATGAGCGGGAGGGCGATGAACGCCCCGATGAGCATGTGCGGGACGAAGGCCAGGGCCGGACAGCCCGCGGCGATCTCGCCCCGGTCCACCGCCCGTTGCAGCATCAGCTGGAGACCGGTGATCTCCGGGTCGACCAGCAGTTCCCGCAGCGCCTTGTGGAGCTCCGGGCTCTCGTGGACCGCATGGGTCAGACCCCGCATCAGCGCGGTGTCCTTCGCCATCTGGGCGTCGTCGGAGTTCTCGACCATGACGGCGAAGTCCCCGCGGATGCTGCCCGTGTCGATCTCCCGGAGGGAGACCGGCTGGGTGCAGCGCAGGGCCTTGGCGACCAGCTCGGGCTTGCTCCCCCACTGGCGGTAGAGGGTGGCCTTGCTGGACTTCGTACGGGCGGCGACCGCGTCCATGGTCAGCGCCTCGTAGCCGACCTCGCGCAGGAGGTCGAGGACCGCCCCGTGGAGTTCGGCTTCCCGCTCGGGGGTGATCCGGCTGCGGCGCGACATGACCTCTTCGACCATCTCGTCGTCTCCTCCCGACCTTGCCATCCGAACGAAACCGTTTCGTACTCGTAGGACGATACCCCTGCGCTCAGCGAAACGAAACCGTTCCGTTTCGCTGAGGGAGTGGTGTCGGTCACTCCGGAGGGGCCGTCGCGACACACCCATGGATCACCTGTACGAGTTGCCGGCCCCCCTCCCCGCGGAAAGCATTGGGGGGTGAGTCACGACGCGGCGTACCTCCGGTTCCCCCATCTCCATGACGATCTGCTGTGCTTCGCCACCGAGGACGATCTTTGGGTGGCGCCCTTGGTTCCTCCTGGAGAACCGGCAGGGCGGGCCTGGCGGATCACCGTCGACCGGACCCGGGTGGGCCACCCCCGGTTCTCCCCCGACGGCAGGCACATCGCCTTCACCACCTGGCGCAGCCTGGACCCCGAGATCCACCTCGCCCCCGTCGAGGGCGGCCCGGCCCGCCGGCTCAGCTACTGGGGCTCCACCGACACCCGGGTGTGCGGCTGGGACCCGGACGGCAGCATCCTGGCCGTCTCCTCGCACGGCCAGCCGTTCTCGTACTACTCCTGGGCCTACAAGCTGCCGACCGACGGCAGTCCCGGCGGCCGCCTCCCCTGGGGGCCCGTCTCCGACATCCAGGTCGCCGACATCGAGGGCGAGCACCGCACCCTGCTCCTGACCGGCAAGCCCCCGCACGAGCCCGCCGCGTGGAAGCGCTACCGCGGCGGCGCCACCGGGCGGCTGTGGCTGCACGGCGTCCGGCTGCTGGAGGGCATCGAGGGGCATCTGGACTCCGCGATGTTCGTGGCCGGCCGGATCGCCTTCCTCTCCGACCACGAGGGCATCGGCAACCTCTACTCCTGCCTGCCCGACGGCACCGATCTGCGCCGGCACACCGACCACGAGCAGTTCTACGCCCGGCACGCCTCCAGCGACGGCTCCCGGATCGTCTACCAGTGCGCCGGCGACCTGTGGATCGTCGAATCGCTGGCCCCGGACGCCTCCCCGCGCAAGCTGGAGGTCCGCCTGGGCGGCCCCCGCGCGGGGCGCCGCACCTACCAGGTCCCGGCCGCCAGCCACGTCGACTCCCTCTCCGTCGACGCCACCGGGCGAGCCAGCGCCGTCGTCGTCCGCGGCAGCCTGTACTGGCTCACGCACCGCGACGGGCCCGCCCGCACCATCGCCGACACCCCGGGCGTACGGGTCCGGCTGCCCGAGATGCTGGGCAGCGGCGGGCAGGTGGCCTACGTGACGGACGCCGAGGGCGAGGACGCCATCGAGATCGCCTACCTGCCCCGGGCCTCCGGGGACCGGGAGCCGCGCCGGCTGGCCTCGGGCGAGCTGGGCCGCGTACTGGAGCTGCTCTCCGATCCGGACGGGGAACGGCTCGCCATCGCCTCCGACGACGGGCGGCTGCTGCTCATCGACGCGACGGAGGAGTCCAACGGGGAGGCCAGCGAGCTGATCCGGTCCGACAACGGGCCCGTCACCGACCTCGCCTTCTCCCCCGACGGCTGCTGGCTGACCTGGTCGCACCCGGGCGTCGGGCGCTCCCTGCGCCAGATCAAGATGGCCCGGATCACGGGACCGGGCGCGCGCACCGTCGTGGACGTCACCAACGGCCGCTTCGACGACGAGAACCCGGTCTTCACCCGGGACGGCCGCTACCTCGCCTTCCTCTCCTGGCGCGGATTCGACCCGGTCTACGACGTGCACACCGGCGACCTGTCCTTCCCGCTGGGCTGCCGCCCGTACCTGGTGCCGCTCTCCTCGGCGACCCCCTCGCCCTTCGCGTTCACCCCCGACGGCCGCCCGGCGGCGGGCGGACTCGACCCGGCCGAGGGCGATACGGGCGACGGCGCGGTCACCGTGGAGGTGGAGGGGCTGGAGAGCCGGGTGACGCCGTTCCCGGTGACGGCGTCCAAGTACTCGGCCCTGTACCCGGTGAGCGGCGGCGGGCTGGTGTGGCTGCGCTGGCCGATCTCCGGCGCGCTCGGCGAGACCTTCGCCAACCCGGCCGACACCAGCGGCAAGCCCACGCTGGAGCACTTCGACCTCACGAAGGCCCGTAAGACGGAACTGGCCTCCGGGCTGGACTGGTTCGCGGTCAGCGGGGACGGCACCCGGCTCGTCGTCAACGACGACGGGGACCTGCGGGCGGTCCCGGCCACCGAGTCCGGCGACAGCGACTCCACCGTCTACCTGGACCTGCGGCGCATCCTGCACGAGGTGGATCCGGCGGCCGAATGGCGCCAGGCCTTCGAGGAGGCCGGGCGGCTCATCCGCGCCTACTTCTGGGAGCCGAAGATGTGCGGCATCGACTGGGACGGGGTGCTGCGCCAGTACCGCTCCCTGGTCGAACGGGTCGCCTCCCCGGACGAGTTCGCCGACCTGATGCGCGAGGTCCTCGGCGAGCTCGGCACCTCGCACGCCTACGTCTCCCCCGCGCGCCGCAACGAAGGGCCCCCGCACTACCAGCGGGCCATCGGCCTGCTCGGCGTCAACCTCTTCCCCCGCGATGGGGCCTGGGTCATCGCCCGGATCCTGCCCGGCGAATCCTCCGACTCCAAGGCCCGCTCCCCGCTCGCGGGCACCGGCATCCGGGAGGGCGCGGTCCTCACCCACGTCGACGGCCGGCCCGTGGACCCGGTGGCCGGCCCGTTCCCGCTGCTGTCGGCGGCGGGCGGCACCACCGTGGAGCTCACCTTCGAGCCCGCCGAGGGGCAGGGCCGCTCGCGCCGGGTCGCGGTCGTGCCGCTGATCGACGAGCGGCCGCTGCGCTACCAGGACTGGGTGGCCAAGCGCCGCGCGGTGGTCCGCGAGGTCAGCGGGGGCAAGTGCGGCTACCTGCACATCCCCGACATGGGCGGCTCGGGCTGGGCGCAGTTCAACCGCGACCTGCGCGTGGAGATGTCGAAGCCGGCCCTGATCGTGGACGTACGGGGCAACGCGGGCGGGCACATCAGCGAGCTGGTGGTGGAGAAGCTGACCCGCTCGATCCTCGGCTGGGACCTGACCCGCAACGCCCAGCCGGTCTCCTACGCCTCCAACGCGCCCCGGGGCCCGATCGTGGCGCTGGCCGACGAGGCGACCTCCTCCGACGGGGACATGATCACCGCGGCCTTCAAGCTGCTGGGGCTCGGCCCCGTCGTCGGCCAGCGCACCTGGGGCGGGGTGGTCGGCATGACCGGCCGGCACACCCTCGGGGACGGAACGGTGATCACGGTGCCGATGAACGCGGCGTGGTTCCCCGAGTACGGCTGGTCGGTGGAGAACCAGGGCGTGGAACCGGACCTGCCGATCCTGCGCACCCCGCTCGACTGGGCGGAGGGGCGGCACGCCCAGCTGGACGACGCCGTGCACCTGGCGCTGGAGCTGCTGGAACAGGACCCGGCGGCGGTACCGCCCGGCTACACGGACGTACCGGACCGGGGGGGGGCCGCCGCGGCGGGCCGCGCCGACACCGGGGGGGGCGTCAGGGGGGGGGGGGGGGGCGGGGCGGGAGTGGGGCGCGCGCGGGGGCGCGCCGGAGAGCGAGA
>NZ_JBHYVM010000007.1:201320-263057 GCF_042750105.1 Streptomyces sp. NPDC059443 | reverse complement strand
GGGGGGCCCCCCCCGCCACCCCCGCCGCCGCCGGGGGGGGGGGCGCCCGGGGCGGCGCCCCGCGGGCGGGGGGGGCGGGGGGGGGGGGGCGCCCGGGGGGGGGGGGGGGCCCCCCCCCCTCGGCGCGCTACTCGTTACTCGCTACTCGCTACTACAAAGACCTACTTGTCGAAATTCTCGTCGAACGTGTCGCGGGCCTTGTCCTTGACCTGGTCGGCCGCCTGCGACGCCCGCTCGGACGCCTCGTCCTGCTTGCCCGCGGCCGCGGCCTTCGCCTTCTCCGCGAGGTTCTTCGCCTTGTCCTGGAACTGGTCCTTGATGCCCATGCTTGTTCACTCCTAGAGGGGTGTGCGGGTATGAGGCCTCGACCAGGCTTACATAACCCGACATTCCTCGCATTACGATCAGCTGCTCCGGGTGCGCTCCTGCTCGTCCGCGGCCCCGCCGGCCCCGACAAGCCCCTTGGAAACACTGGCCAGTCGCGGTTCGAACCGCTTCATCTCGCGCTGTCCGACTGACGAGATGATCCCGGGCAGGTAGCCGCGGACCCCCTGCATGCCGCGGAGCCACCACTGTGCGTACACGTGCGCCGAGCGCCGCTCGATGCCCGCCACGATCCGGTCGACGGCCGGCCCCAGCGGGTAGGTCTGGTTCGACGGCCACGGCAGCCGCTGGCGCAGCTCGCGCATGACCTCGTCCCGGTCCGCGCCGCGCACCATGTCGGTGTCGGTCCAGGACAGGTAGCCGACGCCGACCTTGACCCCCTTGTACCCGACCTCGGCGCGCAGGCAGTGGGCGAAGGCCTCGACGCCCGACTTGGAGGCGCAGTACGCCGTCATCATGGGCGCCGGGGTGATCGCGGCGAGCGAGGCGATCTGGAGGAAGTAGCCGCGGCTCTCCATCAGCACGGGCAGGAAGGCGCGGGCGGTGACGGCGCCGCCGATGAGGTTGACCTCGATGACCCGGCGCCAGGCGTCGGGGTCGGAGTCCACGAACGGCCCGCCGGACGCGACCCCCGCGTTGGCGACGACGATGTCCACCTTGCCGAAGCGCTGCTTGACCTCCTGCGCGACCCGGGCCATGGCCTCGTGGTCGGTGACGTCGGCGTACCAGTGGTCGCTCTCGGTGTGCAGCCGCTCGGAGACCTCCTTGAGGGCCTCGGGCTCCAGCCCCACCAACGCCACCTTCGCACCGCGCGCCGACAGCTTGCGGGCCAGCAGCTCGCCGACCCCGCGCGCCGCGCCGGTGACTACGGCCACCTGACCTTCCAGACTCCTGCGAGCACTCACGGCGTCTTCTCCTTCTGCGGGGTGGGGAGGTACAGGGCGGCCAGCTCGCGCACCGCGTTGGTGACGGCTTCCGGCGCCTCGATCGGGGTCATGTGCCCCATCCCGGTCAGCTCGGTCAGTCCCACGCAGTTCGGCAGCGCGGCGGCCAGCCCCCGGGCGTGCACGATCGGCGTCAGCCGGTCGCTCTTGCCGCCGATGACGGCGGTGGGCACGGTCAGCTCGGCCAGGTTCGCGTCGAGGTCCAGCCCGGCCAGCACCTCGGACCAGGCGTGGCGCACCTTCGTGGGGCAGGCGTGGACGATGCGGGCGCAGGCCTCGACCTTGTCGGGCGCCGAGCCGGGGCCCATCGTGGCGTACTTCAGCACCATGCGGGCCACGGGGGTGACGGGCCCGAGCGGCGCCCGGGATCCGAGGACCGCCCCGGTGATACGGGTCCTCGCGCGGCCGGGCCTCAGCGGCAGGACCAGCGACTCCTCGACGAGACGGCCGCTGCCGGTGCTGCACAGCAGCGCGGCCGCGGCGTGCTCGGCGAACTCCGGCCGGCCGGCGGCCGCCATGACGGTCATCCCGCCCATGGAGTGGCCCGCGACCACGGCCTTCTCGCCGGGGGCGAGCGTGGCCTTCAGGACGGCGACCAGGTCGTCGGCGAGGGCGCCAGTGCCGTATCCGGCACCGGCGGGGCTACGCCCGTGGCCGCGCTGGTCGTAGGCGATGACCCGGTGGCCGCCCGCCAGCGCCCGTATCTGTGCGGCCCAGAAGGCGGTGGAACAGGTCCACCCGTGCGCGAGCACCACAGCCGGAGCCCCCTCCTCCCCGTGCACCTCCACGTGCAACCGGGCCCCGTCGGCGGACGTCACCACCAGCTCGCGCCGCGCGACGGGCGGGGCGTAGGGCCCGGCGGTCACATGCATCAGCCGACTCACGCGGCATCCCCCTCGGTGGCCGCCTTCGCCACTCCAGCCCCGCCAAATCCAGCCTCGCCGGCGTTTGAGGCGCGGGGGCCCGGGGGCAGAGCCCCCGGCAACGGCGCCGCACCCGCAGAGCCGACGGCGGCCACCGGCACCCTCTCGCGTTCCCGATGGCGTACGACCTCGTACTCGCTCAGGTCCACGCCCAGCGTCTCCCGCCGGAACTCCCCCGTGGTCCCCGGCCACACGGTCGTGTTCCGCCCCTGCGCGTCGAGGTACCAGCTGGTGCAGCCCCCGGTGTTCCACACCGTCCGCTCCATCCGCGTCTGGACCGACCGGTTCCACGCGTTCACGGCCGACGGCCGGGCGGCGAGCGCGACCCGCCCTCCCAACACGTCCAGCTGCCGCAGGTAATCCGCCATGTAGTTCAGCTGCGACTCGATCATCAGGATCATCGAGCTGTTCCCGAGCCCGGTGTTCGGCCCGATGATCGTCATCCAGTTCGGGAAGCCCGCCGCGGTGGCCCCGCGCAGCGACTGCATCCCGTCCTTCCACACCTCCGCGAGGGTCTTCCCCTCCGCGCCCACCACCCGGTCCGCGATCGGCATGTCCGTGACATGGAAGCCGGTGCCGAAGACGATCGCGTCGGCCTCGGTCTCGGTCCCGTCGGCGGCGACCAGCACGGAGCCCCGGATCTCCTTCAGCCCGGAGGCGACGAGGTCCACGTTGGGCCGGGCGAGCGCCGGGTAGTACTCACTCGACAGCAGGATCCGCTTGCACCCGATCCGGTACGAGGGCGTCAGCTTGGCCCGCAGCTCCGGGTCCTTGATCGAGCGAGCCATGTTCGCCTTCGCCAGCGACTCGATGAGCCCGAGCTGGTTCGGCCGCTTGGTGAAGGCGCTGACCTGGAGCTCGCGGATCCCCCACAGCAGCCCGCGGCGCGCCGCCCGGGTGAAGGGCAGCTGGCGGTGGAGCCAGCGCTCGACGGCGGTGATCGCCCGGTCGGTGCGCGGCATCACCCACGGCGGGGTCCGCTGGAACAGCGTCAGCCGCTCGACGTCGGGCGCGATGGCGGGGACGATCTGGATGGCGGAGGCGCCCGTACCGATCATGGCGACGCGCTTGCCGCGCAGGTCGTAGCCGTGGTCCCAGCGGGCGGAGTGGAAGACCTTGCCGGGGAAGCCGGCGAGCCCGGGGATCTCCGGCATCTTCGGGTCGGACAGCGGCCCGGTGGCGGAGACGACCACGTCGGCGGTGAACTCCCCGCCCGAGGTCTCGATCTCCCACCGCATCCCGTCGGCGTCCCAGCGCGCCATCCGGACCTCGTGGTTCAGCCGGATGTGGCGGCGCAGTCCGAAGGTGTCGGCCACGTGCTCCAGGTACTCCCGGATGGCGGGCTGTCCGGAGAAGGTCCGCGGCCAGTCGGGATTGGGCGCGAAGGAGAACGAATAGAGATGGGAAGGGACGTCGCAGGCGCACCCGGGGTAGTTGTTGTCGCGCCAGGTGCCGCCGACGGAGTCCGCGCGCTCCAGGACGACGAAGTCGGTGATCCCCTCCCGCCGCAGCCGCACGGCGGCGCCCAGCCCGCCGAACCCGGAGCCGATCACCGCCACTCGTACGTGCTCGCGCCCGTCCATGCCACCGCCCATGCCCGCCGCCTTCGGATGCCAACGCTGCCAGCAATCACTGGCACAATCGGGAGAGTAGAGCAGCCCCGTACCCATGGGTAGGGGTCGCGCCAGGAAAGTTACTGCGGGTACGGCCTAGGCTGCGCAGGTGCCGGACACCGCGACGCAGGACGCAGCGCCAACAGCAGCGCAAGCAGCAGCGCAACCAACGGAAGCAAGGAACACAGTGCGCGAATACCGCACGGAGGAGCTGGCCGAGGCCGCCGGCATCCCCGTACGCACCCTGCGCTTCTACCGGGAGCGCAAGCTCCTGCCGCCGCCCCGCCGCGAGGGCCGCCTCGCCTGGTACGACGACCACCACCTGGCCCGGCTGCGCACCATCGCCGCCCTGCTGGAGCGCGGCCACACCCTCGGCGGCATAGCCGAGCTGACCGTCGCCTTCGAGAAGGGCCGCGACGTCGGCCAGCTCGGCGAGCTGCTCGGCATCGGCTGGTCGCAGGAGACCCCGGTCCGGCTGTCGCCCGAGGCCCTCGCCGACTACTTCGAGGGCGAGGTCACCCCGGAGAACCTGGCGGCCTCGCTCGACCTCGGCTACCTGGCCACCGACGGCGAGGAGATCATCCACGTCAGCCGCCGACTGCTGGACGTCTCCTCGGCGCTGGTCCGCGAGGGCGTACCGCTGTCCGCCGTCCTGGAGGCGGGCCGCCGGGTGCGCGAGCACGCGGAGGCGATGGCGGTGCTGTTCGCCGAGCTCATCTCCACGCACATCTCCGAGGAAGCGGTCCCGCGCCTGCGCCCCCTGGCGAAGAGCGTGGTCGAGGCCGAACTCACGATGGCGATGGACCGCCTGCGCCCGCCGTCACCGGCGGCGGACCGGGCCCCCGACGGGGCCCAGGCCCCGGCTCCCGGACCGGCTCAGGACCCGAGCTCGTAGACCACGGTCACCGGCGCGTGGTCGGACCAGCGCTCGGGGTGCGTCTCGGCCCGCTCCACGAAGGCCTTCACGGCCTTGCCCGCCAGCCCCGGCGTCGCGACGTGGAGGTCGATCCGCCAGCCGGCGTCGTTGTCGAAGGCCCGCCCGCGGTAGGACCACCAGGAGTACGGCCCCTCGGTGTCGGGGTGCAGGGCGCGCACGACGTCCACGTACCCCGCGGTGTCGTACACCTCACCGAGCCACTCGCGCTCCTCGGGCAGGAAGCCGGCGTTCTTCCGGTTGGTCTTCCAATTCTTCAGGTCGGCTTCCTGGTGGCAGATGTTCCAGTCACCGCAGACCACGACCTCCCGGCCGTCCGCGGCGGCCCGCACCTTGAGCTCCGCGAGGTAGGTGAGGAACTCGCCCATGAACCGGTACTTCTCGTCCTGCTTCTCGGTCCCTGCCTCCCCGGAGGGCAGGTAGAGACTGGCCACGGTCACACCGGGCAGGTCGATCTCCAGGTACCGCCCGGAGTCGTCGAACTCCTCGCTCCCGAATCCGACCTGCACCCGCTCCGGCTCCCGGCGCGTGTACACCGCGACCCCGGCCCGCCCCTTGGCGGCGGCCGGCGCGAACACGGTGTGCCACCCCTCGGGTGCCCGCACCTCCTCCGGAATCTGCCCCTCCTCGGCCCGCACTTCCTGCAGGCAGACGACGTCGGCGTCCGACCCGGCGAGCCACGGGGAGAAGCCCTTCTTGGCGGCGGCGCGGATCCCATTCACATTCACGGAGGTCACAGTGAGCATCCCTGCACGATAGCCCGAGCGTTCCGTAGGCTGTTCGGATGTCTCAGGAGATCCAGCTCCGCGCCGTGTCGTACGACCACCCGGACGCGGTCAAGCTCAACGACCAAGTGCAGATCGAATACCAGGAGCGCTACGACGGCGAGGGCGATGTCACATTCCTCGACCCGGCGATGTTCGCCCCGCCGAACGGCCTCTACCTCCTCGCCTACGACGCCTCGGGCACCCCGATAGCCAGCGGCGGCTGGCGCGGGCACGAGGCGAACGACGAGGGCTACGCGGACGGCGACGCCGAGCTGAAGCGCATGTACGTGATCCCCGAGGCCCGCGGCCTGGGCCTGGCCCGCCGCATCCTGGCCGCCCTCGAAGCCGACGCCCGCGCGGCGGGCCGCCTGCGCATGGTCCTGGAAACCGGTGACCAGCAGCCGGAGGCCATCGCCCTCTACCTCTCCGAGGGCTACACCCTGGCGGCCGCCAAGTTCGGCCACTACCGCTTCCACGACTCCAGCCGCTGCATGACCAAGCCCCTCCTCCCCGCCTGACGCGATCCGTCCACGCCCACCGTGGCGAACCCCGAAACCGGATGAGGTAAATGAGCAGCGAGGATTCCGGGGCGCGGCAGTGGCCGGGCTACCGCTCGAAGCCGTCCTGCGAGCCCGGCCGGAGCCTGGTCTTCCCCGCCCCGGTCCCCGCGGAGCTTCGGGCGCTCGGGCAAGAGGTCCGGGCGGCCGACTGGCCGGTGCGGCTGGGCTTCCGCGCCTCGCGGATCGCCCTGCTGGGCACCCTCTGCCGCTGGCAGACCCTGCGCGCGCTGGCCTACGTACACCTCCTGGCCGCCCGCCCCGCGCAGGCCACGGGGCTGCTCGACGACCTCCGGGTGGCCCCGGGCCCGCAGACGGCCGCGGACCCGTCCCTCCCCGAACTCCTGGCGCGCCTGCGGCACTACGCCCTGGCCCTCCCTCCGGACCTCGTGGACGCGGTCGTCAGCGACGCCGGCGGCCTCCTCGCGGACAACCGCTTCGCCGCGTCGGTCCTGTCCGCCGGCCTCACCGCCGACTCCCTCCCCACCGACACGGACGAGGCGGTCTCCCGCGCGGTGGTGCTCACCAGCTACTGGTACGAGACCCCGGACCAGCGCGGCGCCCTCGCCCTGGCGTGGAGCGCCGCCCTGTTCGTCCGCTCCTGGCTCGGCTGGTCGGCCCACTTCACCTACGGCGACCCGGCGGGCGGCATCGGCATCACCACGGACCCCCGCCCCACCCGCCCGTCCCCGTCCACCCTCCCGCCCTGGGCGGCCCCCCTGCTGGACCGGGCGGCCGGATAACCGCCGAGGCATGCGCCCGCGACCACTCGACCGGTGGGCGGGGCAGGGAAGTTGGGAAACGACGAAGATCCCGCCCGATCTTTCGATCGGACGGGATCTCGTCACCGTTCTCGGGAGCAACCCGTGAACTGTCGTTTGTGGACCTGTGGGGATTTGAACCCCAGACCCCCTCGATGCGAACGAGGTGCGCTACCAGACTGCGCCACAGGCCCTTGCGACGTGTGAAACATTAGCATCCCCTCGCGGGTGCTCCAAAACCGGTATCGGGGAGCGTCCGCGCAGGTCATCGATCTCGGTCATTCGTTCGCGGCGCGCGGGCGCTCGTCGCCCTCGTACTGGTCGAACAGCGGTGTGCGCGCCGCGTCGCGGGCGCGCGGGCGGGACTGCTGGGGGGCTGCGGGCTGGGCGCGCAGGCGGGGTTCCGTCGGCTCGGCCGTGCTGGAGCGGGTCGCGCTCCAGGAGTCCGGGGTCGCGGGGCCGCCGGTGGCGCGGGGGGCGACCGGGGCCGTCACGTACGTCGGCAGCGGGACCGGTACGGGCTCCCAGCTGTCACCGCGGGCCGGGCCGCGCTCGCGCTCGCGCTGCTGGTCCACCCATTCGGCGTGGTCGGTCTGCTCGACCAGGGCGCGCCGGCCGGCCTCCTGCGGGGAGACGGGTGGCGCGGGGTCCGGGTCGGAGCCCGCCGCCGCCTCGGGCTCACGGCGGCGGGGCCGGTTCTCGCGGAGCCGCCGGGCGGCCGCTTCGGCGCGCCGCCGGTCCATGGTGAACTCGTAGCGCCGCCGCTCCTGGACCCGCAGGTGCACGATGTACGTGCTCAGCAGCAGGGCGGGGACGGCGGGGGCCCACAGGTACTGGAGCCCGCCGACGGCGGCGACGACCGCGCCGAGGGTGAAGATCAGGAAGAGGAGCGCCGTGGTGCGCCGGCGGCGGGCCAGGACGACGAGGCGCTGCTCGCGGCGGGCCCGCTCGGCGCGGTCGGCCCGCTCGGAGGCGGCCGATCTCGGCTCGGCGCGGGTCGGCGGGGGCACGACGACGGCCCGGGCGTCGTCGACGTCCACGGAATTCACCGTTTCGGTCGCCGCGTCCGGGTCCGCGGGGGGCTGGGATCCCGCCTCCTCGTCACCGCGCTCACGCAGTCCCTTGGCGTAACGGCGCTCCATTCCCGCCCGGCCGGAAAGCAGCCGGATGGCGGTGGAGAAGCGTTCCGTCGGACGGGCTTCGTTCAGCTCGTCCTGCCTCCGGAGCCACATGGGCACCAAGTAGGCGGCCCAGGCCCCGACGATGACTGCATAGATGAGGCCGCTGCTGCTCACACCCCACACCGTAGAGGGGTACGGCCGGGGGCATCCGCCAATTGGGACGGCGTGTCGCGCGATCTCGCTGATATCACGGACTTTTTTTGTGATTCTTCGGATCAGGTTATGGGCGAATCGGTCACCGCTCGAAAGAATTCGAACAGATATCTGATTTCCGGGATTTCCGTTAAACCTGCGACGTAGGTCCGTGACCGTGCGGATGGTGCTCCCGGTGCCAGCGGTGCAGCAGCCCCTCCCGCACCTCCTCCACCGTCAGCGCGTACACGAGGTGGTCCCGCCACGCGCCGTCGATGTGCAGATAGCGCGGCCTCAGCCCTTCCTCGCGGAAACCGAGCTTCTCCACCACCCGCCGGCTCGGACCGTTCTCCGGACGGATGCAGACCTCGATCCGGTGCAGCCCGACCTTCGCGAAACAGTGGTCCACCGCGAGCGCGACCGCCGTGGGCATCACCCCGCGGCCCGCCACCTCGCGGTCCACCCAGTAGCCGACGTGGCCCGCGCACATCGAGCCCCAGGTGATCCCGGCGACCGTCAGCTGGCCCACCAGGCGCCCCTGGTACTCGATGACGAAGGGCAGCATGCGCCCCGCGTTCGCCTCCGCCCGCAGATGGCGGACCATCTGGCGGTACGTCGGCCGCTGGACCACCGGTCCCCAGGGCGCGGGCGGCGGAATCGTCGCCTCCCACGGGCGCAGCCAGTCGCGGTTGCGCCGGTTGACCTCGCGCCAGGCGGCCTGGTCCCGCAGCTTTATCGGCCGGAGCGTGACATCGCCGTCCGCCAGCACCACCGGCCAGGAGGGGCCGTTCAGCTCGTGCTCCCGGAAGGTCTGCCGGTGCCGGGGGGCGCCGGATGGTCGCCGCCCCGGATCTGGTCGACGGCGTGGAGCAGCATCCGGGACAGGACCGCGATCCCGTCGCGGACCCCGCCCGTGGAACCCGGCAGGTTCACGATCAGGGTGCGGCCCGCCACGCCCGCGAGGCCACGCGACAGCGCCGCGGTCGGCACCTTCGCCAGCGACTCGGCGCGAACGGCCTGCGGGATGCCCGGGATCTCGTAGTCCAGCACCCGGGCGGTGGCGTCCGGGGTCCGGTCGGTCGGCGAGATGCCGGTGCCGCCGGTGGTGAGGATGACGTCGTACCCGGCGGCCACTCCCTCGCGCAGGGCCGCCTCGACGGGGTCCCCGTCGGGAACCACGCGCGGACCGTCCACCGCGAAGCCGAGCGAGCGCAGCCCCTCGGCGAGCACCGGGCCGCCCCGGTCCTCGTACACGCCCGCGGAGGCCCGGTTCGAGGCAGTGACCACCAGCGCGCGCAGCTCGGGCCTGGCCGCCGGTGCCGGTGCCGGCGGGACGGAAGCGGACTCGGGCCCGTGGCTGTGGCTGTGGACCTCGCCGCCGCGCGGGGCGTTCACGAGCGCGCCCAGTCGCCGGACTTGCCGCCCGTCTTCTCCTCGACCCGCACGTCCGTGATGACCGCGCCCTTGTCGACGGCCTTCACCATGTCGATGACGGTGAGCCCGGCGACCGCGACGGCGGTCAGCGCCTCCATCTCGACACCCGTCCGGTCGGCCGTCTTGACGGTCGCGAGGATCTCGACGGCGTCGTCGGTGACCGTCAGGTCCACCTTCACGCCGGAGACCGCCAGCGGGTGGCACAGCGGGATCAGGTCGGGGGTCTTCTTCGCGCCCATGATCCCGGCGATCCGCGCGGTGGCGAGAGCATCCCCCTTGGGCACGCCCTCGCCGCGCAGCAGCTCGATCACCCGCGGGGAGACGAGCACGCGTCCGCTGGCCCGTGCCGTCCGCGTGGTGACGGCCTTCTCCGAGACGTCGACCATCCGAGCCGCGCCGGCCTCGTCGATGTGCGTCAGCTTGGTGCCACCGGCGCCGTTGGCGCCGCTCTGCTCAGGGGGTCCGGGGGTTTCCCCCCGGGAGATCGCTGCCATAAGTGCGTGCCGCTCCCGTCCGGGCCCCGCAAGGGCCTGTGTGGTGCAACACGCTACCCGCATCCGCCGGACCTCAGCCGAGCAGGACCACTTCGAGCTCGGCCCCGGGCTCCACCGAGGTGACGTCCTCCGGTACGACCATCAGGGAGTCGGCGTGTGCCAGCGCGGCGATCAGGTGCGAGCCCGATCCGCCGACCGGGCTGACCGTGCCGCTCCGGGCGTCGTACTTGCCGCGCAGGAACTGCCGGCGGCCGGCCGGGGAGCCGAGCGCCTTGTCGGCCTTCAGGACCGCGCGCACGCTCGGCCGGCTGACCTCGGAGGCCGGCAGGCCCATGAGGGCGCGGATCGCGGGGCGCACGAACAGCTCGAAGGAGACGTACGAGGACACCGGGTTGCCGGGCAGGGCCAGCAGGGGGGTGTGGTCGGGGCCGATGGTGCCGAAGCCCTGGGGCTTGCCGGGCTGCATGGCGAGCTTGCGGAAGTCGATCCCGGCGCCGTCCACCCCCTCCTCCCCGGTGGAGACGGCCGTGAGGGCCTCCTTGACCACGTCGTACGCGCCGACGCTGACCCCGCCCGTGGTGACCAGGAGGTCGGCCCGGATGAGCTGGTCCTCGATCGTGGAGCGCAGGGTCTCGGCGTCGTCGGCCACGGCGCCGACGCGGTAGGCGATGGCGCCGGCGTCCCGCGCGGCGGCGGCCAGCGCGAAGCTGTTGGAGTCGTAGATCGTGCCGGCCGTCAGCGCCTCGCCGGGCTGGACCAGCTCGCTGCCGGTGGACATCACGACGACGCGCGGCCGCGGCCGCACCCGTACGGCGGCGCGCCCGATGGCGGCCAGCAGGGCGATCTGCGGCGGGCCGAGCACGGTGCCCGCGGCGAGCGCGAGGTCCCCGGCCTGGACGTCGCTTCCGCGCGAGCGGACGTGCGCCCGCGCCTCGGCGGCGCGGTGGACCCGTACCTCGCCGGCGGCGCCCTCGGGCGACGCGCTGGCCGGGGTCATACCGGAGGCCGCGCCCCCGCCCGTACCGCCGTCGGTCCACTCGACCGGTACGACGGCTTCGGCGCCGGGCGGCAGCGGGGCGCCGGTCATGATGCGGGCGGCCTGGCCGGGGCCGACGGTCGGCAGGTCTCCGCTGCCGGCCGCCACGTCCCCGATGACCGTCAGCACCGCGGGGAACTCCTCGCTCGCGCCCTGGACATCGGCGGTCCGGACGGCGTAGCCGTCCATCGAGCTGTTGTCGAAGGGCGGGAGGGCGACGGGCACGGTGACGTCCTCGACCAGGACACACCCCTGGGCGTCCAGCAGCTGGAGCTCGATGGGCTCCAGCGGCCGGACGGTGGCGAGGACGTCCGCGAGGTGCTCGTCCACCGACCAGAGGCGTCGGCCAGTGTCCTGCGGTGCGTCGGGCTTGCTCAAGGTGCTACATCTCCTCCGTGACGTAACGGTGAAGCCAGGTGCGGAACTCCGGGCCCAGGTCCTCGCGCTCGCAGGCGAGTCGGACGATGGCCCGCAGGTAGTCCCCGCGGTCCCCGGTGTCGTAGCGGCGGCCCCGGAAGACCACGCCGTGCACCGGGCCTCCGACGGTCTCGTCGGCGGCCAGCTTCTGCAGGGCGTCGGTCAGCTGGATCTCACCGCCGCGGCCCGGCTCGGTCTCCCGCAGTATGCCGAAGATCGCGGGATTGAGGACGTACCGTCCGATCACGGCGAAGTTGCTGGGCGCGTCCGCCGCGTCCGGCTTCTCGACGAGACCCGTGACGCGGACGACCCCGTCCTCGTCGGTGGGCTCGACGGCGGCGCAGCCGTAGAGGTGCACCTGGGAGCGCTCGACCTCCATCAGCGCGACGACGGTGCCGCCGGTGCGCGCCTGGATCTCCACCATCTGACGCAGCAGCGGGTCGCGCGGGTCGATGAGGTCGTCGCCGAGGAGGACCGCGAAGGGCTCCTTGCCGACGTGCGGTTCGGCGCACAGCACGGCGTGGCCGAGGCCTCGCGGATCGCCCTGGCGGACGTAGTGCATGGTGGCCAGGTCGCTGGATTCCTGGACCTTCTTCAGCCGGTCCTCGTCGCCCTTGGCGATGAGCGCCGACTCCAGCTCGTAGTTCCGGTCGAAGTGGTCTTCCAGAGCACGCTTGTTACGCCCCGTGATCATGAGAACGTCGTCCAGGCCCGCCGAAACGGCTTCCTCGACCACGTACTGGATCGCCGGCTTGTCCACGACCGGAAGCATTTCCTTGGGCGTTGCCTTGGTTGCGGGGAGGAACCGAGTACCGAGTCCCGCGGCCGGAATGACCGCCTTCTTGATCACGGGGCGCAACTGAGTCATGGCCGAACGATAGTCGGTTACGGATCGCCTCAGATGAGATTCAGGTGAACATGATCAGGTATGCACCAATGGAAAGGGATACCAGCCAGCCGTGGTAGAGAACCAGCCGCCCGCACCCCCGCCCACCCCGTCTCCGGCGCCCCCGCCCGGCCCCTCGGCCGCCAAATCGGCCCTGCGCCGGGAACTCCTGGCCGCCCGCCGCGCCTTGTCCCCCGACATCCTTCGTACGTCGGCACGCGCACTCTCCCGCTCCGCCTGTGAACTGCCCGAACTGTCCGACGCGCACACGGTGGCGGCGTACGTCTCCATCGGAACCGAACCCGGCACCCGCGAACTGCTCGACGCGCTCCGGGCGGCCGGGAAGCGGGTGCTACTGCCCGTCCTGCTGCCCGACAACGACCTCGACTGGGCCGTGTACGAAGGCCCGGGGAGCCTGGCCGAGGCCGCGCACCCGGGGAAGATGACGCTCCTCGAACCCGCCGGTCCGCGCCTCGGCCCCGACGCGGTGACCGGCGCCGACGCCGTGCTGCTGCCCGGACTGGCCGTGGACCGGCGCGGGATGCGGCTCGGGCGGGGCGGAGGCTCGTACGACCGGGTGCTGGAGCGGCTGGAGCGCGCCGGGGCGGATCCCGCGCTGGTGGTGCTCCTCTACGACCACGAGGTGGTCGCGCGGGTCCCGGAGGAACCGCACGACCACCCCGTGCGGGCGGTGGCCACCCCGTCGGGGGTGGTGCGCTTCTGAGCTGTGCTTCTGAGCTGTGGTTCTGAACCGTGCTTCCGAAAGCTACGGCGTCAGTTGCAGGGTCTCGACCGTGGCCTTGTCCACGGCCTCCTTGCCGAAGGGCCACTCCAGCAGTTCGCCCTTGGCCCACATGGTCGTCTGGTCCGTGTAGTGCGAGTGGTAGGCGTGCCCCGAGGCGCCCGTCAGGTTGATCCAGCGCGACTTGTCGAGGTCGTTGAGGTTCACGACCATCCGCATCGAGGGCACCCAGGTGACCCCGTACCCGCTGGAGGCGTTCCAGCCGGTCGCGTTGACGGTGGCCTCGCCGCCGCCCAGGTTCCACGGACCCCGGTTGAGGAGCCACTGCATGTAGCCGGGGCCCTCGGAGCCGATCGTCTGGTTCTTCAGCATCAGCTGGTGCAGCCGGCCCCAGCTCCAGGTGGACTGGTCCTTGCCGAGCTTGGCGGTCAGCTCCCAGCGGGCGTCGGTCATGGCCCGCGCGAAGAGCTGGTCGCGGCTGGTGGTGGCCGGCTCGTTGCGGCCGGCGGCGGGCGCCTGCCACCACTTCGAGTTCTCGTCCTTGACCAGCCGGCGGACCACCTCGAACCAGCGGTCGCCGCCGTCCGGCTGCGCCGAGTCCGAACCGCGCGTGCCGCACTCGCGGACCATCTTCGCGAGGTCGTCGGCCGGTCCGGTCGACTGCTCGCGGACGTTCATGCAGCTGCCCTCGACGCGCAGCTCCTTCGGCATCTTGTCGCCGAAGGCCAGCTCCAGGATGTTGCGCCAGACCGCGTTGAAGTAGGCGGCGGCCGCCGAGTCGGGCTCCTGGGTGTAGTTCCAGCCCTCCAGCAGCTTCTGCGCGGAGCGGACGTCCGGGTCCGAGACGTCGATCTTGGCCAGCATCGGGGTCAGCAGCGCGGCGATCTCGCTGCTGTTGTCCATCTGCATGGTGCGCATGTCATCGGTGGAGATCTTGCCGCTGTCCTTGATCTTCGCCTCGATGAGGTCGTTGATCCGCTGGCTGCGGGCGCCGTAGCCCCAGTCGGTGGTCAGCAGGTTCGGGTACTTGCCCGCACCGGTGCCGGGCTCGGCGACGGCCTGGTTCGCCGTCACGATGAAGCCGCGGGCCGGGTTGGCGTCGTAGGGCATCTCGTCCTGCGGGATGAAGCCCTTCCAGGCGTACTTCGAGTCCCAGCCGGGCGCCGGCATGCGGCCGTCGCCCGCACCGCGGACCGGGATGCGGCCGGGGGCCTGGTAGCCGATGTTGCCGGTGGCGCCCTTGTTGTCGGCGTAGATCAGGTTCTGGGACGGGACCTCGAAGTCGCGGGCCGCGGCGCGGAAGCCCGCGAAGTCCTTGGCCCGGTCGAGCTTGAAGACCGCGTCCATCGACTTGCCGGGGTCCAGCGCGGTCCAGCGCAGGGCGACCCCGTAGCCGTTGCCGCGGTCGGGGGCGGAGCTGGCGACGGGGGCGCGGGCGCCGGCCGCGGTGATCTCGCTGCTGCGGTCGGAGATCAGCGGGCCGTTGTTGGTGCTGCGGACCGTGATCTTCTTCTCACCGCCGCCCGCGATCTTGATGACCTCTTCGCGGGTGGTGAAGGGGAGCACCTTGTTGTCGTAGACGTAGCCCTCGGGCTTGACCTGCTCCAGGTAGAGGTCGGTGACGTCGGCGCCGAGGTTGGTCATGCCCCAGGCGATGTCGGCGTTGTGGCCGATGACCACGCCGGGCATGCCGGAGAAGGTCTGGCCGGCCACGTCGTACTGGCAGGAGGCCGAGACCGTGCGGCAGTGCAGGCCCATCTGGTACCAGACCGAGGGGAGCTGCGGGGCGAGGTGCGGGTCGTTCGCGAGCAGCGGCTTGCCGGTGGTCGTGTACGTGCCCGAGACGACCCAGGAGTTCGATCCGATGCCGCTGCCGGCCGGGCCGAGGATCGCGGGGATCTGGTCGAGGGTGTCGGCGAGGGCGCTCAGGTGGGTGCGCAGGCCCACGGTCGCACCCTGGGCGGTGGCGTTGCCCGCCAGGCCGGTCGGCTCGGAGGCCGGCTCGGAGGTGTCGCTCCCGCCCGTCCGGAGGGAGGCCTGGGAGCCGGTGGCGCTGCCCTGGCCGCCGGAGCCGTTGGAACCCTTGGAGCCCGTAGAGCTGCCGGAACCCGAGCCGGAACCCGCGGCGGGGACGTACTTCCCGCCCGTGACCGAGCCGCCTTCGACGATCGGCTTGTTCCGGTCGAAGGGGTACGGCGGGTAGAGGTCGTCGATCTGCGCCGGCGAGAGCTTGCCCGTCATCAGCGCGCGGTCGATCTCGTCCTGCATGTTGCCGCGCAGGTCCCACGCCATCGCCTTGAGCCAGGCCACCGAGTCCACCGGGGTCCACTGCTCGGGCTGGTAGTCGTCGCTGAGCTTGAGGGCGGCGTGCTCGACGGAGAGGTCCTTGCCGGACTTCCCCTTGAGGTACGCGTTGACCCCGTCGGCGTAGGCCTGGAGGTTCTTCTTCGTCTCGGGCGAGAGCTTGGTGTCGTACTCCTGCTGCGCGACCTGGCGCCAGCCGAGCGTCCGCAGGAAGGCGTCGGTCTCGACCTGGCCGGCGCCGAACATCTCCGAGAGCCGCCCGGAGGTCATGTGGCGGCGCACGTCCATCTCCCAGAACCTGTCCTGCGCGTGCACGAAGCCCTGCGCGCGGAAGAGGTCCTCGTCGGTGTCGGCGTAGAGCTGCGGGATTCCGTGGGCGTCGCGCTTGACGTCCACGGCCGCGGTCAGGCCGGGGACCTTGAGGGAGCCGGTGGTCTGCGGGAACGAGCCCCGCACACTGTCCAGGGTCCAGTAGCCCCCGTAGCCGAAGCCCGCGAGGAGCCCCAGGACCAGGACGAGCACGATCAGACGGGCGCGTCGTCCCTTCTTCTTGACGGAAGGGGCGGTTTCGTTGGCGGGCATCGCTGTCCTTAGAGGGGCAGGGTGGTCCTGGGAGTGCTGGGAGCAACCATAGGCGCAGGACCGGGTGCGTTGATCCGCCAGGGGTCATGGTCATGAGGACAGGGCCCCGTCGGCGTTTCACAATGTGGTTGTCGAGTAAAGGGCGCGTCAAAGATTAGGTAAGGTAACGAAGTACTTGCCGTCCGTGCCCGTGCCGGAACGATCCGTCATCCCACCCGATGCGATCCTTCGTCCGCCATCGCAGGCACGTCGAGGAAAGGGCCGCCCGCTGACTGTCCACACGCTCAACGAGCTACTGCTGGTCTGCTCGCTCGTGCTGCTCGTCGCCGTCGCGGCGGTACGCATCTCTTCACGCAGCGGCCTCCCCAGCCTGCTCATCTACCTCGGCATAGGCATCGCGATAGGCCAGGACGGCATAGGCAACGTCGTGTTCGACAACGCCGAGCTGACCCAGGTGATCGGCTACGCCGCACTCGTCGTGATCCTCGCCGAGGGTGGTCTGGGCACCAAGTGGAAAGAGATCAAGCCGGCCCTGCCGGCCGCGATCGTGCTGTCGCTGGTCGGCGTCGCCGTCAGCGTGAGCGTGACCGCGGCGGGCGCGCACTACCTGGTCGGACTCGAATGGCGGCAAGCCCTGCTGATCGGCGCGGTCGTCTCCTCGACCGACGCGGCGGCGGTCTTCTCCGTCCTGCGCAAGGTCCCACTCCCCTCCCGGGTGACGGGCGTGCTGGAGGCCGAGTCCGGCTTCAACGACGCCCCCGTGGTCATCCTGGTCGTGGCCTTCGCGGCCGTCGGACCGGTCGACGAGTGGTACGTCCTCATCGGCAAGATCGCCCTGGAGCTGACGATCGGCGCCGCCATCGGCCTGGCCGTGGGCTTCCTGGGCTCGTACGGGCTGCGGCACGTGGCCCTGCCCGCCTCCGGCCTCTACCCGATCGCGGTCATGGCGATCGCCATCACGGCCTACGCGGCCGGCGCGATGGCGCACGGCTCCGGCTTCCTCGCCGTGTACCTGGCGGCGATGGTCCTCGGCAACGCCAAGCTGCCGCACTGGCCGGCCACCCGGGGGTTCGCGGACGGGCTCGGCTGGATCGCCCAGATCGGCATGTTCGTCCTGCTCGGCCTGCTGGTCACCCCGCACGAGCTGGCCGGGGACTTCTGGCCGGCGGTCACCATCGGGCTCGTGCTGACCATGGTGGCGCGGCCGCTGGAGGTCTTCGTCTCGCTGCTGCCGTTCCGGCTGCCCTGGCAGGAGCAGGCCCTGATGTCCTGGGCGGGCCTGCGCGGGGCCGTGCCCATCATCCTGGCGACCATCCCCATGGTGACCGGGATCGAGGGCAGCGAGCGCGTCTTCAACATCGTCTTCATCCTGGTCGTCGTCTACACCCTGATCCAGGGTCCGACCCTGCCCTGGCTGGCGGGCAAGCTGAACCTCGGCGACAGCGACGAGACCGCCTCCGACCTGGGGATCGAGTCGGCGCCGCTGGAGAAGCTGCGCGGGCACCTGCTGTCCTTCGCCATCCCGCCGGCCTCGCGCATGCACGGCGTGGAGGTGAGCGAGCTGCGGCTGCCGCCGGGGGCCTCCGTGACGCTGGTCGTACGGGACGCGAAGAGCTTCGTACCGGCTCCGTCGACCGTGCTGCGGCGCGGGGACGAACTGCTGGTGGTGGCCACGGACCCGGTCCGCGACGCGGCGGAGGCGCGGCTTCGGGCGGTGGCCCGGGGCGGCAAGCTGGCGGGTTGGCTGGGGACCGGCGGGAACGGGCCCAAGGGTTAGAGCGGCACTCTAATTCGGCCATCTTCGATGGCGTATGCCCTGATTTACCCCTGTTTAGCCGAGGCCTGAATGCGAAGTTCCAGTTAATCGCAGGTGAAGACACGCCCTGTAGCCCTAATCACAGGGCATGGACGCCGATCCACCTGTACGATAAAGGGACAACACATCGAACCAACTCTGTCTGACGCAGAGCTGGCGCGACCGCAAAGCGGCCGTGGCTCCCTCCCGCAGTGGGTGCCCAGGTATCACTCGGTTCGGCGCAAGAGGACAGCTCTCGGGGCTCCCACATGTACGGGTGCGATCGCTCACAAAGCGGTGCATCGTCCGCAGACGGGGAGTTCTACCAGGCAGCGGAAAGGCCAGGCCGTGACATCCGCGGTCACGACCGAAAAGTCCGCCAAGTCCACCCGACCCGGCTACGGGCAGCTCCTGCGCACGCCCGGCGCCCTCGGCTTCGTTCTCCCGGGATTCGCCGCGCGTCTCCCCTTCGGCATGCTGACGATCAGCATCCTGCTGCTCGTCCAGCACACCACCGGCTCCTACGGCAGCGCCGGCATCGTCGCCGCCGTCACCGGTATCTCCATGGCGCTGTTCGCTCCCGTCATGGGCAAGCTCATCGACCGCCACGGCCAGAGCGCCGTGCTGGTCCCGGTGGCCCTCACGCACGCCACCGCCGTCAGCTCCCTGGCGGCGCTCGCGCTGCTGGGTGCGCCCGTCTGGGCGCTCGCACTGGCGGCCGTCCCCGCCGGTGCATCCGTCCCGCAGGTCGGGCCCATGGTCCGGTCCCGCTGGGCGGCCAAGCTGGAGGGCTCCCCGCTGCTGCCCACGGCCGCCGCGTTCGAGTCCGTCACCGACGAGTTCACCTTCGTCGTCGGCCCGGTGCTCGCCACCGCGCTGTGCACCGGCGTCAACCCGGCCGCCGGCCTGGTCACCGAGGCCGCGCTGACCCTGATCGGCGGCCTGCTCTTCGCCGCCCAGCGCGCCACGCAGCCCAAGCCCGTCGCCCGCCCGGCGAACGGCGAGAAGCACGCCTCGGCCCTGTCGTTCCACGGCCTGCGCGTCCTGATCGTCGCCTTCATCGGCATCGGCGCCGTCTTCGGCGGCATGCAGGTGTCGCTCGCCGCCTTCTCCGAGGAGATCGGCAACCCCGGCGCCAACGGCCTGCTCTACGGCGTCTTCGCCGCGGGCAACATGATCGCCGGCATCGCCTGCGGTGCGATCGCCTGGAAGATCGGCCCCCGCCGCCGCCTGATCCTCGGCTACATCGGCCTCACCGCGGCAGCCTCGGTCCTCTGGGCCGCGAACTCGATGATCCTGCTCGGCGCGCTCGGCCTGGTCGTCGGCCTGTGCATCGCCCCCGCGCTGATCACCGGCTACACCATGATCGAGCAGCTGATCCCGGCCACCTCGCGCACCGAGGCCTTCACCTGGCTCACCGGAGCGGTCGCCTTCGGGCAGGCCGGCGCCGTGACCCTGGCCGGGCGCCTGACGGACGCCCACGGGTCCTCGTACGGCTTCCTCGTGCCGCTGGTGGCCACCGCGCTCGCGCTGACCATCCTGTTGACGCTGCGTGCGAAGCTGGCTCCGAAGGCCCCGAGCCGGATCGTCAGCTCGTCCAAGCCGGCTGCCGCCCAGGCAGCCGCCCCTGCCGCCTCGAAGGCACCCTCCGCGGGTGTGAACGAGCGTGGTCTGGGTCACCGCGTGCCGGTGACGGTGGACTGATCCGCCGGAATACGTCACCATGGAGCGTCGTTAGCACTCATTGAGTGAGAGTGCCAGGAGGAAATTCGTGCCGACCTACCAGTACCAGTGCACCGAGTGCGGTGAGGGCCTTGAGGCCGTGCAGAAGTTCACCGATGACGCACTGACCGTGTGCCCGAGCTGTGACGGACGCCTGAAGAAGGTGTTCTCCGCGGTCGGCATCGTCTTCAAGGGCTCCGGTTTCTACCGGAACGACAGCCGTGGCGCCTCGTCGAGCAGCACCCCTGCCTCGAAGCCCGCGTCCACGTCGGCCGCCACCCCGGCCGCGTCGTCGACGTCTTCGTCGTCCTCGTCGAGCTCTTCTTCCTCGTCGTCGTCGAGCACCTCGGCCGCCTGACCGCGGCTTCACACGCTTCATCCGAGGCCCCGTCGTCCTTCCGGACCCGGGGCCTTCGGCGTGCCGCCCCGGGGCGGGACGAAACGGGCCCCCTTTAGGGTGGGGCGCATGGCGAATGCAGACATCGGTGTCATCGGCGGATCGGGCTTCTACTCCTTCCTGGAGGACGTCTCCGAAATCCAGGTCGAGACCCCCTACGGGCCCCCGAGCGACTCCTTGTACCTGGGCGAGCTGGCGGGCCGGACCGTGGCGTTCCTGCCCCGGCACGGGCGCAGCCACACCGTGCCCCCGCACAAGATCAACTACCGGGCCAACCTGTGGGCCCTGCGCTCGGTCGGCGTCCGCCAGGTGCTGGGCCCGTGCGCGGTCGGCGGCCTGCGCCCCGAGTACGGTCCGGGCACGCTGCTCGTCCCCGACCAGCTGGTCGACCGTACGAAGGCCCGCGCGCAGACCTTCTTCGACGGCGAGCCCCTGCCCGACGGATCGGTCCCGAACGTCGTGCACACCACCTTCGCCGACCCGTACTGCCCGGTCGGCCGGTCCGTCGCCCTGGCTGCGGCGCGCGGCCGCGCGTGGGAGCCGGTGGACGGCGGCACCATGGTCGTCGTCGAAGGCCCGCGCTTCTCGACCCGCGCCGAATCCCGGTGGCACGCGGCGGCGGGCTGGTCGGTCGTCGGCATGACCGGCCACCCGGAGGCGGTCCTCGCGCGCGAGCTGGGGCTCTGCTACACCTCGATGGCCCTGGTCACCGACCTGGACGCGGGCGCCGAGACGGGCGAGGGGGTCTCCCACACGGAGGTCCTGAAGGTCTTCGGCGAGAACGTCGGCCGTCTGCGCGAGGTCCTCTTCGACGCGGTGGCCGCCCTGCCCCCGACGGAATCCCGCGACTGCCTGTGCACGCACGCCCACGACGGCTGGGACCTGGGCATCGAGCTGCCTTAAGGCGGGTGGGTGACGGCGATATCCACAAGCTGGGGACCGTCCACAGGGCGGAGCGGGATTCGGCGGGGCGGTGGATCGTGAGGGGTGTCCGGGCGCTGGGTCCGGGCATCGGATCTCACTCCGTCTGGTGGAGGCGTCATGACCGCGAAGTCCCGTACCCCGTCCCCGAATCCCACCCTCGCCCCCGCCCTCGCCCGCGTCTCCTCCCCCGCCCCCGTCCCCGTCCCCTCACACGCGGCCTGCCCCGGCGGGCTCGTCTCCCGCTCCCCTTCCGCTACGTGTCCCCCCGCGCGCTCCGTTCCGCTCTTCCCCCCGCTCCGGGCGGGGCGGGGCGGGGACCGGCTGCGCAGAGCCGTGCGGCGTCGGCGGCGTGGTGCCGCGGCGGGGCTGGCCGTCGCCGCGGCCGCGCTGGCGGTGGGCGGCACCGAGGCCCAGGCCTCGTGGGGCTCCGGACCGCCCGAGGTCCGGGTCTCCCGGGGAGCGGCGCCCGCGGTGGCGGTGCGGCTGGTATCGGCGCCGGTGCGGATCGCCGACGCGGCCACCGTGAGGCTGCTGCGGCCCGGCGACCGGGTGGACGTGGTCGCGGCGGAGCGCGGCGGGCCACCCCGGGTGGTTGCCGCGGGGGCCCGGGTAGCCGAAGTACCCGCTCCGGAGAAGGGGGTTGGGGACGAAGGGGCCCTGGTGGTCCTGTCCGTGCCCCGGGAGACCGCGCGGGACCTGGTGGGGGCGGGCACTGTATCCCGACTGGCGGTGACCCTGTGCTGAATCGCACAGACGCGCAGTCAAGTCACCTCAAGGTGGGCGTCGATTGGACACGCCGGGCCCGGACTGCCGTAGCTTTCGGAACCGTTGGCTCCATGTTCGGCAGATGCGAAGAAAGGCTCAGTGGTGAGCGAGAAGAAGAAGGAGAGCGTACTGGCAGGCTTCAAGGCCTTCCTGATGCGCGGCAACGTGGTCGACCTGGCGGTCGCCGTGGTCATCGGTGCCGCGTTCACGAACATCGTGAACTCCGTGGTGAAGGGCATCATCAGCCCGCTGATCGGCGCCATCGGGACGAAGAGCCTGGACGTCTACTCCTCGTGCCTGAAGGGCCCTTGCAGCGTGGACGCGAAGGGGGATCCCGTCGGCGTCAACATCATGTGGGGCTCGGTGCTCAACGCGGCGCTCACCTTCCTGATCACCGCGGCGGTCGTCTACTTCCTGATGGTCCTGCCGATGGCGAAGTACCTCGCCAAGGTGGAGCAGCGCCGCAGGGCGAAGGAAGGCGTTCAGGAGACCATGGAGATCACCGAGCTGGTGGTCCTCAAGGAGATCCGCGACGAGCTGGTCGCCCAGCGCGCGGCGGGTGGCGGCAACGGCGCCTCCGGCGGCTACGGCCCCCGGGTCTAGCGGGTCCGGGTCTAGCGGGTCCGGGCCTGACGGGTCCGGGCCTAACGGGTCCGGCTCTGCCGGGCCGGCCGGATCAGACGTGGTGCGGAGGCTTCTCGTCGAGGAAGCGGGCCAGGTCGGCCGCGCTTCCGCCGGCGGGGGGCCGCTCGCCCCAGCCCCGGTCGGTGTCGTCCGAGGACTGCTGGTCCAGCGGGTCGTCGAAGACCAGTCGCGGCTTCGGCTTCGCGGGCTTCGGGGCCTGCGGGGCCCGGGAATCCTGCGCGGCCGGTGAGTCCTGCGGGTCGGTGGCGGGGGCGTTGCTCATGCCTCCAGGGTACGGCCGCCCCCGCCACCGGTCCCGATCAGCTCGGGGCCTCGGCGCCCTTGCGGGCGTAGAACCACCAGCACACCGCCAGGCAGGTGGCATAGAAGCCGATGAAGATCCACAGGGCGTTGGTGACGGCCATGGCCGCGAACATCGCGGGGATGAAGAAGAAGCCGTAGGCGGCGATCGCCGAGGAGAAGCCGGTCACGGCCCCCGCCTCCATCTCCGACTGCTTCAGCGCCGCGGCCTGCGCCTCGGAGCCCTGTCCCTCGGCCGCCTTCATGTGCTGGTCCCGGAAGATGACCGGGATCTGCCGGAAGGTCGAGCCGTTGCCCAGGCCCGAGAAGGCGAAGGCCACCAGGAAGCCGACGTAGAAGGCCCAGAAGTTGCCCTCCTTGCCGCCGGACGGCAGCGCGAAGATCACCACGACCAGGGCCGCGGCCATGCCGACGAAGGACAGCAGGGTGACCCTGGCTCCGCCGATCTTGTCCGAGAGCCAGCCGCCGCCCCAGCGTGTGATCGCCCCGACGAACGGGCCGATCCAGGCGTAGGTGGTGGCCTGGTAGCCCTGCGCCTCGAAGTTGTTCTTGATCAGCAAGGGCAGACCGGCGGCGAAGCCGATGAAGGACCCGAAGGTGCCGACGTAGAGCCAGGTCATCAGCCAGTTGTGCTTGCGCTTGAAGATGATCTTCTGCTGGCTGAAGGGGGCCGCCGCCACCTTGAGGTCGTTCATCAGGAACCAGGCGGCCAGCGCCATGATGACCAGCAGCGGCACCCAGAGGAAGGCGCCGTTCTGCAGCCAGATGTCCGTGTTCTTCTTCCCGTCGTGCTGGGGACCGCCCGCGGGGGCGCCCAGGACGGCGGCGGTGACCACCAGCGGGGCGATCAGCTGGACCACGCTCACGCCGAGGTTGCCGAGGCCACCGTTGAGGCCGTTGGCACTGCCCTTCTCCCGCTTGGGGAAGAAGAAGCCGATGTTGGCCATCGAGGAGGCGAAGTTCGCGCCGCCGATACCGCAGACGGCCGCGATCAGCGCCAGCTCCCAGTACGGGGTGCTGCTCTTCTGGAGCGCGAAGCCCAGCCACAGCATCGGCACGACCAGGATGATCGTGCTGAACGCGGTGAACTTCCGCTCGCCGAAGATCGGCCCGATGAAGGTGTACAGGATCCGGAAGGTGCCGCCGGTGATGCCGGGGATGGCGGTCAGCCAGAACAGCTGCGACTTCGAGAAGTCGAAGCCGACGTCGTTCAGCTTGACCACGGTCACGGACCAGACCTGCCAGACCACGAACCCCAGCATCAGCGCGGGGATCGAGACCCAGAGGTTGCGTTGGGCGACCCGGTGGCCGGTGGACTGCCAGAAGCCCTCGTCCTCGGGCCGCCAGTCGGCGATGGTGGCCCCGGGCTTGTAGGTCTCCGCCCGGTGGCTGCGGGGCACCGACGGGGTCGGCGTGGGTATCGACATGGTCATCGGTCCTTCGGGTCGAGGAGCCACAGTCCGAGCACGGCGAAGAAGGACAGGATCAGGAATCCCGCCCCCCACCAGGCCGTGCCGGTGTTTCCCTTCATCCACTCGTTGACGGTCACCGTCAGCGCCCAGAGCTGGCCGATTACGACGGTGAGGGCCAGTGCCAGACGCGCGTTGAGCTTCGAGGAGCGCTCGGGCTCCTGCTCGGTGCCGGCTCCGGGCCCCGGGCCCGTGTGCCGGATCCGGGGGTCCCCGTACCCGCTGGTGGAGCGGATCTGGGGGTACCTCTCGTGCACCGGACGGTTGAGCCGTGGTTCCGCACTGCCCGGGTGGTACTCCGGCCGGGGAGGCAGGGGCGTATCGCTCATGTGGGCCGCCTCTCGGGGGCTCCGGCGCGGCCCGCCCCGGGGCAGCCCAGGCGGGCGGCCTCGTCCGGGCGGGATTCGCTGAACTGCCGGCACAGCGCTTCCTTGGCCGGCTCTCCCGACCGGGCGGTGGCGACGGCCCAGACACTGCCGTCGGACTGCTCGGTCAGGAAGATCCTGGGCAGCGGGCGCGGCGGCGGACCGGCCGTCACCTCGCCGGTGCGGACGTCGAAGACGCCCTCGTGGCAGGGGCAGTACAGCTCCCCGTCGGCGCCCCGGTCCTCGCGCCACAGCACGCCGCAGGCCAGGTGGGTGCAGACGGCGGAGTAGCCCACGAGGGAGCCGTCGCCGAGCCGCACCGCCAGGGCCCGGTCCTCCTCGCCGGGGAAGCGGAAGGCCACGGACTGGCCGGGTGCCAGCCGGTCGGTGACCTTCTTCGCCTCGGGCAGGTGCTCGCTGTCGCCGTGCCGGTGCAGGATGCCGGCCGCGACCCCGACCCCGCCGATGGCCAGGCCGCCGGAGACGGTGGCGACGATGCGCAGGTAGTCGCGGCGGGTGGTGAGGGAGTCGGCGCTGATCCGGTCGCGCAGCTGCTCGATGGCGGCGTCGGCGGCGGCTCCGTCCCGGCCGGGTGGCGGTGGCGTCTGTTCGGTCACGCTCATCGCACATCCACTCCATTGATCTCGACGACGGGCAGGCCGCCGGGGACCGGCCACTGGACCTTGTCGGCGGGCACGACCATGGCCACGCCGGTCTGGACGACGACGTCGCCGAAGACGAAGGAGTCGGCGACCTGGACCCCGGGGCGCTCCGCCTGGAGCTCTTCGAGGGTTCCGTAGAAAAGGGCGCCGGTCGGGCAGACGGTCGCGCACATGGGGGCGAGGCCGTAGGCGGTGCGGTCGTAGCAGAGGTTGCACTTCATCTGCAGCTTCGCCTGGAGGTCGATCTTCGGGATGCCGAAGGGGCAGGCGTTGACGCAGTTGGAGCAGCCGATGCAACGGGTGGTGTCGGCCTGCTGGACCACCCCGTCGGCGGTCACCAGGATCGCGTCGGCGGGGCAGACCTCGGCGCAGGGAGCGACCGGGTCCTCGCAGTGCATGCAGACGGACGGAAGGGAGGCGACGGACATGCCGGGGTCGGTGTAGTCCAGGTGGATCATCGACTTGCCGCGGTGCGAATCGCACTCGCGGCAGGCCGATACGCAGGCCTGGCAGCCGATGCAGCGACCCGGGTCGATGAAGATCGTGCGGCCCATCATGGCGGGTCAGCTCCTCTCCGCCGTGCCACGGCCCTGCGGGGACGTGGGGGGCAGGGGGTCGGTGCGGGAGGCCTGGGCCTCCGGATAGGCCTCGTGGCCCGGGGCGGTGGGCGGCGCGGGCACCTCGTCCACCCGCTCGGCGGCTTCGATCCGGGCGGCGCAGACCTTGTACTCGGGGATCTTCGAGCGCGGGTCGAGGGCGTCGATGGTCAGGGCGTTCGCAGCCGTCGGGACGGGCCAGTGGTACGGGATGAAGACGGTGTCGGGGCGGATGGCCTCGGTGACCAGGGCCGGGAAGACCTCGCTGCCGCGGCGGGTGACCACCCGGACCGGGTCTCCGTTCCTGAACCCGTGCGAGGGGTGGACCTCCACCCAGGGACGGGGGGTCTGCTCGACGAGGGCGCCCAGGCGCCGGGTCTGGTTGCCCGAGAGGAAGTGCGCGACGGTACGGCCGGTGGTGAGGGAGAGGGGGAACTCCTCGGTGTAGGCGTCCATGGGCGGATGCCACTCCACGACTTGCAGGTGGATCTTGCCGTCGGCGTGGTAGCTCCGGCCGTCCTCGAACAGCCGGGGGGTGCCGGGGTGTTCGGTGGTCGGGCAGGGCCAGGCGATCCCGCCGGTCTCGTCCAGCCGGTCGTAGGTGATGCCGTAGTAGTCGTTGACCGTTCCGGCGGAGGCGATGCGCAGCTCCTCGAACACTTCGCGGGAGCCGGGGAAGTCGAAGTGCTCCCCCGCGCCGAGCCGGCGGGCGAGCTCGCAGATGACCCAGGTGTCGGTGCGCACCCCGGCGGGGGGTTCCTGGGCCTTGTTGTGCTTGACCACGCGGGCCTCGGCGTTGGCCATCACGCCCTCGTCCTCGGCCCAGGTGGTGACGGGGAAGACCACGTGCGCGTTGGCCGCGGTCTCGGAGAGGAAGAAGTCGAACTGGGCGTGGAACTCGGCGGTGTCGTAGCCGTCCTTGACCACCGCGTAGTTGGGGAGGGAGACGAAGGGGTTGTTGCAGATGCCGATGAGTCCGCGGATCTCCTTGCGCTGCATCTGCCAGACCATCTCCATCATGGAGGTGCCGGCGCCGGGGAGTTCGGACTCCTCGATGCCCCAGATCTGGCAGATCTGCCTGCGGTGCTCGGGGTTGGTGATGGAGCGGCCGCCGGGCAGGAGGTCGGACTTCTGGCCGTGTTCGCGGCCGCCCTGACCGTTGCCCTGCCCGGTGATGGTGCCGTAGCCGGCGCCGGGCTTGCCGATGTTGCCGGTGGCGACGCACAGGTTGATGACGGAGAGGCAGTTCTCGACGCCCTGGGAGTGGTGCTCGATGCCCCGGGCGTGCCAGGCCATGGCCTTGCCCGCGCCCGCGAAGACGCGTGCCACCTGGACGATCTGGGAGGCCGGGACCCCGCAGATCTCGGCGGAGCGGGCGGGCGGGTACTCGGCGACGGTCTTCTTGACCTCGGCCCAGCCGGTGGTGTTGGCGGCGAGGTAGGCCTCGTCGGTGAGTCCCTCTTCGATGACCACGTTCAGCACGGCGTTGAAGAAGGCCGAGTCGGTGCCGGGCTTGATCGCGACGTGGATGTCGGCGGTGCGGGCGATGGCCGTCTCGCGCGGGTCGATCACGATCAGGGAGGCCCCCCGGTCCCGCGCGCCCCACAGGTACTGGGTCATCACGGGGAAGCACTCCCCCACGTTGGACCCGGCGATGAGCAGGCAGTCGGAGAGGAGGATGTCGGAGAAGGGGTTGCCGGCCCGGTCGATGCCGAAGGCCAGCTTGTTGGCCCCGGCGGCGCTGACCATGCACAGGCGGCCGTTGTAGTCGACGTGCTTGGTCTTGAGCGCGACCCGCGCGAACTTGCCGACCAGGTAGGTCTTCTCGGAGAAGAGGCTGGCCCCGCCGAGCAGCCCGAAGGCGTCGTTGCCGTACTCGGCCTGGATCCGCCGGATCTCGGAGACGGTGTGGTCGAGGGCCTCGTCCCAGGAAACCTCCTTGAACTCCTCGTCGCGCGAGCGCCTCATCAGCGGAGCGGTCAGCCGGTCGGGGTGGTTGACCTGCTGGTAGGCGTTGATGCCCTTGGGGCACAGCCGCATCCGGTTGATGTCGTGGTTGCGGGGTTCCACTCCGAAGACCTTGCCGCCCTTGTCGACGCGCAGGTACATCCCGCACTGCACTCCGCAGAAGCAGCAGTGGGTGGGGACGAGGGTCTCGCCGTTCTGGTCGGCGTGCCATTTGTCGGCCGGGATGCCGCCCGCGTCGCGGAAGTTGCGCGTGCCGGGCGGGGCGATCGAGGGGTCGATGGACACCGGCACCGGCCGCGAGGCCGGCTGGGGGGCGGCGGTCACTGGAAGCCCTTCTTGACGTGGGTCAGGTAGGCGCTGCCGCGCAGCACCCGCTTGCAGCGGGGGCAGTACTCGGCCCAGGCGTCGAAGTCGAGCTTCAGGTCCTTCATGGTGCCGCGCAGGTTCTCCACGTAGGGGGCGGTGTCGATGGCCTCCCCGCAGCGCTTGCAGGCGAAGGGCTCCTCGCCCTGCCGGGAGGTGTACTTGAACAGCTGCATGCCGACGGCGGCCGGGCGCTGCACGATGTGGAAGAACTTCCCGAACGGGATGTAGATGAGGGTGAACACCACCGACACCATGTGCAGGATCGCGAGGAACTGGTATCCGCCGCCGTGCAGGAAGATCGACGAGAAGGTCAGCAGCAGACCGGTCACGGAGATCACGATCAGGCAGATCAGCGGCAGCAGGTCGTAGGCGAAGCGCTGGCCGGTGATGGCGCCGCGGTCCTTCATGCGGCGCCACAGGAAGTACGAGGCTCCGGGGATGACGAGCACGGCGGCGATGTCCAGGCCGTGGAACATCAGCCAGCCCAGGATGTTCAGCGAGTTGAAGCCGAGGACCTTGACGCCCCAGATCCGCATGTCGTACCCGGGGCCCGGGCCGCTGTCCGCGGTGAAGGTGAACCAGCCCCAGGTCAGCGGGAAGGTGATCGCCGCGGCGAGGAGGCAGCCCCAGAACATGAGCTGGTGGGCGATCCAGCGGGGGCGCGAGCGGGCGCCGAGGAACTTCTGGAAGCCGAGGTAGGTGGCGATCATCTTCGGCAGGGCGGTGGGTGCCTTGCGGAAGTTGTCGGCCGAGAAGAAGCTGCCGAAGCCCTTTTTGAAGAGTCGGCGCGCGCCGGGAGCCGAGACCCACACGGTGTACCGGTAGGCCACGCCGAAGGCCAGGAAGACGGTGGCGACGGTGTAGGGCAGCAGGGCGGAGTCGAAGTCGCGCAGCAGCCGGCTGCCCAGCACGATCGCGACGATGAGCAGGAGCGAGACGACGGCGCCGGCCAGGGTGGCCCGTGCGGTCACGGACCGCCCGGCCGGCGGCGGGGTCTCGGGCACCGGTGGGGGCGGCGCGGCGTCGATGACATCTGAGGGCTCGGACACAGCACCACGCTAGGTGGTCTGTACCGTTTCAGCCCGTTTTGACGAGTCTTCGAGTGCGCCGTACGGGTGACAACCCGCCCCGGGGCCCGGGCCACCCGGACGGCTCAGACCGCGTTCAGCCCCTGCGCGGCGAAGATCGCCTTCGCCTCGGCGACCTGCCCGGCGGTCGGCGACGGCGTGTCGTGGAGGGTGAACTTCATGTCCAGCGCCTCCCACTTGCTCTCGCCCAGCTTGTGGAAGGGCAGTACGTCGACCCGCGAGACGTTGCCGAGGGTGCCCCCGAAGGCGGCGACGCCCTCGATGTTCTCCCGGGCGTCGGTCAGCCCCGGCACCAGCACGAAGCGCAGGTGCACCTCCTTGCCGAGGTCGGCGAGGCGGCGGGCGAAGTCCAGGGTGGGCTCCAGGGGCCGGCCGGTCACCTTCTTGTACGTCTCCCGGTCCCAGGACTTGATGTCCAGCAGGACCAGGTCCACGTCGCGCAGCAGCGCGTCGGTGGCGCGGGCCCCGAGGAAGCCGGAGGTGTCCAGGGCGGTGTGCAGCCCGAGGTCGTTCTTCATCCGGTGCAGCAGCTCGCCCGCGAACACCGGCTGGAGCAGCGGCTCGCCGCCGGAGATGGTGGCGCCGCCCCCGGAGGCGGAGATGAACTTGGTGTACTTGGCGGCCTCGGCGATGACGTCGTCGGCCGAGGTGCGCTTCCCGTTGCGCATCCGCATGGTGTCGGGGTTGTGGCAGTACAGACAGGTCAGCGGGCAGCCGGACAGGAAGGTCACGAACCTGGTCCCGGGGCCGTCGACCCCGGTGGACAGGTCCCAGGAGTGCACCGTGCCCTCGCTCGGCCGCTGGGTCGCGGCGGCGGCGGGGGTCTGGCCCGCGCTCACGCTGACGGCGTTGGCGTGGCCGATGGGAAGGCTCGTACCGAAGAGGACGGTCATGGCAGGTGCTCCAGCTTCCAGATTCCGGTGTCTGATCTGGTGACGCGCGGTCCCGGGGCCGGGTGAGGGCCGGCCCCGGGCCGCGCGGTTCGTGGGTCTCCCTTAAAGGTCAGAGAGAGCCGTGGAAGGTGCGGTTCAGCACGTCGAGCTGCTGAGCGCGCGTGAGGCGGACGAAGTTCACCGCGTAGCCGCTGACGCGGATGGTCAGCTGCGGGTAGTTCTCCGGGTGCTCCATGGCGTCCATGAGCGTGTCGCGGTTGAGCACGTTCACGTTCATGTGGAAGCCGTCGACCGCCATGTAGCCGTCGAGGACGCCCGCCAGGTTCTTGATCCGCTCCTCGGGGGTGCGGCCCAGGCCGTCGGGGGTGACGGTGTTGGTCAGCGAGATGCCGTCCTCGGCGTCCTCGTACGGGAGCTTCGCGACCGACAGCGCCGAGGTGACGTAGCCGTGGGTGTCGCGGCCGTTCATCGGGTTGGCGCCCGGGGAGAACGGCTCGCCGGCGCGGCGTCCGTCCGGCGTGTTGCCGGTCTTCTTGCCGTAGACCACGTTCGAGGTGATGGTCAGCACCGACTGGGTGTGCTCGGCATTGCGGTAGGTCGGGTGCTTGCGCACCTTCTTCATGAACTCCTCGACCAGCCAGACGGCGATCGAGTCGACCCGGTCGTCGTTGTTGCCGTAGGCCGGGTAGTCGCCCTCGATGGTGTAGTCGGTGGCGAGGCCGGTCTCGTCGCGGTGCGCGGTGACCTTGGCGTACTTGATGGCGGCCAGCGAGTCGGCGGCGACCGAGAGGCCGGCGATGCCGCAGGCCATGGTGCGGCGCACGTCGCGGTCGTGGAGCGCCATCTCGATGCGCTCGTACGCGTACTTGTCGTGCATGTAGTGGATGACGTTCAGCGCGTGGACGTAGGTGTCCGCGAGCCACTCCATCTGCTCGTCGAACTTGACCATGACCTGGTCGTAGTCGAGCACCTCGGCGGTGATCGCACCGGTGGACGGGCCGACCTGGGCGCCGGACTTCTCGTCGCGGCCGCCGTTGATCGCGTAGAGCAGGGTCTTGGCGAGGTTCACCCGGGCGCCGAAGAACTGCATCTGCTTGCCGACCGGCATCGCCGAGACGCAGCAGGCGATGGCGGTGTCGTCGCCGAAGCGCGGACGCATCAGCTCGTCGGACTCGTACTGCACCGAGGAGGTGTCGATCGAGACCCGGGCGCAGAACTCCTTGAAGCCCTGCGGCAGCTGGGGCGACCAGAAGACGGTCATGTTCGGCTCGGGGGCCGGGCCGAGGTTGTAGAGGGTGTGGAGGTAGCGGAACGAGGTCTTGGTGACCAGCGGACGGCCGTCCTCGCCCATGCCGGCGATCGACTCGGTGACCCAGGTGGGGTCGCCGGAGAAGAGCTCGTCGTACTCCGGGGTGCGCAGGAAGCGCACGATGCGGAGCTTGATGATGAAGTCGTCGACCAGCTCCTGGGCCTGCTCCTCGGTGAGGAGGCCGGCCTCGATGTCGCGCTGGAGGTAGACGTCGATGAAGGTGGAGGTGCGGCCGAGCGACATGGCCGCGCCGTTCTGCTCCTTCACGGCGGCCAGGTACGCGAAGTACAGCCACTGGATGGCCTCGCGGCCGGTCTTGGCCGGGCCGGAGATGTCGTAGCCGTAGGAGGCGGCCATCGCCTTGAGCTCGGCGAGGGCGCGGATCTGCTCGGAGAGCTCCTCGCGCAGGCGGATCGTCTCCTCCAGCGAGCGGTTGCCCGCGGGAAGGGAGTTGATCTCCTCCTTCTCCTCCTTCTTGAAGGCGATGAGGCGGTCCACACCGTAGAGGGCCACGCGGCGGTAGTCGCCGATGATGCGGCCGCGGCCGTACGCGTCCGGCAGGCCGGTCACGATGCCGGCCTTGCGGGCGGCGCGGATGTCGGGGGTGTAGGCGTCGAAGACACCGGCGTTGTGGGTCTTGCGGTACTCCGTGAAGACCTTCTCCAGGTCGTCGGAGACCGGGTAGCCGTAGGTCTCCAGGGCGCCGGCGACCATGCGCCAGCCGCCGTAGGGCATGATCGCGCGCTTGAGCGGGGCGTCCGTCTGGAGGCCGACGATCAGGTCCTTGTCGCGGTCGATGTAACCGGGGGCGTGCGCGGTGATCGTCGACGGGACGTCGTACGCGACGTCGTAGACGCCCTTCTCGCGCTCCTCCGGGAACTTGTCCGTGATCGCCTTCCACACGGCGGTGGTGCGCTCGGTGGGGCCCGCGAGGAAGGTGTCGTCACCCTCGTACGGCGTGTAGTTCTGCTGGATGAAGTCGCGGACGTCGATGGCGTCACGCCACAGACCGCCCTTGAAGCCCTCCCAGGCCTCGCCGTTCTTCGTGGTTTCCGCAGGGGTGGCAGTCATCGCCCGCACCTTCCGAGTCGCCTCATTGCTTGTATCCATTGCACGCCTTTTGATCGATCATTTGGCGCCGCGTTGGTCCTGAGCTGGGGCCCGAAAGTCCCATGATCCCCAGCCCCAAGGGTCTCCCATCCCTGCTGACCTGGCACTTTGAGCAGGTCAAAGGTCCGTCGTGCGCTTGTGAAAGCTTTCACAAGAATCTCGGAAAGGCGGCCCAGGAGGCTTGACCGGTCAGATGATCTGAACCAGAGCGAAGCCTGTGGATACCGCGACGCACGTCGTGATCAGGCCCGGCAGCATGAAGGAGTGGTTGACGACGAAGCGGCCGACACGGGTGGTGCCGGTCCTGTCGAAGTTGATCGCCGCGATGAAGGTGCCGTAGGTGGGGAGGAGGAAATAGCCGTTCACGGCGGGCCACATCGCGATGAGGAGGGGGGCCGGGATACCGAGGGCGAGCCCGAGGGGCATCAGCGCCTTGGTGGTCGTGGCCTGACTGAACAGCAGCGCGGAGAGGAGCAGCAGCATGATGGCGAAGAACCAGGGGTGGTCCTGCGCGACGCCGCCGAGCGCACCGGTGATCCGGGCCTCGTTGGCGCCGATGAAGGACAGCCCCAGCCAGGACAGTCCGAAGACTCCGATGACGGCGACGAGCCCGGACTTGGCGACGTCCGTGCCCGGTATCCGCTTGGCGTCGACCTTGCACAGCAGCAGGATCAGCGCGGCCACGGCCATCATCAGGATCTCGATGGTGGCGGGCATCGACAGCGGCCCCTTGGCCGTCTCGGGGCGCAGCCCCGGAAAGAGCCCGCTGAGTACCACGCCGACGGTCCCACCCAGAAAGAGGTACGCGGACCAGCGCGCCCGCGGCCGCAGCGGCGGGGCGGCTTCGGCCGGGGCGGGGGCCTCGATCTCCCCGGCGGCCAGCCGTCGCAGGTACTCGGCGTCCTGTCCCAGCTCCTTGCCGACCCGGGACTGCACGGTGGCTGCGACGAGCACCCCGAGCAGCGTGGCGGGCACGGCGACGGCCATGATCCGCGGCAGGTTCCAGCCGTCCCCGTCGAACATAACGATCATGGCGGCCATAGCGGCGGAGACGGGCGAGGCGGTGATACCGAAGGTGGCCGCGATGGAGGCGACGGCGATGGGCCGCTCCGGGCGGACCCCGCCCTCCCGGGCGACATCGTGGATCACGGGGAGCAGGGGGTAGAACACGTGGGCGGTCCCCGCCCCCAGGGTGAAGGCCCACGACACGAGGGGAGCCACGTAGACCACACGGCTGGGCTTGCGCCGGATCGCCTTCTCGGCGAGCCCGACGAGGTAGTCGATGCCCCCGGCCGCCTCCATCGCGGCAGCGGCCATGATCACCGCGAGGATGATCAGCATGACGTCGACGATGCCCGAGGTGTCGGCGGGCGTCACCCCGAAGAACGTCGCGAGCACGAACACCCCAACGGCCCCCCAGAGCCCCATGGCGACCCCACCCTTGCGCGACCCAAGCGCAATGGCCCCCACCATGACAGCGAGCTGCAGAAACATGCCGAGCACTGGCGTGCCCTTTCAGTCAGTACGAGCGCCGAAGTCCAGGCGGAGCCACATTCAGCCCCGCCGGCGTTTGAGGCGCGGGGGTCCGGGGCGAGCCGAATCCAGCCCCGCCCGAAGTCGAGGCCGAGGTCCGGGCGGAGCCAAATCCAGCCCCGCCGGCGTTTGAGGCGCGGGGGTCCGGGGGCTGGTCCCCGGGAACGGCGCCGCAGGTGACCACGGACTCGGCGCGGCCGGACCCCGCGAGGGGTCCGGGGCGGGAGCCCCGGAGGCCCGGGCGGGGTCCGGGCCGACCGGCGACGGCTACCGGCTAGCTGGGCGCCTCCGCGCCACGGCGGGCGTAGAACCACCAGGCCACGACGACGCAGCTGGCGTAGAAGGCGACGAAGCCCCACATCGCGCTGGTCACGGCGAAGTTGGCGAACATCGCCGGGATGAAGAAGAAGCCGTAGGCGGCGATGGCCGCGGTGAAGCCGGTCACCGCGCCGGACTCGATCTCCGCCTGCTTCAGGCCCTTCGCGTACTCCGGGGTGCCCTCCGTCAGGCCGGCCAGGTGCTGGCCGCGGAAGATCACCGGGATCTGGCGGAAGGTCGAGCCGTTGCCGATGCCCGAGAAGAAGAACGCCGACAGGAAGCAGAAGAAGAACCCGTAGAAGGATCCGGTGTCAGAGCCGGCCGGCAGGAAGGTGATCACGCCGATGATCGACGCGCCCATGCCCACGAAGGACAGGATCGTCACCCGCGCTCCGCCGAACTTGTCCGCGATCCAGCCGCCGGCCCAGCGGGCCAGCGCGCCGAGCGCCGGGCCCATCCAGGCGTAGGTGGCCACGGAGTACGCCGGGAAGGTGGTCTTGATCAGCAGCGGGAGCGCCGCCGCGAAACCGATGAAGGAGCCGAAGGTGCCGACGTAGAGCCAGGTCATCAGCCAGTTGTGCTTGCGCTGGAAGATGATCTTCTGCTGGCTGAAGGGGGTGGAGGCGACCTTCAGGTCGTTCTGGCCGAACCAGGAGACGGCGGCCAGGACGATCAGGACCGGGACCCAGACGAACGCGGCGTTCTGGAGGTAGATCTCCGAGCCGTTGGCCTTCTTCTGGCCCGCGCCGATCGCCAGGACCGAGGAGGTGATCAGGATCGGGGTGAGCAGCTGGACCACGGAGACGCCCAGGTTGCCCAGGCCGCCGTTGATGCCGGTCGCGTTGCCCTTCTCCTGCTTCGGGTAGAAGAAGCCGATGTTGGCCAGGGAGGAGGAGAAGTTGGCGCCGCCGATGCCGCAGAGCGCGGCGATGGCGACCATCGTGCCGTAGGAGGTGTCCGGGTTCTGCACCGCGAAGCCCAGCCACAGCAGCGGCACGATCAGCACGACGGTGGAGACCGCCGTGAAGCGGCGCTGGCCGATCATCGGGCCGATGAAGGTGTAGAAGATGCGGGCGGTTCCGCCGGTGATGCCGGGGACGGCCGTCAGCCAGAACAGCTGCGACTGCGAGAAACCGAAGCCGACGTCCTTCAGGTTGGTCGCCGTGATGCTCCAGACCTGCCAGACCACGAAGGCCACCAGCAGGGCCGGCACCGCGATCCACAGGTTGCGGGTGGCGACCTTCTTGCCGGTGGACTGCCAGAAGGACGGATCCTCCGGCGTCCACTCCGTGATGGTGCGGCCGGGGCGGTACTGCGCCGGATCGGGCGCCTGCACTCGGCCGGTCGCCGAGCGCACGTCCTGCTTGGCGGAACTCATGACATGTCCTGAACGTTCGGAGGAGTTGAGAAGAATGAAGCTGAGAGTCCTGACCTTCTTAGGGTCCGCCTACCGGGGCGTCCTCCGTCAGGGGAGAACGTCGTGTGGGCGACAGGACAAAGTCCCATCGCCCACAGTGCGTTGGTACGCCGCCCGCAGAGCCCTACGGCTTGAGCTCCACCAGGGGCAGGGACACCTCGGGGTCGTCCAGGCAGATGCCCGTCCGCAGGTCGAAGACCTGCTTGTGCATCGGCGAGGCCACGACCGGCACCCCATCGCGCGAGCCCATGATCCCGTTGGCGATGACGTCGGCGCCCGAGAAGGGGTCCCGGTTGCCCACCGCATAGACCTCGCCCGCGCGGTCCTTGAAGACCGCTGCCTGAGTGCCGTCGGGAAGAACCGCCGTGCGCCCGCGGCCCGGCTCCAGGGAGTCCGCCACCGACGCCCCCGCGGTCCCGGCCGCCCCGAAGTCCACGGTCCCGAAGCGCTCCAGCGCCGCCGGGTCCTCCAGGACCGCCGACCACTCGTCCTCGTACGCCGCTACGTGGCGCTCCATCTGCGCCTCCAGCTCCGCGCAGATCCCGAGCGAGTCCTCGATCAGCACCGCCTTGAGGTGCTCCATCCCGGCCGTGCTGCCGCCGAGCCGCTCCAGCCAGGCCGCCGTGCGCTCCAGGCGCTCGCCCGTGCGGATGTAGTACATGAGGAACCGGTCGAGCAGCGCGAACAGTTCGGCCGTGTTCAGGTCCGAGGCCAGCAGGTCCGCGTGGCGCGGGGTCGCGCCGCCGTTCCCGCTGACGTAGAGGTTCCAGCCGTTGGCGGTGGCGATGACGCCGATGTCCTTGCCCCGCGCCTCCGCGCACTCGCGCAGGCAGCCGGAGACCCCGCCCTTGAACTTGTGCGGGGTGCGCAGACCCCGGTAGCGCAGCTCCAGGTCGATCGCGAGCTGGATCGAGTCGCCCTGCCCGAAGCGGCAGAAGCGGGCTCCCACGCACGACTTCACCGCGCGCAGGGACTTCCCGTAGGCCTGCCCGGATTCGAAGCCGGCCCCGCCGAGCCGCCGCCAGATGTCGGGCAGCTGCTCTTTGCGGACGCCGAAGAGGCCGATCCGCTGCGCGCCGGTGATCTTCGTGTAGAGGCCGTAGTCCCGGGCCACCTCGCCCAGCGCGATGACCTGCTCGGCCGAGATCTCGCCGCCCGCGACGCGCGGGATCACCGAGTAGGTGCCGTCCTTCTGGAGGTTGGCGAGGAAGAGGTCGTTGGAGTCCTGAAGGGCGGCCTGCTCGCCCGCGAGGATGTGTCCGATGCCGAGGTCAGGGGCGAGGGTGCCGAGCACGTTAGCGACGACCGGCTTGCAGACGGCGCAGCCTTCGCCGCCCTCGCCGTAGGTCTCCAGCAGTTCGCTGAAGCCGCGGATGCGCTCGGTGCGGATCTTCTCGTAGATCTCCGCCCGGGTGAGGGTGAAGTGCTCGCACAGTCCGCGCGGCTTCTCGATGCCCGCCGCGGCCAGTTCGGCGTCCAGGACCGCCTGCAGCGTGCCGATGCAGCCGCCGCAGCCCGTGCCCGCCTTGGTGCACTTCTTGATGCCGCCGATGTCGGTGAGGGAGTCCGCGGCCACGGCGCCCCGTACCTGCCCCTTGGTGACGTTGTGGCAGCTGCACACCACCGCGTCGTCGGGCAGGGCGTCCGCGCCGGGCAGTGCCACGCCTTCGGTGGACGGCAGGATGAAGGCCTCCGGCGGAGCCGGCAGCTGACGGCCCGCGTGCGGCTTCAGCGAGCCGTACGCCTCCGCGTCGCCGACCAGGATGCCGCCGAGGAGGGCGCCGTCGGGGCCGAGGAGCAGCTTCTTGTACACGCCTTCGCGGGCGTCGGAGAAGACCACCGAGACGGCCCCGTCGCGGCCCTCGGGGGCGAACGGGTCGCCGAAGGAGGCCACGTCGGCGCCCATCAGCTTGAGCTTGGTGGAGGTGTCGGCCCCGGTGAAGGTCAGCTCGCCGGCGCCCGCGAGGGCCTCGGCCACCGTCTCGGCCATCTGGTAGCCGGGCGCGACCAGCCCGTACACCTTGCCGTCGACGGTCTGCGCGCACTCGCCGATCGCGTAGACGTACGGGTCGCTGGTGCGGCAGTGGGCGTCCACGACGACTCCGCCGCGGTCGCCGACGGCCAGGCCGCACTCGCGGGCCAGGCGGTCGCGCGGGCGCACACCGGCGGAGAAGACCACGACGTCGGAGCTGATCTCCTCGCCGTTGGTGAGCCGCAGCGCCTGCGCCCGCCCGTCGGGGTGGATCTGCACCCCGGCCGCGCCGACGCCCGTGTGCACGGCCACGCCCATGGACTCGATGGTGGCCCGCAGGGCGGCCGCACCGCCGTCGTCCACCTGGAGCGGCATCAACCGCGGGGCGAACTCCACGACGTGCGTGGTCAGTCCGAGGGTGCGCAGCGCGCCCGCCGCCTCCAGGCCGAGGAGCCCGCCGCCGATGACCACACCCGTGCGGGCCCCGCCGTCGGCGGCATAGGCGGTCAGGGCCTCGACGTCGTCGAGCGTGCGGTACGTGAAACAGCCCTCCGCGTCGGCGCCGTCGATCGGCGGTACGAAGGGGTAGGAGCCGGTCGCCAGCACCAGCGCGTCGTAGGGAAAGACCTTTCCGGAGCGGGCGGTGACGGTGCGGGCGGCGGTGTCGACCAGTTCGGCCGGGTCGCCGAGCCGCAGGTCGATGCCGTACCGCTCCAGGAAACCGGGCTCGACCAGGGAGAGTTCGGCGCCGGTGGAGCCGGTGAACGCGGCGGACAGGTGGACGCGGTCGTAGGCCGGGCGCTCCTCCTCCGCGAGGACGGTGACCTGCCAGCCACCGCGTTCGGGGCGGGCGGGGTCGGCGAGCGCGTCGCGCTCGGCGAGCGCCTCCAGCAGGCGGTGTCCCACCATGCCGTGGCCGATGACAACCAGCGTCTGCCCCATGGATCTCACTCCGTGTCCCTGTGCCGCGCGCTCCCCGGCGGCCGGGAAGGCCGGGCCAGGAGGTCACGCGTACATACATTCCGACCTTTCGACGGTAGGTCCGCTCCCCGGCCCCTACCGACCGAAAAGGACCCCTCGGGACGGGGAGTCGGACCTTTTCCACACAGGACCTCTGACCTGCGACGCGGGCCCTTGGCCGGGCTCCCCGCGGCCTCCTGCCCGCCTAGCGTGGAAGGCGGGGACACGGGTGGATCACCGGGGCGGGACCAGGGAGACAGACCACATGCTCGTACTCGCCGTCCACGGCAGCGCGGCCGCGGCCGCCGCCGCGACCATCGCCCGCCTGACCGCCGCCATCGAGGCCGTCAGCGGGGTCCACGCGCTCGTCGGCCACCTCGACGTGCAGCGCCCCTCCCTCGCCGAGGTCGTACGGGAACACCCGCACTCGGTGGTCGTCCCGCTGCTCCTCGGCGACGGCTTCCACCGCCGCGTCGACATCCCCGCCGTCCTGGAGGGCTCCGGCTGCGTGCTCACCGAGGGGCTCAGCGGAGAGCGCGACATAGCCCGCGCCGTGCACAGCCGTCTGCGCGAGGCCGAGCGCCGCCGCGGCCCCTACACCCGGGCCGACGCGGTGATCGTGGCCGGTGCGGGCTCCTCCCGCCCCGGGGGCAATGCCGGTACGCAGATCTGCGCGGCCCAGCTGGCCGACCTGCTGGAGTACGACGGCGGCCCCGACCCCGTCCCGGTGGTCCCCGCCTACCTCACCTCGGCCGGTCCCACCGTCCCCGAGGCACTGGCCTCCCTCCAGGCGGCCGGGCACCGCCGGATCGCGGTCGCGGCGCACCTGCTGGCCCCGGGCCGGTTCACGCACGCGCTGAACGGCTCGGGCGCCTGGACGGTCTCGGAGCCGCTGGCCGACCATCCGCGCCTGGCCCGGCTGGTGCTGAGCCGCTACGAGTCCGCCCGGGGCACACGGGCGCTGAGGGCCGCGCGCCTCGCCTGCTGAGCCTCGTAGGGCTGCTGTCCTGGACGGCATGGCTCTGTCTTACGTACCCATGACCGCCCGAAGCCGGGACGAGGGCCACCGGGCCTCGACCCCGCTGGAGCTGTTCTTCGACCTCTGCTTCGTCGTCGCGATCGCGCAGGCGGGCGCCCGGCTCGTGCACGCCCTGGCCGAAGGCCATCCCGGGACCGGCGTGATCGGCTACTTCTTCGTCTTCTTCGGCGTGTGGTGGGCGTGGATGAACTTCACGTGGTTCGCCTCCGCCTACGACTGCGACGACGTGCCGTACCGGATCGCGACGCTCGTCCAGATCGCCGGCGTGCTCGTCTACGCGGCGGGCGTGAGCCGGGCGTTCGACCAGAACGACTGGACGGTGGCCGTCGTCGGCTACCTGATCATGCGCGTGGCGCTCACCGCCCAGTGGCTGCGGGCCGCCGCCGGCGAGAGCGGCGAGGCCCGCGCGGCGGCCCTGAAGTACGCGGCCGGGCTGGTCGTCTGCCAGGCCGGCTGGGTGGGCCTGCTGTTCGCACCGGACGACATCAAGCGCTGGCTGTTCCTGGTCGTGGCCGCGGCGGAGCTGCTGGTACCGGTGGTGGCCGAGCACGGTCACCAGACCCCGTGGCACGCCCACCACATCGTGGAGCGCTACGGCCTGTTCACGATCATCGTGCTGGGCGAGACGATCGCGGCGAGCACGGTGGCCGTGAAGTCGGCGATCGACGAGCACGATGCCCTGGGCGAGCTGCTGCCCATCGCCGCCGGCGGTCTGCTGATCGTCTTCGCCGCCTGGTGGATCTACTTCGCGGTGCCGATGCACGAGCGGCTGACCTCCAACCGGGAGGCGATCCCGTGGGGTTACGGGCACCTGCTGATCTTCGGCTCGGGCGCGGCGATCGGCGCGGGCATCGAGGTCGCCGTCGAACACGCGGTCGGCAAGGCACACATCTCGCAGCTCGCCGCGAACGCCGCCGTCACCGTCCCGGCCGCGGTCTTCCTGCTGATGGTCTGGCTGCTGCACTCCCGCCACTTCAAGCGGGGCCTCGCCCAGCAGCTGACCCTGCCGGTCTCCGCCCTCGCGGTGCTCGCCTGCTCATGGGCGGGTACGTACGCCGTCCTCTACGCGGGCCTGGTCGCGGCGGCCACGGTGGTCGTCGGCATGACCCTGTCCGTACGCGGCACCCAACCGGCCCCGCCGGTCAATTCCAGCCCCGCCGGCGTTTGAGGCGCGGGGGTCCGGGGGCTGGTCCCCGGCAACGGCGCCGCGCCGAACCGTCACTCCCGCACCCCCACCACCGTTCTCCACCGCAGAGCGACACGCAGCAACTGGAGGCACGGCCATGACACTCCCCGCACAACGCCCCGGCCAGGACCCAGGCCAAGCCTCCGGCAGGGAACTGGCCGACCCCGCGTTCTGGCAGGCGCCCCCCGCCCACCGGCTGGCCGCCTTCGCCCGACTGCGGGCCCTCGACTCCCCCGTGTTCGTCCCCGAAGGGACCGGGCACTGGGCCCTCGTACGCCACGCGGACGTGCAGGAGGCGAGCCGGCTCCCCAAGGTGTTCGCCAGCGCGCCCGGGGTGACGACGCCCGAGCCGGCCCGGTGGGTGCGTGCGCTGTTCGGGGATTCGATGGTCAACCTGGACGGCGCGGACCACGCGCAGCTGCGCAAGATCGTGCAGCGGGCCTTCACCCCCCGGCTGCTGGCGGCGGCCGAGGAGGACATCCACGCGGTGGCGGCCCGCATCGTGGACGACGTACTGGACCAGCGGCCGGACGAGTTCGTCACGGCGGTGGCCTCCCGGCTGCCCCTGGAGGTCATCTGCAACATGATGGGCATCCCGGAGCACTACCGCGCCGAGATCGCCGACCGCGTCAACCACGCCTCCGAGAACATCGGCGTGGAGCGGGGCCTGGCGTCCCGGCTGCGGATGCCCGGGCGCGGGCTGCGGGCACTCGCCAGGATGCAGCGGATGGTGGCGGGGATCGGGCGGGAGCGGCGCAAGAACCCGACGGACGACCTGATCTCGGCGCTGGTCACCGCGAACGTGGACGGCCAGGCACTCGGCGCCCGCCAGCTCGGCGCGTTCTTCTCCCTGCTGATGGTGGCCGGGGTGGAGACCACCCGCAACGCCATCACCCACGGGCTGACGCTGCTCACCGACCACCCGGACCAACGCGACCTGCTGCTCGGCGACTTCGAGAAGCACGCGGACGGCGCGGTGGACGAGATGATCCGCCACTCCACGCCGATCATCCAGTTCCGCCGGACGGTGGCCGCCGAGCACACCCTGGGCGGGCACCTGTTCACCCCGGGCGACAAGGTGGTGCTGTACTACGCCTCCGCCAACCGCGACGAGGCCGTCTTCCCCGACCCGGACGCCTTCGACATCACCCGCTCCCCCAACCCCCACCTGGGCTTCGGCGGCGGCGGACCGCACTTCTGCCTGGGCGCGCACCTGGCCCGGGTGGAGATGAAGGCGCTCTTCCGCGAGCTCCTGACCCGCCCGGTCGGCCTGCGCGCGGTCGGCCTGCCGGACCTGGCCGGGTCCAACTTCGACAACCGGGTCCGCTCCCTGCGCTTCGCCTTCGAGCGGCCCTAGGGACGCAGCGCAAGGTCGCAGCCCGGCCCAAGGCCCTCAGGGAACGTTCCAGAGGCGGATGGCGCCGTCCCGGATCCCCGCCGCGAGGGTCTTGCCGTCGGGGCTGAACGCCAGCGCTTCGATGCGGCTGCCGCCGTCGAACTCGGCGGTGGTCGATCCCGAGGCCGTGTCCCACAAGTAGGCCTTCCCGTCCCCGTCGGCGCTGGCCATGATCCTGCCGCCCGGGTGGAACGCGAGGGCCTCGATCTGGGTCCCGTGGCGGTCCAGGGCGGCGATGTCCTGACGGGAAGCGGTGTTCCAGAGCCGCACCTTGTGGTCCGTCTGCGTGACGGCCAGGATCTGGCCGTCCGGGCTGAACACCGCGAGGTTCGAGAAGTCGTTCTGCTCGCCGGCGAGCTTGGCCACGACCTGGTCGGCGGGCATCTGCCGCACCTCGACGGGGGCGCCGATGGCCAGTAGGCCGCCGTCCGGGGCGAACGCCGCGGGCCCGCGCGTCACGTCCTCGCGGAAGGCGTGGGCGCGGCCCGAGGGCAGGCTCCACACGTACACCCCCTTGCGGCTGGTCCCCGCCAGCGCCCCGTTGTCGGGGCTGAGGGCGACGGAGTCGAAGAAACTCTGTTGGAGCTCGTCCGACGCGGCCCCGGTGAAGATGCCCGCGCTACGGCCGGTGGCCACGTCCCACAGCTGGATCCGGTTCTCCTCCGCTCTCGCGAGGAGTTTGAGGTCCCGGCTGAACGCGTTGGCCTGGGTGTACCTGGCGATCTCGATGCGGGTGACCGTGCTGCGCCGGCTGGGCATCTCCCACCGCCAGATCGTCCCGTCCGGGCTGGCGGCGGCCAGTGTCCCGCCGTCCGGGCTGAAGGCGAGTGCGTTGATGCCGTCGGGGCCCTTGAGGGAGCCGTCGTCCCGGCTCAGGTAGAGCGGTACGCCCACCGCCGCGGCCACGGCGACCCCGAGACCGCCGAGCACCAGCGCACGCCGTGACACCCGGGCCGCGGCCGGCTCGGGGGCGGTCAGGGCGGGGACGGACGGCACCGGCGTGGCCAGGACCTCGGGCGTCGCCGGGGCGAGGCCCGTCCGCGTGGCAGCGTACGGATCCGCCGGCGCGGCCGGATCCTCCACCGTCGCGGCCTGCGTCGGAGCCGGGGCCGGAGCCGGGGCCGGGGCAGGAACCGCCGCCTCCGGCCGGGGGGCGCCGGAGCTCGCGGGGGCTCCCGCGAACCGGGCGGGCAGCTCCGAGACGGAGGGCCGGTCGGCCGGGTCCTTGGCGAGGCAGGAGTCCAGGAGGTGGCGGAGCTCGCCGTCGAGGCCACCGAGCGCGGGCGGTTCGTCCAAGATCCGCTGCACCACCGTCAGGAGGGTGGGCGCGTCGAAGGGGCTGTGGCCGGTGCCCGCGAAGGCCAGTACCGAGCCGAGTGCGAAGACGTCGCTGGCGGGCCCGGCCTTGTCAGCACGGATCTGCTCGGGCGACATGTAGGCGTAGGTACCGAAGACCGCACCGGTGGCGGTGAGCGAACTGGCGTCCACGGCGCGGGCGATGCCGAAGTCGATGATGCGGGGGCCGTCCTCGGCGAGGATCACGTTGCCGGGCTTCAAGTCCCGGTGGACCAGGCCACAACGGTGGATGGCATCGAGCCCCTCCGCCAGCCCCGCACCCAGCCGCAGAACCTCATCAGAGGCCAGCGGGCCCCGCTGGGCCACGACCTGCTGCAAGGTCGGCCCCGGTATGTACGCGGTGACCAGCCAAGGAGAATCCGCCCCGGGATCCGCGTCCACCACCTGCGCCGTATGGAACCCGCCCACCTGACGAGCCGCCTCCACCTCACGCGCGAACCGGACCCGGAACTGCGGGGTTTCCGCCAGCTCGGGCCGGACCACCTTCACGGCCACCTTGCGACCCCCCGGCGAGGTCGCGAGGTAGACAACACCCATGCCCCCCGCACCCAGCCGCCCCTCCAGCCGGTAGGGGCCGACCCATTGGGGGTCGTCCGGTGACAACGCGTCCATGAATACCGTCCGTTGAAGAAGTCGAGAGGTGGTGAGCTAGGAGAGCTTCCAGAGCTGGATCGAGTGGCCGGACTCGTCGGGCGTGCCGACTTGGTTGAGGCTCGCCGCCAGAGTCCTGCCGTCCGGGCTGAAGGCCACCGCCGTGGTGTACGTGTCCATCCGGGACTTGGGCATGGTGCCGGTCAGAGTCTTGGTGACGCTCCCCGTGGACAGGTCCCAGAGGCTGACGGTCTTACCGGTGTTGTCCGCGGTGTTGGGCTCGCGCACGCCTCCGGCTCCCGCGATCATCGTGCCGCCCGGGCGGTACGCCGCCGTGTCGACGTACGGATGGGGGTCGGTGAGGGTCGCCGTGGGCTTCCCGGTGGCCAGGTCCCACAGCTGGACCCCGGGGCCCGCGCCGGCGACGGTCTTGCCGTCCGGGCTGAACATCACCGCGTTGAAGTGGTCCTTGCTCTCACCGGTGAGCGTCTTGAGGAGACGGCCGGTGGCGACGTCCCAGAGCCAGATCTTGGCGCCTATCTCGGAAGCCACGCTGGCCACGAGCTTGCCGTCCGGGCTGAACGCGAGGTCGTTGAGGCTGCCGCCGTGCCCGGTGAGGGTGGCGGAGGAGTGGCCGGTGGAGACCGCCACGAGCTCGACCCGGCTCCCGACGCCCACGGCGAGCGTCTCACCGTCCGGGCTGACGGCCAGGGAGCAGACATAGTCGTACTCGCCGTTGTACGAGGCCACGAGGCTCATCGGCTTGCCGGTGCGCAGGTCCCAACGCCGCAGGGTCTTGTCGAAGCCGCCGGAGTACAGGGTCTTGCCGTCCGGGCTGTGGGCCAGCGACATGACGTTGTCCGTGTGCCCCCTGTACGTCGTGATCGTGCGGCCGGTGGCGACGTCCCACAGCCGTACCGTGTGGTCGTCGCTTCCGCTGGCCAGGGTCTTGCCGTCGGGCCCGAAGGCGAGGGATGTGATCTCGTTGGTGTGGCCGGCGAGGCGCGCGACGGGCCCGCCGGGATCCGCGTCCGTCCCCGACCCCGGCCACAGGAAGTAGGCGGGTACGGCGACCGCCGTCGCCGCGGCGGCGGCGATCCCGCCGATCAGCAGCGTGCGCCGGGGGAGCGTCCTCGCGGCGGCGGCGACGGGCAGGGTACCGGGCTCGGGCTCGACCGTGGGCTGAGGCTGGGGCTGGGGCTGGGGCTGAAGCTGGGGCTGAAGCTGGGCCTCGGGGGAACCCGGCGCGGTGGGCAGGTCGTTGAACGGGACCGAGGGCGCCGCGTCGACAGCCGTACCGCCCGCACCACCCGTACCGCCCCCACTTCCCCGGCCTCCGGTGACCGAGAGCCGGGTCAGGACCTCGCCGGTGGACGGGCGGCCCGCGGGCTCCTTGGCCAGGCAGGCGACGACCAGGTCGTACAGGCCGCCGGAGAGCCCGTCGAGCCGGGGAGCTTCGCTGGTGACCCGGTGGACGATGGCCGGCACGGTCGTCGCGTCGAAGGGACTGTGGCCGGCGGCGGCGAAGGCCAGCACCGACCCGAAGGCGAACACGTCGCTGGCGGGCGAGACCGGGGCGGACCGTATCTGCTCGGGGGACATGTAGGCGTAGGTGCCTATGACCGTCCCGGTACGGGTCATCCCGTCGGCCCCCTGGTCGTGCACGACGCCGAAGTCGATGATGCGGGGGCCGTCTTCGGCGAGGATCACGTTGCCGGGCTTCAAGTCCCGGTGGACCAGGCCACAACGGTGGATCGCGTCGAGCCCCTCCGCCAGACCGGCACCCAGCCGCAGGACCTCATCAGCACCGAGCGGACCCCGCTGAGCCACCACCTGCTGCAAGGTCGGCCCCGGTATGTACGCGGTGACCAGCCAAGGAGAATCCGCCCCGGGATCCGCGTCCACCACCTGCGCCGTATGGAACCCGCCCACCTGACGAGCCGCCTCCACCTCACGCGCGAACCGCACCCGGAACTGCGGGGTTTCCGCCAGCTCGGGCCGGATGACCTTCACGGCGACCTTCCGGCCGCCCGGCGAGGTCGCGAGGTAGACAACACCCATGCCCCCCGCACCCAGCCGGCCCACCAGCCGGTAGGAGCCGACCCATTGGGGGTCTCGGGGGCCCAGGGGCTCGACCATGAGCTACTCGAATCTGCCGGGGATCACGGGCTGCGTCTCGGACGGCATTGAACCATGATCCAGCGCGCCGGATCCCGGAAACCCGGACCGGCCACCGGGCAGGCTGGGAGCCCGGCGGCCGGCGCGAGGCGCGCGACTACCGCTTCAGGCGGGTCACCTGGAGCAGGAAGTGGGCGCAGCTGTTGAGCACCTCGGGGTCACCCGCGAACGCCTGGAGCACCTCCGGCGCGACGGGGGCGCCGGGCGCCGCCTCCGGCCAGGCGCGGGTGGCGAAGAGGAAGTAGACCTGGCCGCCCTCGTCGGCGGCGGCGACCCACTCGTCCGGGGCGGTGCACCGGGCGTTCATCCCGGGCAGGGTGAGCGCGATCTGGTTCCCCTCCAGGAGGACCTGTACGGGGAACTTCCTGACCGGGTCGCGGCCGTCCAGGACCACGTCGCCGATGGGCAGGCCGCCCTCCTCCAGCAGCCCGCGCGCGGCGGCCTCGCTCGCCTCTCGGCCTCCGGGACCGTCGCCGAGGGTGTAGGCGATGAGGTAGGGGAGGTCGTGGCCTTCGGAGGGGTCGCCGATCCACGCCAGCACCGAAAGGGTGCCGAGCTGGGAACGGTCGATTTCGGCTTGGGTAGAAGTCATGCGCCGCACCTTAGTGGTCCATACCCCGGCCTTTTGACGCCGTTTCACCCGGGCGGGCTAGACCGCCCAGAATCCACCTCCGGAATTCGCCTGGATGTTCGCGTCCTGGTACTGGAGCCGTACGATCCGAGCGTTTTCCGGAATTTCGAACACCACCCATCCTTCGGCCCGCTCACCCACCGCGAGGGAATCGAAGACGAGTGGTTTGCCGGTCGTGAGTTCCCCGGTGGGCACCACCCCGTGGCGCTGCCCCGCGCTGTCGAGCGCCCACATGCGCCCGAGGGCCCCGTACGAGGCTCCGCCGATGTTGACGAACGACATCGAGGCGGCCACCCAGCGCTTGCCGGCCGCCGGGGCGAAGTTCTTCTCGACGGTGACCGCCGGGTCCACGTAGGCGTTGAGGACCACCTGGAGGTGGCGGCCGACCTCCCGCCCGTTGACCCGTACGGAGTCACCCACATGGGCATCTTTCGAGGCCGCCCGCGCCGTCCCCTCGCGCTCCGCCCCGGGCTCCTCCCCGGCACCCGGCGCTCCGTCGTCCACCGGTACGGCGGCCACCGCGGCGGGGGCTTGCGCGCCGCCCTCGGAGGCACCGGAGCAGCCCGTGGCGCCGAACAGCAGGAGCGGGAGGAGGGCGGCGGAGGCGGCGAGCACGGAGGCGGAACGGGCGGCGGGGCGGGCGCAGGAACGCGGGACGCGGCGGGCGGAGCGCGGGGCGGCGGGCTGACGCATGCGGGATCCCTTCGGGGATCTTCGGGGACGTATTCCGGCCAGTCTCACGCGCCCGGGCGGGGAATTGCACACACCGACACGAGCACGCGGAACACATGGGACCCCATATGCCAGCACAATGCGTTCCGGCGGAATTCCGCAACCCCTTGCAACCCCCGTCCAACTGGAGGAACGATGGCCGCGACCGGCCCCCGCATGGCCTTGGCCGCACTCGCCGCACTGGGCGCCACGGCGGTATTCACCGCCCCGGCGAATGCCGCCGCCCACGGCAATGGAATTTACGTATCTTCGGAAGCTCACATCGCCGAGGACGGAACGATCCACCTTTTCGGGTCCTACGCGTGCACCGACCCGTCACTCTCGGGAGCGGTTCAGATCAAGGCGACCGTGATCCAGGACGACGTCCGCCTCAGCATCGGCGGCGGCGACGCCGTGTGCGACGGCGTCGAGCACGGCTGGTCGGCCCACGGCACGCTCCGGTTCACCCCGAACGTGCACGCGGGCGAGGCGCTGGCGGAGGCCCAGCTGCAGAGGCTCCACTTCGGCGGCGGACTGCTGCCGCGGTCGATCGACACGGTCGCGCGGGACAGCCACCCGGTCACGGTGATCGACCACCGGTAGCCGCCGCACGCATGCGCGAGGACGCCCCGTCCGGTAGCCGCCGCTACCCGGACCCGGGCGTCAGCGGCACGCGGGCGTCAGCGGCGGGCGGACGTCAGCAGCAGGCGGACGTCCGCAGCAGGCCGGCGTCAGCGGCACGCCGGCGCCTCGCCCGTCATCGACATGAAGGCCACCGTCTGGCACCCGGGGGCCGCGTGCGGACGCCCGGTCGTCCAGTCCACCACCTTCGGCGCCCCGGCGGCGAACAGCAGCAGCGCCAGGACACCCGTCACCGCGCCCTTGCTCAGACGGCGCACGGCGAAATCCACAGAATCCGTTCCATGGTCCGCATCATCACCCCGCCCCGCGGGCTCCACAACTCGGCGTGTCCGTCCGGTCACGGCGCGCTGCGGGCGGCGCTGCCCGCCGCGTCGAACTCGCACCACACCGCCTTGCCGTCGCCCCGGGACTCCACCCCCCAGTGCGTGGCCAGCGCGTCCACCAGGAGCAGCCCGCGCCCCGTGGTCGCCGACTCCCCCGGGGTGCGCCTGCGCGGCCACACGCTGGAACGGTCCTTGACCCAGAGCCGGATCCGCCGGACCGGCTCGGGCAGTACCTCCATCGTCAGCACCGCTCCGCCGTCGGTGTGCAGCAGGGCGTTGACCAGCAGCTCTCCCGCCGCCAGCTCCACGTCGTCGGCGAGCTCGGGCATGCCCCAGTCGCGCAGCGCCTGCCGCAGGGCGTAGCGGGCCTCCGAGAGCCCTTCGGGGTCCGCCTGGTGCACGTACTGGTGGATGCGCGGGGCCCGGTGGGTGCCCGGGTCGGGGGCCCGGCGCAGCACCAGCAGGGCCACGTCGTCGCCGGAGCCCCAGCGCTCCCACAGCCGGTCGGAGAGGTGGTCGGCGAGCGCCCCGGCCTCCTGGGGGCCGCTGCGGACCGCGTGGGCGAGGGCCTCCATGCCCTGGGTGATGGCGGTGCCGGGCTCCTCCACGAGTCCGTCGGTGCACAGCACCAGCGTCTCCCCGGGAACCAGGTCGAGCCGGGTCTCGGGGAACTCCTCCTGCTCGAACACCGTGGCCAGCCCGAGCGGCAGGCCGCCGCGCACGTTGGGCCAGCCGGTTCGCCCGTCCGTGTGCCGGATCAGCGGTCCGAGGTGGCCCGCGCGGACCGCTCGTACCCCTCCGGTCTCCAGGTCCACCTGCGCGTACATGCAGGTGGCGAACCGTTCGGTGTCCAGCTCGGCGAGGAACCGCGAGGCGCGCGCCAGCACCGTGGACGGCGGATGGCCCTCGCCCGCGTACGCGCGCAGCGCGATGCGGAGCTGGCCCATGATGGCGGCGGCGTGCGTGTCGTGGCCCTGTACGTCGCCCACCACGATCCCGACGCGGTCGCGGGGCAGGGAGATCACGTCGTACCAGTCACCGCCGACCTCGCGCCCGCTCCAGGCGGAGTGGTAGCGCACGGCGATCTCCCCGCCGCTGATCTCGGGGATCCGGCGGGGCAGCATGGCGGCCTGGAGCATGGTGGCGAACTCGCGCTCCTGGTCGAAGAGGAGCGCCCGCTGGAGCGACTGGGCGACGATGCCGGCCAGGCCGAGGCAGAGGTTCTGCTCCTCGGGGCTGAACTCGGTGCGCCGCCGGTAGAAGAGCACCAGCCCGCCGATGGCCTTGGCCTGCGCGATGAGCGGCAGGTAGGCGGCCGCGTCGAACTGGATGCGGCGGAGGTAGTCGGCGAGCAGCGGGAACTCGTCCGAGAGCTCGGCGAGCGAGGTGACGAAACGTGCCTTCCTGGTGAGCACCGCCTGGGACAGCGGCAGCGAGCCGTCCAGCCGGGTGAACTTGCGCTCGCTGAGGATCTCCAGGGATTCCCCGCTCAGCGCGATGATCTTCATGGTGCCGCCCTCGACCAGCCCGAGCGCGAGCCCCTCCGCACCGAGCCGTTCCAGGGCGCCCGCGCCCGTCAGGGTGGCCGTCACGTCGTCCACCGTCACCGCCCGCGACAGGGCCTCGGTGGTCCGCTGCACGATGGTGGCCTGCTGGGCGCGGGCCGATTCCAGCTTCCGCAGCGCGTTGAGGTGGGCGAGCTCGGCCGTCGCGTCCCGGACGATGCCGAGGATCCGTACGGGCCGCCCGTCCTCGTCCCGGACCACCCGGCCCTGGGTGTGCGTCCACTGGTCGCGGCCGTCGCGCCGCTGGACCGTGAAGTACTGGCCGTACGCCTCCTCCCCGCCGTCCAGCACCGCCAGCACGGTCTCCCGCAGCCGTGCGGCGTCGTCGGCCGGGATCCGCAGCCCCAGGGCCTCGGGGGTGTGGTCGAACTCCGCCGGCTCCAGGTCGAAGACCTTCATCCCGGCCTCGTCCAGGACCAGGGTCCCGTCGGTGAGGTCCCACTCGAAACTGCCCATGCCGTTGAGCGCGAGCCGCTCGCCCGGCCCGGTACGGGGGTTTCCCGGGCTCTTCCCGCCCGGTCTCCGATCGTGTCGCTCCGCCGCTGCCACGAGACTCACACCACCTAACGGCCGGGCCAGCACGGCTGGGAAATGAGCCGCTCCCACTCCTCGTCAGGATGCCCCGGAAGGGTCCGTCCGGCCTCCCGCCAGCGCTTGACGAGCGAGAGGTAGATCATCGAGGGGTCGTACGGGGCCTGCGGGTACGGGGTGCTCGGATACGAGGCGGCGTGGACGTGCGCGTGCGCGTACCCGGCAAGCGGCTGCTGCGCGTACGGGGCCTGCGCGTACGGGGCCTGCCCGCGCACGGCCTGCGGGGGCGCCGGCCTCGGCGCGGCGGGCTGCTGTTCCGCGCGGCTGGCGGGAATCCTGACCCAGCCGCGGCCCTGTGCTCGCTCAGCGCCCATCGCGACACCTCTCACTTGATGTGACTGGCTCTCACGCTCTGTGCCCGGCCGCCGGAGTCCGGTCGGCCCGCGGCGCACCGGCGGAACCCGCCAGCGGGCCCCTGGTGCCCAGGCGCTTGCGGACTCCTGCCACCAGTCTCCCCGCCGTGAAGCCGGCGCCGTGCACGAATCGCATGGAAGGGCCGAATGAGGGAGCCGTCAGCAGCCCCGCGAAGAACAGCCCCGGCCACGAGGACTCGAACCCGGGGCTCAGCTCCGGGGTCCCGCTCTCCCCCACGGTGGCCAGCGCGGCCCGCAGCCCCGCGTCGAGCAGCTCCAGCCGGTCCAGGGCCGGGGTGAACCCGGTCGCCGCGATGACATGGGCGGTGTCCAGCACGACGGACTCCCCGGCCGCGGTGGTCAGCCCCAGCCGGGTCCGCTCCCCGGCCGGAACCGCCCGGTGCAGCCGGTGCCCCAGCAGTACGGGGACCCGCCGCTCGAAGCGTTCGCGCAGCCACCAGGCTCCGGCCGGGCCCAGCGCGGTGGCCGCGATCCGCTCCCGGGTCGGCGCGGGCAGCCTGCGCACCGCCCAAGGCAGCTCCGACCAGGCCCAGCTGCGCCAGCCGGTGCCCAGTCCGCTGTGCGGTGCGCGCAGGGCCCGCAGCGGGGGCCGGCGCAGCGGCTGCGGCACGGTGTTCCAGTTCAGCCGGGACCGCCGGGCCACCAGGCAGGGGCGGGCTCCGCCCTCGGCGAGCAGGGCTGCGGTTTCCAGGGCCGCCTGCCCGGCGCCGAGCACGGCGACCTCGCGGCCGGCGAAGCGGGTCAGGTCGCGGTGGCCGCTGCTGTGCGAGTAGTGGTGCGCGGGCAGGTCCCGTAGCGCCCCGGGGTACCGGACGAAGGGCATGACGCCGACGGCCAGCGCCACCGTCCGGGCCAGCAGGGGCGGCCCCTCGGCGGTGCGGACGCGGAACCCGTCGCCCTGCGGGGTGACTTCGGTGACGGTCGCCTCCTCCACCGGGGGTGCGGCATGCCGGGCGAACCAGAGCCCGTACGCGCTGAACGTCCCGATGGGCAGCGGAGTTCCGTGTTCGGCGGGGATCCCGCGGCCTTCGCAGTACTCGGCCAGCGTGTAACGCCCGCCGGGCGCCGACAGGTTGGAGGACCACGGCTCCGACTTCAGGTACATGCCCTCGGGCATGTGATCCCGCCAGGAGGCCATGGGCCGCCCGAGTACCCGTACTCCGAGCCCCGCGCCCGCGGCGTGGGCAGCGATCGACAGCCCGTACGGGCCCGCTCCGATCACCACGAGATCGTCCATCCGTGTCACCGCTGTCCCTCCAGTCCCGTTCCCATGGTTCGTCCACCGCCTCCTGCGCCCGGGATCCGCCCGGGGATCCGACCCGGGAGGGGTTACCCCGTCATCCCTTCACCGCGTCACCAGCTCGTCCGGCTCCGCCGAGGCCTCCGGCGGGGCGGTCCGGGAGGCCGCCGGTCCGCCGGAGGCGGCCGGGGGAAGACCTCGGCCGCGCTGGCGCGGCGCCCGGACCACCGCCCGGGCCCTGCGGCGCCCGTGCGCGGGGACCCCGCGCAGCACCCGCGCGGCCTTCCCGGCGCCCCGGCCCAGGAACGCGGTGAGCATCGCGAGGAACGGCATCAGGTCATCGGCGGCGAACCAGGCCGCCTCCACCCGGACCCGCTCCCCGCGCGGCAGCGCCCGTACGGCCCGGCCCGGTTCCGCCGCGGCGCCGCCCGCGGGCGCCGGGCCCCCCCCGGACCGGCGGCCGCCCGCCGGCCGGGCGCCCGCGCGGGGGGCCGGCGGGGGCGGGGCGGGGGGGCGCGGCCCGGGGGGCCCCGCGGGGGCCGCCGCCCCCCGCCGGTACCGGAGGCGGCCGTCGGGACGGCGGCCGGAGCGGGCGGCGGGCGGCGCGGGAGCGAGCGGGAGCGGATGGCCGACAGCAGGGCGTAGTTCTCCGCCACGAAGATCCGGCCCGGACCGCCGGACGGCTCCGGGACCCGCTGCCCCGTCAGGTCCAGGTACATCGCCTGGACCACGTCCAGCCCGGCCGAGTCCGTGAACAGCCGGAACTGCGCCCCCGGCCGGGGGTTGAAGTCCACCAGCCGGAAGACTCCCCGCTCGTCCCGGCGGAAGTCCAGGTCCAGGATGCCCTGGTAGGCCAGCCGCTCGGCGAGCCGCAGCCCCGCCTCCTCGACCGCCGGATCCGGCAGCCACCGGCCGACCGCCGTCAGCCCCGTCCGCACCGGCCAGGACATCTCCTTGCGGCCCGACCCGGTGATCAGCGGATGCCCGCCCCGGCCGAACGCGCCGTGGAAGAACCAGTCGGTGTCCGGCCCCGCCGGCAGGAACCGCTGGAGCAGCAGCCGGCTGCCCGCCTGCGCCGAGCGCTCGTAGAGCCGCCGCGCCTCGGCGGCCGCGTGGACCAGGGTGGTGCTGCGCAGGTCCGTGCCCGAGGGCAGCAGCCACGGCCGGCTCCACTTGGCGATCACCGGCAGCCCCAGCCGCCACGCGGCCTCCGCCGCCTCGGCCCCGCTCGCCGGGATCACCGTCTCCGGGTGCGGGACGTCCCACCGGGCGCACAGCCGGGACAGCTCGGCCTTGTCCGCCACCCGCGCGGGCAGGTTGTCGGGCTGATGGGGGATCCGGAAACGGCCGCCCAGCATCGGTGCGGCCCGGGACACCGCGATCGCGCTCAGGTCGTCCATCGCGATGAGCACCGCCGGGCGGCCGATCCGCTCGGACACCCCGGTCAGGCACTCCAGCAGCGCTCCGGGCGCCTCGGCGTCCAGGCCCTCGGGCGGCCCGGGATGCACGGCATGCAGGTAGCGCGAACGCCCCATGGGACCTCCCCCGGCCTCGACGACGGCATGGACCTCCACGCCCTTGCGCCCGAGGGATCTGACGGCGCCGAGGGTTCCGTGGTGGAACGGATTCCGATCGAGTCTGAGCAGAACTGCGGGCACTTGGTTGGGATGCGCGTGCATGGAAACGGTGTCTTTCACCTAGTCGGACCAAGCGGGGAGGGTGCGCAGCTGCGAATGGCCTACGTGGACGTCACCGGACAGGCCATTCGTCAGATGTGATGTCTAACGTCTTTGGTAAGCACACCGATTCAGGAAAGCTCGGGAGACGCCATGCCCAGACCACGTCGCCGACTGGCGAGCACCTGCATCGGTACGGTCACGGCCGGACTGCTCGCCACCGGGGCCGCCCTCGCGGCACCCGAGGAACAGAACGCGGGCTCCGACATCGCCATGGGCGCCTATCTCGACTACGGGCCGCCGGGAGTGGCCCGGATCCCGTTCCTGTCGCACTGGCTGGGCGGCAAGGAGATCCGGGTCGGGCACACCTATCTGCCCGGTGACCAGTGGGCGGGCATCGAAGGCAACGTCAGCTTCCTGGAGAACTGGGCCGAATGGCGCCAGGCCAAGGACGACCGGATGTTCGTCCTCAACGTGCCCATGCAGGAGCGCAACGAGGCCCGGATCCCGGACTACCAGGTGACCCAGCTGATCCGGGCCGGCGCGGACGGCCAGTACGACCGGCACTTCAAGAAGCTCGCCGAGCGGCTGGTGTCGCTGGGCGTCCCTGACACGGTGATCGTGCTCGGCTGGGAGATGAACGGCACCACGTACACCCACCGGTGCGGGCCTGATCCGGAGAACTGGAAGGCGTACTGGAAGCGGATCGTCAACGTGATGCGCTCCGTGCCCGGCCAGGAGTTCAAGTTCGATTTCACCCCGAACCGCGGCACGGACGCGATCGGCTGGACCAAGTGCTACCCGGGCGACGACGTGGTCGACATCGTCGGGATGGATTCGTACGACCAGGCCCCCGGCCGCACCTTCGACGACCAGATCAGCCAGCCGTACGGGCTCCGGCAGCACGTCGACTTCGCGAAGGCACACGGCAAGCGGATCTCGTACCCGGAGTGGGGCCTGTACCGCAACGGGGACAACCCGGAGTACGTGCGGCGCATGCTCAAGTGGATCGAGCAGCAGAAGCCGCTCTACCACACCATCACCGACTACTGCCCGCACGGCGTCTGGCAGTGCAAGCAGAACCCGGAGTCGGCGAAGGCCTTCCGGGACGCGCTGACCCCGCAGAAGCCCGGCCCGGTGATCCCGACGCCCGTGATCCCGACGCCGGTGATCCCGACCCCCGTCGTCCCGACCCCCGTGGTCCCGACGCCGCCCGTGATCCCGACGCCCGTGGTCCCGACCCCGCAGATCCCCACACCGGAGATCCCGATCCCGGTCGTCACCCCGCCGCCGATCGTCCTCCCGAGCCCGCTGGTCCCGTCCCCCGAGGTGCCGAGCCCGGTCGCTCCGAGCCCGGTCGCGCCCAGCCCGGTCGCGCCCAGCCCGGAGGCCCCGGTCCCGGTCGTCCCCAGTCCCGTCGTCCCGAGCCCGGTGGTCCCGAGCCCTGTGGTCCCGGCCCCCGAGGTGAGCCCGGTCGCCCCGAGCCCGGAAGTCCCGGTGGATCCGAGCCCCAGCGCCAGCCCCGCCCCCGTGGTGCCCAAGCCCGACCCCGTGGTCCCGTCCCCGCAGGTCCCGTCCCCGGTGCCCTCGCCGGTCGTGCCGAAGCCCCAGCCGACCGTTCCGGCGGAGCCGCCCGTCAACAGCAAGCAGTGGTGCGTGCCGCTCAACTTCGGCGAGTGGCTCTCCAAGCTGGTCGGCAAGCAGTCGGTCTGCGTCAAGGTCGACTGGGGCAGGGACTCCGGCTACTGGCCCTTCTAGACGGGGCGGTCGGGTCATCGGACCCGCAGTTCGTTGAGCCGCGCCCGCCAGTCCCTGGCGGCCGGCAGCGCCTCCCGCAGCGCGTCCACCGCCCGCTCGCGCCCCGTCACCTGCGACTCGTGCAGTCGCAGCAGGGGCGCGAGCGCGGAAGTGGCCAGCAGGAAGCGCTGGTTGACCACCGTCTGCGGCCGCCAGTGGTTCTTGTACGGTTCGTCGCCGCGCAGGAAGCTCACCACCGGGCGGCCTTCGGCGTGCGCGCGGCCGGTCTCGTAGCGCAGCAGCAGCGTCGCCACGTCGACCTTCCGGTCCCGCAGGTCCGGGTCGGCCCCGTAGAGGTAGCCGCCGCTCAACGCGCCGGAGAGCAGGGTGAGGTTGGCGGCCACCACCTTTCCGTCCAGCCGGAACTCGGCCAGCCGCCCCTCCCCGGCCCGCACCATCCGCCGGGTGGCCCGGGTCAGGTGTTCGGCGAACCGCGGCTTGAGGTGCTCGGGGGTCACCCCGCGGCCGCGCCACTGCTTCTCGTGCAGCCGCAGCAACGTCCGTACGGCACGCGGCACTTCCTGCTCGGTGACCTCGTGCTCCTCGATCCCGGCCGCGTCGGTCTTGCGGAGCTTGGCCCGCACCCGCTGGGCGCTGGAGGCCGGCATCCGCTTGACGAGCTCGTCGAACGGCATGGTCGGCAGCTCCATGCAGGTGGAGTCGGCGAGCTTGGTGCCGATCCCGGGCCACGCCGCGCAGACCGCCTCGGCGGCGGCCCCGGGCCGCACCTCGCGCAGGTCGACGACGGCACCCCGGGCGGCCCGGTACAGGCCGTTGGCCAGCGCCGGGACGACCTGGTCGCGATGGTCCGCGGCCACGAGCACGTCGAAGTAGTCGGTGATGCCCCCGCCGAGCGGCACCAGCAGCGGCAGCGGCCGGTGTACGAGCATCAGCGCGGCCGCACCGACCAGTTCCCCGCCGCGCCGCACGAGGACGATCCGGAGCCGGCCGTCCTTGCCGTAGGACAGCCACCAGGAGTGGAGCCAGGCGTGGCTCTGGAACGGGGTGGCGGTGGGACACTCCCGGACGAGCCGGTTCCACGGCTCTTCCAGCGCGGCGAACTGCCGGGGATCGCGGCACAGCGTCACCGACAGCGCCGCTGCCGGGCCCGAAGTCATCGGACGGACTCCTTCTCCTTGGATTCGCTGTGGTCACCCTGCGCGGGCAGCGAGGCGAACTCCCCGGCGGCGACGGCGGCCACGGGGACGACGGGGACATCGGTGTCCGCCGCCTCTTCCCGGGTCCTGCGCCGCGCGGGCCGGGCCAGCATCCACAGCCCGCCCAGCAGCCCGCCCGCGCACAGCCCGACGGCCCCGCTGAGGGGGGCGGACGCGGAGGCCGGGTCGGTCGGCGCGACGGCCTGGCTGAACAGCAGCAGCTGCACGCCGGTGTTCTTGGCGGCCTGGTTGCTGCTCAGCGACAGGGCGTCGGCCACCGCGTTCGCGATGTCGGCGGCCCCGCTCGCGCTCTTCGAGGTGCCCGTGATGGCGATCATCGGGGACTCGGGGGAGGTTTCGGCGCGGACCTGCGTGCGGAGCTGCGCCACGCCGATGCCCGCGCGGGGCTGGGCGTACGCGAGGGTCGAACTGCTGGTGGCGATGCGGGCGTAGGCCTGGGCGAAGCCGAGGGCGGTGGCCGGCTCGGTGCTGTCGTTCGGGACGGCGACGACGTAGCTGGTGGCGGCGTACTCGGGCGCCTTGAGCACCCCGTACGCCCCGCCCGCGGCCAGCCCCAGCAGCGCGGCGGCCGGCAAGGGCCACCACACGGGCGGCGGCGCCAGCCGTACCCGGCGACGGCGGGTGGACTTCTTCTGATCGGCGGTGTCAGCCATGTACGTGCCTCTGTTCTCTGGACGGGTGGGTTGGTTCGGGTCTCTGTACGGGGACCCCCGCGGGGGCCGGCTCAGCTGCTCTCACCGCCACGGACCGCTCCGGGCGGCTCGCCCTCGGCCCGGCCCGCGACGCGCGTCGCCGCCGGGGCCAAATCCGGCGCAGCGGGCGCGTCCAGCCCCGCCGGAGGCAGATCCAGCCCCTCCCGGGGGCCCCTCCCAGCGGTAGCTGGGAGAGTTTGAGGAGCGGGGGTCCGGGCCCTGGCCGGAGCGCCGGCCAGCGCGAGCTCGTACACGTCAAGCAGCCGCGCAGCGCTGCGCACGATGTCGTACCGGCGCACCACCGCGGGCGGCGGGAGCCTGCGCACGCCCGCCTCCATGTGCCCCCGCAGCGCGGCGACGAGCTCCTCGGTGCCCGTGCCGATCCGCCGCGCCCCCGGGGCCTGCGCCGCCGGGAGGTCGTCGATCGCCGGGCAGGTGACGTGCAGGACGGGCAGGCCCGCAGCCAGGGCTTCCACGACGGCCAGCCCGAACGCCTCCTCCCGCGACGGGGACACGAAGACGTCCATCGCGGCGAGCAGCGCCGGGATCCCGGGCGTGCGCCCGTCCGCGCTGTCGCCCAGCGGATCCCGCTCCCCCAGCAGGTGGATCCGGCCCTGCGCCCCCAGCTCCGCGGCCAGCCGGCGCAGCATCGCCCGCTCCGGCCCGTCACCGGCGAGCAGCAGGTGCGCGCCCGGCAGCGCCGCCACCGCCCGGACCAGTACGTCGAACCGCTTGCCCGGAACCAGCCGCCCGACCCCGCCGACGACGAACGCCCGCTCGGGCAGCCCGGTCCGGGCCCGGGTGGCCCGGCGTACGCCTTCGTCGAAGCGGAACCGCACGGCCTCGATCCCGTTCGGCACCACGTGGACCCGCGCGGCCGGCACGCCCCAGGCCTCCAGCCGGGCCGCCACCGTGTCGGACACGGCCACCGTGGCCGCGCCGAGCCGCTCGCTCGCCAGGTACAGCGCCCGTACCCCGGCCGACAGCGGCCGGCCCTCGATCTCGCCGTCTCCCAGCGAGTGCTCGGTGGCCACGGTCCGGCCCACGCCCGCGAGGCGGGCCGCGAAGCGCCCGTACACGCAGGCCCGGTAGAGGTGGGTGTGCACGAGGTCGTAGCGGCCCCGCCGGATGAACCTGGCCATCCTCGGCAGCGCCCCGAGGTCGCGGTTGCCGCGCATCCCGAGGTGGACGACCCGGACTCCGTCGGCGCGCAGTCCTTCCGCCACCGGGCCGGGGTTGGTCAGCGTCAGCACGTCGCACCGCATCGGCATGTGCCGCAGCAGCAGCCGCAGTTGCTGTTCGGCGCCGCCGACGCCCAGGCCCGTGATGATGTGCAGCATCTTCTGCGCGCTCACCAGTGCACCGCCCGACGCAGCTCCCGGACCTGGTGCCGGGCCCGCTTGACGAGCAGCCGCGGGCCGCCGTCGGCCTGGCTGATGTGCGTACGGGGCATCGCGTGCGGCCCGGCGAGGCGTCCGGGGGAGATCGCGCAGGCGTACGCGTATCCGGCGTCCCGGGTCGCGTTGACGACCCGGGCGTCGAGGTGCCCGTACGGGTAGCAGAACCCGGCGGGCAGGGTCCCGGTGAGCTCCCGGATCAGCTCGCGGCTGCCGCGCAGCTCCTGCTGGAGCACGTCGTCGGGGGCCGCGGTGAGGTCCTGGTGGAGCAGCCCGTGCGAGCCGATCTCCTGTCCGGCGGCGGCGACTTCGCGGATGCCCTCGGCGGTGAGCAGGGACTTGCGGGGGCCGAGCGGGTCCCACACGTTGTCGACGCCGAGCCGCCCCGGCAGGACGAAGAGGGTGGCGGTGCAGTCGTAGCGGCGCAGCAGCGGCAGCGCCCGGGTCAGGAAGTCGGTGTAGCCGTCGTCGAAGGTCAGGCCGACCAGTCCGGCGCCGCGCCCGGCCGCGCGGGCCCGGAGCAGCTCGCCGACGGACACCCCGCGCAGGCCGCGGGAGCGCAGCCACAGCAGCTGGGCCTCCAGCGCGTGCGGGGTGACGGTGATGCCGTACGGGTCCTCGGCGGGATCGGTGAACTCGGCGACGGAGTGGTACATCAGGACCCACGGGGATGCGGCCCGGCGCGGGTGGACCACTGCGGCGGGGGGCGCCGTTTCGGTGTCAGCGGACATTGCGGAACCTCTGGGTGAGCTGGGTGAGCTGGGAGGTGAGCTGAGCGGTGAGCTGGGCGAGCTGGCCCGGCAGGGCGGTGACTTCCAGCGCTCGTATGGCCATCCCGGTGGCCCCGAACATGGCGGGGACGAGCAGGCAGCCGAGCGCGGCGCTGACCAGCGGGTCGGGGATCATCGGCCCGGCGATCCAGCCGGTGACGCAGGCCGCGAGGGCGGCGACGGAGAGCCGTCCGATGCTGACGGCGACCCGGCGGACCTGGATGGCGATGATCCGCGTGCCGAGTCCGGTGAGCAGGAGTGCGGCGGTGGTGGAGATCCCGGCCGCGTTGGCGGCGGCGATCCCGTAGGTGCCCCACCAGCCGACGGCGAAGGCTCCGGCGACGATGTTGACGAGGAGCCCGGCGCCCATCGCGAGCGCCGGGAACCAGGTGGGCCGGGCGGTCGAGAAGAAGGGCCGGGACAGCGCCCCGACGAGGCAGTGGCCGAGCAGCCCGAGACCGTAGACCCGCATGACGGAGGCGGTGGCGAGGGTGTCCTGATGGGTGAAGGCACCGCGTTCGAAGAGCACTTGGATGATCTGGGGCGCGTACCCGATGACGAGCGCGGTCCCCATGAGCACGGCGAGCGAGGCCAGCGCGAGGTCCTGTTCGACCCGCCGCCGGGCCTTCTCCCGCTCCCCGCCGGCCATGGCCTGGGCGACGACGGGAAAGGTGACGGTGCAGATCATCAGGGACAGCACCATCGGCATCTGCGCGACCTTCTGCGCGTAGTTCAGGTGCGAGATGGCGCCCGGGGGCAGCGAGGCGGCGAGGAACCGCTCGACCAGGACCTGCGACTGCCGGAAGACGGCGAAGAAGATGACCGGGGCGATGACCCCGAAGGCGATCAGCGTCGGCCGGTCCCGGTCCCGCTGGCTGCGCGGGGCGCCCTTGGCGCGGGGCGGGCCGAAGCCCACGTTGCGGATGAAGGCGGGCAGTTGGACCAGCGCCATCAGCATCCCGCCGACGGCCACCCCCGCGGCGGCGGCGCGCACCCCCCACAGGGCGTGCAGGGCCACCATGGTCCCGATGATGCCGACGTTGTACGAGACGTAGATCGCGGCGGGCGGCACGAAGGACCGGTGCGCCCTGAGCGCGGCGCTGAAGTATCCGGCGACCCCGAAGGACAGCACGGTCAGGGCGGTCATCCGGGTGCATTCGACGGCCAGCCCCGGATCGGGCAGCCCCGGCGCGAGGATCCCCACGACGAGGGGCGCGGCGACGATGAGCACGGACGCCACGGCGGCCAGCAGCACGGCCAGCCGGGGCAGGGTCGCCCCGACGAGAAGCCGTACGGGGTCCTGCGCGCGGGCCTCCCGGCGGGTGAGCCCGGCCCGGCTGGCGGCCCGGCGGGCCAGGGCGTGGCTGAAGGCGGGCACCATCAGCAACGCCATGGCGTCCTCGATGAGCAGCGTCGAGGCCATCTCGGGGACGGTCCAGGAGATCAGGAAGGCATCGCTGTCGTGCCCGGCCCCGAAGAGGTGCGCGATGGTCTGGTCCCGGACCAGTCCGAACACCGCCCCGGCGGCGGTCAGTCCGGCGGTCACGGCGGCCGCCTTCGCCAGTCCGCTCCCGGCGTTGCCGCTCGCAGAACGGGACGGCCCGGCACCGGCCTCGGCGGAGCCGGGAGGCGCGAGCGCCGGGACCGCCGGGTGCGGCGGAATTCCCGCCGCTGGCGGGGGGGGGTGTGGGGGGGGAGGGGGGGTCTGCGGCCCCCGCCGCGAGGGGGGACCAACAACA